>NZ_RAWA01000110.1 GCF_003611675.1 Corallococcus sp. CA053C
GGTGTACGCGACGGACGCGGCGCAATCGAAGAAGGTGCGCGTGGCGTTCACGGTGCCGGAGGGGGATGCGCCGCGCATCGTGTATCCGGCGGCGGCGCTGACGCGCGGCAAGTCGCCGGAGGGTGGGCTCGAGTTCGTGCGGTTTCTTCGGACGGACATGGCGCGGGAGGCGTTCCGGAAGGCCGGGTTCGTGGAGGTGGGGACGCCGAATGCGCCTGGAGCGACGCAGGATGCTGGAGTGGACACGGGCGCGGTGGGGGCTCAAGCGACGCCGGGCGGCGTGAAGGACCGGATGCCGGTGGATGCGGGGATGCCGCGCGCGAAGCCGGATGCAGGCATGGGACGGCCTTCGCCGTGATGGATGAGGGGCTGACCGGACTGGTCCTGTTCACGGTGGCGGTGGCGGCGCTGTCCACGGCGCTCATCCTGGTGCCGGGCGTGGCGGCGGCGTACGCATTGGCGCGGTGGAAGGGCCCGGGGCGGGGCCTGGTGGAGACGGTGCTGGCGCTGCCCCTGGTGTTGCCTCCGACGGCGGTGGGCCTGGTGCTGCTGGAGCTGCTGGCGCGGGACTCGGTGCTGGGACGGTTGCTGGACACGCTGGGCGTGGAGGTCGTGTTCACGCCGAAGGCCGTGGTGCTGGCGAGCGCCGTGATGTCGTTCCCGCTGCTGGTGCGCTCGGCGCGCACGGGCTTCGAGGAAGTGGATCCACGGCTGGTGGCGGTGGCGCGCACGCTGGGCGACACGCGCGTGCGGGCCTTCTTCCGGGTGACGTTGCCGCTCGCGTGGCGCGGCGTGCTCACGGGCGCGCTGCTCGCGTTCTCACGGGCGCTGGGGGAGTTCGGCGCCACGGTGTTGGTCGCCGGCAACATGCCGGGGTACACGCAGACGCTGTCGCTGGCCATCTTCCAGCGCACGCAGACAGGCCATGACGCGGAGGCATTGAAGCTCGCGGGCGTGGCGGTGGTGCTCGCGTTCGCGGTCATGTACGTGACGGAAGCGGTGACGCGGCGGCGCGGCGCCCGGGGGCTCGCGTGAGGGTTCATGCGCCCGGGTGGAGCACTCGCGTGGAAGGCGCACGGTCGTGATGGAGCTGTCGCTGCGTCTGCCATTGGCGCGCTTCACCCTGGAGGTCGAAGCGCGCTTCACGTCCGCGTCGGTGGCGGTGCTGGGGCGTTCGGGCTCCGGGAAGACGTCGCTGCTGGAGGTGCTCGCGGGGCTGCGGCGCGGCGCTCGCGGTCGCGTGGTGGTGGGCGGTCGCGTGCTGCTCGACAGCGCTGCCGGCGTGGACGTGCCGCCCGAGTCGCGCCGCATGGGCTACGTGCCCCAGGACGCGCTGCTCTTCCCGCACCTCACCGCCGGTCAGAACGTGCGCTTCGGTGTGCGCGCCGGACGACCCTCGCGCGTGGACGAAGCCGTGCACCTGCTGGAGTTGGAGCCATTGCTGCACCGCTACCCCGTCACGCTGTCGGGAGGCGAGAAGCAGCGGGTGGCCCTGGCGCGGGCGCTCGCCACGGACCCGGCGCTGCTGCTGCTGGATGAGCCGCTGGCCGCGCTGGACGTCGCGTTGAAGGAGCGCGTGTTGCCCTACCTGTTGCGCGTGCGAGACGAGGCCCACGTGCCCCTGCTGTACGTCACGCACCAGATGGGAGAGGCGCGGGTGCTCGCCCACGAGGCCCTGCTCCTGGACGGTGGGGCGGTGCGCGCGGTCGGATCCGCGGACACGGTGCTGGGCACGGCCGCGCGAGGCCTGCTCACCGGCGAACCCGAGGAGAACATCCTGGAGGGCACGCTGGAACACCCCGCGGCCGGAGGCACGAGGCTGCGTATCACGGAGGCACTGTCCCTCTGGGTCCCGGACGCGCCCGGCCTGCCCACGGGCACGCGCGCCGCCTACGCGGTTCCAGCCGAGGACATCCTCCTGTCCACGGGGCCGCTGACCGGCATCTCCGCGCGCAACGTGCTGGAAGGCACGGTGACGAAGCTGGAGGACGCCGGGGCAGGGGAGTGCGCGACCCACGTGGACGTGGCGGGCGTGCGCTGGGTGGTGCGGCTCACGCACTCCGCCGTGCGCGAATTGGACCTCGCACCGGGCCTGCGCGTGTACCTCGCGGTGAAGTCCGCCGCCTGCCGCCGGCTCGCGAGCCTCGGGTAATGGGCGACGCGGTCATCACGCTCTTTTTCGCACCGACACACCGTTAGACATCTTCTCATGGTAGCGCTTCACAGTAGCGCTTCACACGCATTCTAATGGAGTGGGCTAGAATGTTGCGGGCTCCTTCGGGATACAGTGTTTTGATGAGCTGTGCGCTGGGCTGAGCAAATCGCTCAGGAAGACTGTGAAAATCACAGGAGTGCGGCAGGACAAGGGCTTGCTTGTTCTTTCGGGAGGTCTGAATACGTCCTGACCTTACAGCTCCTAACAAATGTCAGGACAGAGGCGACGTAGGAGAATGACGCAGCAGCCGAGGACGAGAAAGCCGAAGTGGACGTCGTCCCTGCGCTCGTCGCGGACCCGAAGCCTGCGCAGCTGGTTCTTCCAGGCCAGCGTGCGCTCCACCACCCAGCGGTAGCGTCCCAGACGCTCCTTGGACTCAATGCCAGGGCGAGCGATGCGCGGAGCGATGCTGCGCAGCCGGAGCCCACGTCGGCTCTTCCTGGAGGCGTAGGCCTTGTCGCCATGAAGTCTCCCAGGCCGTCGTTTCCGCTGCCCCGAAGGCATCCTCACCGCGGGCACCGAGTCGACGAGGGGGAAGAGCTCGTGCGTGTCGTGCACGTTGGCGGCTGTCACCGACTCCGTGAGCGGCAGTCCATGGGCCTCTACGAGAAGATGATGCTTGCTACCCGCCTCCGCCTTATCCGTCGGGCTTGGGCCCGTGAGGCCCCCCCTTCTTGAAGGCCGCACGGACGAGAAGTCGATGGCGACGCGCGAGCAGCCCACCTTGCCGCGCAACCCCAGCTCATCCAGCAGCCGCTCCTAAAGCTTTCCCCATACTCCTGCGCGAGTCCAGTCCTTCAGCCTGCGCCAAGCCGTCATGCCGAACTGCTTGCGAGGCAGCATCTCCCACGGGATGTCGCGGCGAAGCCCGAAGACAATGGTCTCCAGCGCCGCCCGGTCATCCGTCCACGGACGGCCCAGCTTCTTCTTCGGCTGGGGTGGGAGGTAGCAGCGGCGCAACACGCGGCCAAAGGTGCTGGGAACCAGTTCTCGACTCATACTCCTCAAGCTGGAGATGGCCCTTGCTGCTGACCACTCCAGTCCGCACTTTCGGAGGGTGCTGTCAACCCTTCCGGCCCTTTATAATGTCATCCTGCCTTCCTCTACAGTCCCATACAGCCTATACTCTATTCCCAGCCGAGCATAAGGAGACTCCATGACGTCCCCCGACCTTTTACAACAGGTAAAAAAGGCAATTGCCTCCAGTGGATACCCATTGGAGCAGCGCGTTGCCCATGCACTCCAAAAACATGGCTGGCACACATTTCACTCAGTCACATACTATAATAACGCATTAAAATCAGAGCGCGAACTGGATATCCTGGCCTACAAACTAATCAATGAACGACGAATTGAACTCCGCATCTCGTGCAAGCGAAGTGCGAGTAAACCCTGGATTTTCTTTACCGAAGACGCCAGCAGATATTTCAAGCATGCCAGCACACTAAAGACGTTCCCCGTTTCGGACAGCCCGGAAAGATACAAAGCTCTTCTCGGTGCCCTGAAGGGTCTCTTGTTCTTCTCGCATGGCCGCAGTGCGATTAATTTTGCGGCTTTCGGAGGAAAAGACATGGCGGAGAACGCACGAACAATCGTTCGCGACGGTCTCATGTCGGCACTCTCCAGCATTTACGAAAGACTCCATCCTCATCGGCTTCTTGCAGATGAAAGAGGAGTGGTCGTCTTCTTGCTTACAGTCTTTGATGGCAACATGTTTGAGTCTTATTATGACCCTGCGATCGATGAGGATGCGGTCAAGCCAATTGACTATGCTCAATGGGATACGCGCCACGAAGTTGACATAGAGGGTCGGACAGTCCCAACGCCGAACGGCGGAACTGTCCCAATAGGCAGCGTGCTTTATTGGCTTGGGAATATCTTTCGCATTGAGGTGGTGCGATGGCCATTTTTTATGAATTACATAGGGCAACTTGAAAGCACTTTTGGAAAACTGAGTCCTGACGAGGTGAGATTGCTCGGAAAGCCCTGGTCTCCTGCCAATTTCCCTAAAACCGTCGGTCCAATGCCAACATTTACAGTTTCTAACAAATACCAGGACAGAGACGGCGTAGGAGAATGACGCAGCAGCCGGGGACGAGAGAGCCGGAGTGGACGTCGTCCCTGCGCTCGTCGCGGACTCGAAGTCGGCGCAGCTGGTTCTTCCAAGCCAAGGTGCGCTCCACCACCCAACGGTAGCGTCATAGCCGCTCCTTGGACTCGACGCCCGAGCGCGCGATGCGGGCGGCGATGCCTCGGAGGCGAAGCCCGCTCCGGTTCTTCCTGGACGCGTAGGCCTTGTCGCCGTGGAGTTTCGCGGGCCGGAAGCGGCGCTGCCCCGAAGGCAGCCGCACCGCAGGCACGGAGTCGACGAGGGGGAAGAGTTCGTGCGTGTCGTGCACGTTGGCCGCCGTCATCGACTCGGTGAGAGGCAGGCCGTGGGCCTCTACGAGAAGATGATGCTTGCTACCCGCCTTCGCTCTATCCGTCGGGCTTGGCCTGTAAGGGCCTCCTTTTTGACGCCCGCACGGACGAGGAGTCGATGGAGGCGCGGGAGAAGTCCACCTTGCCGCGCAGCCCCAACTCATCCAGCAGCCGCTCTTGGAGCTTTCCCCTCACGCCTGCGCGGGTCCACTCCTCCAGCCTGCGCCAGGCCGTCATGCCCGACAGGCCGAACTGCTTGCGAGGCAGCATCTCCCAAGGAATGCTGCTTCGAAGCACGAAGACGATGGCCTCGAGCGCCGCCCTGTCGTCCGCACGAGGACGGCCCAGCTTCTTCTTCGGCCTGGGCGGAGGCAGCAGCCGGCGCCATGCGCTGCCAGAAGGCGTCGGGAACGAGTTCGCGAACCATGCTCCTCACGCTGGAGACGGCCCTTGCTCCTGGCCAGTCCAGTCCGCACTTTCGTTAGGCGCTGTTAGCTTCCGCGATTATGGCATGCCAATTTTGAGCGCCAATGCGAGTGTGTTCGTCCGCCTTGACAGTGACTTTTTTCTGCTCGTTAATTCAAGAAGATCCTTTTGCCTCAGGAAAATCTGGGGCCGGCATGTTTTTTTAGTGGCCCAAAGGCTTGCTGAGTTGGATCGGGTAGCTGAGATGTTTCTAGATGCTTCGCCAGGAGTCCAGAATGTCAATCACTGGTGTTTCAGATCGTATCGTAATCGAGACGTCGGTTGATGTCGATGTGATGTACTATTGGATGGCGATGAGGGCGCTCAAGAGAGCTAAGCGCGTTCGGAAGACTATCGATTCTGTGGAGTCTGAGTGGAGACTGGCCGAGGCTCGGGAGGAGGCTGTGTTGAGAAGATACGGAGGCGATGAGGCCGCTGCTTATGATGAGCTTGAGGCAGATGCGATCCACATGGTGGATGGTCTTCATCCGGAGCTGGAGTCTAAGTATGGTCATTATGCAGAGTGTATTTCTTTGATCTATGTTTTTGGTGCCACTGCTCTTGAGGCGCACATCAATTCGAGGGCAATGGAGTTGAGTAGGAGTTGGTTTGATTCGTTTGATAAACTGCCTTTGGATGGCAAGTGGCTGTTTTTCCCAAAGGTGAAAGGGCTTAAAGGGTTCGAGCCTGGCGAAGAGACCTATGGGAGGTTTTTAAAGCTCATTGCGATGAGAAATAGGCTTGTGCATTTCAAGGTGAATACTACGGAGCTGTGGAAGGCTGGAAGGGTACCATCATTTGTGATGGCCAAGGATTTCTCGGTTGATTCCGCCGAGAAGGCTTTGGGGGCTGCTAGATCAATGATCTGTATGCTCGCTGGACAAATGTCGGAAAAGAACCCTGATTGGGTGGACACTCGTCCCTCTAGTTACTTTGGGTTTCGTCATGTCTCTGTGAAATAATCGGCATCCCAGTGCGCGTCCGTTATACATACGGGCTGGCTTTTGGCTGAATGGTATCTTTAGTTCATGGTAGGCGAGTAGGCATCAGAGAGCATTGTTGGGCTTGTTGCACCTGTTGATGTGAAAGGCTGCCGAATCGCGCGTGACGGGTGGCGAGATCAGCGCTTCTTCTTCGCGCCGCCGCGCGCCGCCGGCTTCGCGTGGTAGCCGTCCACGAGCATCCCCAGGGAATGCGCCAGCGACATCGCCGTCTCCTGCGGGACGCGGGTGTCCTTCAACTTGTTGCGCGCCGGATCCAACAGGAGGCCCGTCGTCCCGGTGAAGTCGGTCCGCGTGAGGGTGCAGCCGCGGAAGTTGCTGCCCGTGAGGTCCGTGCCGGTGAAGTCCGCGTCCGTCAGGTCCATGTCGAAGAAGTTCGCCTCCTTCGCCACGCAGCGCACGAAGGCCGTCTGCCGCAGGCCCAGCCCCACGAACGAACAGTAGGGCAGGCCGCACTCCTCGAACGCCACCTCCGGGTTCGCCGCCACGCCCGTCCAATCAATGCCCATCAACTTCGAGCCCTCGAAGCGCACGTCCCTGAGGCGGATGGAATTGAAGTTCGCGCGCGTGAGGTTGCAGCCCTTGAAGACGCAGACCTCCAGCTGGCTGTCCTTCCAGCGCCCCTCCTGGAACTGGCAGTCCTGGAAGGTGCACCGGTAGAACTCCTTGCCGCTCAGGTCGAGGCCCTGGAGGTCCAGGTCCGCGAACGTCTCGTTCTCGAACGAGTCCTCTTGCTGGAGCCGCCGCAGCAGGGCGGCGGACCTCTCTTCTTCCGGGGTCACGGGCGCACGGTCCTTCCTCGCGGGGATGCCAGAATCCGCCGGGCCTTATACCGGGGGCTCGCTTCCGCCGCAGCCAGGATGACGCCCCACCGCGAGGACCCGGACCCGTGCGGGCGCACCGGGTCCCCGCGAGTGCAAAGCTACTTCGCTACGAGCACCAGCACGCCCCGGCCGCACAGGCCATAGACCGAGTTCTCGGCGCCGACGTCGTCCGCGACGCCCGGGTTGAGCAGCACCTGGTTGGCGCCCCGGCTCTCAATCCACGAGCAGGTGTCCGTCACGCGGTACCACTTCCTGTTCGTGCCCGGCCACGGCAGCGTGAAGTTCACGTTGGCGGACCAGCCGTTGTAGGCGACGTAGATGGCGCCCACCGTGTCACTGAACTCGGTGCCGTCGATGCGGTACGCGAGCGCGTGGTTCGCCGCGTCGTCGAAGTACGCCGCGTTGGGCACGGCGCCGTCGGGCTTGAACCAGCGGTGCTGCTCCATCACGTTCCCGTTGGTGTCCGACGCGCTGTAGAAGTTGGCCGGACGCAGCGCCGGGTGCGCCTTGCGGAACGCGATGAGGTTCTGGGCGAACAGGCGGAAGTTGGACTGGTCCGCGCTCCACGCGTAGTCCAGCCAGTTCTTGTTCGAGTCCAGGTTGTACGCGTTGTTGTTGCAGCCCTGCGAGCGCAGGAACTCGTCACCGCCGGTGAGCATGGGCACGCCCGCGCTCAGCATCATGAACGCCAGCCCGTTGCGCGCCGCCTGCCGCTGCAACGTCGCGCTGCCGCCCTGGTCCCAGCTGTGGTTGCTGTCCTCGCCGCCGTCGGACGGGCCCAGGGGCCACGCCTGGTTGTTGTTCTTGCTGTTGCACGAGTACAGGTCCTTCAGGGTGAAGCCGTCGTGGGCCACCATGAAGTTCACCGACGCGGCCGGCTTGCGGGTGTCATCCCCATACAGGTCCGACGAGCCCGTGAAGCGCGTGGCCAGCTGCCCCGGCGTCACCGCCTCCGCGCCCATCTGGTTCTGGTCCTTGCGGAAGGTGTCGCGGAAGATGCCGTTCCACTCCTTCCACTTCGCCGGGAAGTTGCCCACCTGGTAGGAGTTGCCGCCAATGGCCCACGGCTCCGCGACGAAGTCCGTGCCCGCGCCGCCCGCGTCCGGACGCGGATCCAACAGGGTGACGATTTTATTGAGCGCCGTGCCCGCGTTGTCGCGGTCGTAGTTGTAGCCGCCGTGCTCCACGGTGTTGCCCAGCACCGACGCCAGGTCGAAGCGGAAGCCGTCCACGCCCAGCGTGTCCTTCCAGTACGACAGCGAATGGAGGATGACGTTCTGGGCCGTGGGGTTGAACGTGTTGAAGTTGCCACCCACGCCGGTGTTGTCCCAGTTGAACTGCTTGTCCGCCGTGAGGCTGTAGTACGTGGGGTTGTCCAGGCCCCGGTACGTCATGACGTTGTACGTGCTGGAGTCGCCGTTGATCCACCCGCCGCCTTCGCCGGTGTGGTTGTAGACGACGTCCACCATCACCTTGATGCCCGCGTCGTGGAAGGCCTTCACCATCGCCTTGAACTCACGCGTGGGGCCGCCCGCGCTCTTGTCGCAGGCGTAGCGGCGGTCCGGCGCGAAGTAGCTGAGGTTCATGTAACCCCAGTAGTTGTCGCCCGTGGTGGTGGTGGGCGCGAAGTCGTTGTTGTCGTTGTCCGTCTCGTGCAGCGGCAGGAACTCCACCGCGGTGACGCCCAGGGCCGCGAGCTGCGCGGCCTTCTGGCCCGCCGTCTTGTAGGTGCCCAGACAGGCGGCATCCAGCCCGGAGCCGGTGTCCTGCTTCGTCAGGCCGCGCAGGTGCACTTCATAGACGACGTCGTCCTTGAAGGCGCGCGTGGGCTTGGTGCCGGTGGCGACGGTCTCCGGTGGCAGCACGACGCCCTTGGGCGCGAACGGGCCGCTGTCCTTGTAGCGGTGCAGGGGCCCGGAGGCGAACACCGTGGCGTCCTGGTTGCTGGGGTTCACCGGGTCGTGGCTCAGCTCCAGCGCGTACGGATCCCACAGCACCTTGTTCGGGTTGAAGCGGTTGCCCTGGCTGTCCACGTCGAAGAGGAAGCCCGCCGAGGTGTTCGTCTTCGACCAGGTGGAGTCGTAGGGCCAGTTCGGGCCCCACGCGCGGTAGCCGTAGTAGACGGTCCCGGTGAGGTTGTAGGTGGAGCCCTTCAGCGTGGCGACGGAGACGGACTTGGACCAGATGTTGGTGGCCGTGTCCTTGGTCATCACGTACTTCACGGTCTCCTGCGCGCCCTGGGGCGTCTTGTAGATCCACACCTCGATGCGCGTGGCGCGCGAGGAGTAGACGCGGAAGTCGATGTTGGCCTGCGTGGCGTCGTACTTCGCGCCCAGCGTCCAGGTGAGCAGCTCCTGCGACTGCTGCGCCGGCTCCACGGCGGCGGGGGCGTCCGGGGCGGGAGCTGCGTCAGGCGTGTCCGTGGCGGCGCAGGAGACCAGCGCCGAGGCAAGGCCCGCGACGGCGAGGTGATGCCACCGCGAGAGCCAGGGGCTCCGGCGGTGACGACGGGGAGGGGTCATCATGGATGTGGCTCCAGACGCGGCAAGCGGGGTTCACGAACGCTGCAAGCCCACCGGGCCCGCGACTGCCCGGGGCCATCCGGTTCAGCACCGCCGCGCAGGTGAAGTCAACCGACGGCCTCCGGACGGATGTTTCCCGTGTGTCAACCGGTGACACACGCCGTGGCCCGGTGCGTCAGGGTGAGCGCACTTCGACGGCTTGTCCGGTTCTTCGGGGTGCGATAGCGCAGCGGGTCCGTTCAGTCCCTGCCCCGAGGATTCTCCTTGTCCCGTCTCCATGGCGTCCCGCTGTTCGCCGCACTCGCGCTGCTCCCGTTCCTCGATGGATGTTCGGAGTCCGAGTGCACCCGGGACCGCGACTGCGCATCCCGGGGGCCGGACATCGTCTGTGTCGAGGAGCGCTGCGTCCAGGCTCCTGGGACGGATGCGGGTGCGCCGGACGCGGGTGTGGCGGACGCGGGCGCCGAGGACGCGGGACAGACCGACGCAGGCCCGGACGGGGGCCCGACGGACGCGGGCGGAGGACAGCCCGTGCCGGGGGCCACGTTGCGCATCACGGAGATCAACCCGTCACCCCAGCAGGATCTCATCGAGCTGGTGGCCGTCACCGGCGGGACGCTGAAGGGCCTCTCGCTCCGCGAGCTGACCAACTCCGGTTTCAGCTTCACCTTCCCCTCCGGCGTGCTCGTGAAGGCGGGGGACGTGCTGGTGCTCCACGTCGGAGGCGACTGCACCGACGCGCCCGGGGGGCCGGCCACCTGTGGCCAGACAGCGCCCTTCAGCGCGCAGGCCTGGGACTTCAGCATGCCGGGCGAGCTGAGCTATTCGGGCAAGGTCTTCGAGCTCCTCGCGGCGGATGGCACGCCTGTGGATGGCGTTCCCTTCGTCAAGGCGTCCGGTGTGATGCCCGCCGAAACGGTCGCCGCCGTCCAGCAGCTGCAGGCGGATCGCGTCTGGAATCCGGCCCCCTGCATCCATGATCCGCAGTCGGCGTTCGCCAAGGACCTGTACTGCCGCAACATCGCGGTGAACTGGTCCGACCTGGGCGCGGACTCCAGCGTCATGCGGATTGGCGGCACCACCCCGCTGGCAGTGCCTGGAATGGCGGCGCAGTGGAGTGGTCCCTTGCCCTCGCGCTGGGGCACCTACTGAAGCGTGGAACCCCCTCGTTGAAAGCTTGAGAGGCGAAATGCCCTACACCAGCGCCCAGTGCATCGGATACCAGGTCAATACCTTCCCCGCCGTGGCGATGGGGACGACCTACGGCAAGAAGTACCTCGGCGGCACGAAGGCACAGCCCGACATCCGGGGGCGGTGCCACATCATGCGGGAGGCCATCAAGGCGGCCTTCGCGGATCCGGCCGTGAGGAAGTCCTCGTCCATCCTGAAGATCTTCATGGCGCCCGAGTTCTACTTCCACGACATCAACGGGGCCTATCCCATCGAGGAGGTGTCGCTGATCATGGAGACGCTCCGCGTCTTCACTCGACAGGATCAGTTCAAGGACTGGCTCTTCGTCTTCGGGACAGCGATTGCCTACCTGGACACCGGCTCCGACAAGGAGGTCTTCAACATCGCCATGGTCCAGCGCGGGGGCACGGACGAGGTGGGCCCCGAGTCCAGCCTGATTGTCTACAAGGAGTTCATCTCCCACGTGGACTTCATCCGGAACCCCGTCTACGAGACCACGAAGCACTGCTTCAACTGCGGAGCGCCGAACCACGTCTTCACCGAGGGGTTCGAAGGCTGGAAGCGCACCACGTTCCGCAGTGCCCTGGTGGGGAAGCCCACCGACGCGATGAGCATCCTGCGTCCGACGGAGGGGTCACGGGACACGCTGACCCGGCGCGAAGAGGCCGTGGGGCCGGGGCGGGAGCAGACGAAGACGGGCCTGGGGGGCCAGGGCGCGTTCACCATGGCGGGCATCCACTTCGGGCTGGAGGTCTGCCTGGACCATGCACGCTCCCGGCTGCGCTCCTCCCCGCCCAAGGCGGGCGAGTTCTACCCGCAGATCCACCTCATTCCTTCGGGCGGGATGAGCATCATGGAGCCCAGCATCGCCTGCCAGCAGTGGGGGATTGTCTTCAACGTGGATGCCACCCATACGGCGCTGACGCGCAACACGAGCTACTACCGCACGCCCGTCGCCGAGCATCACGTGGGCATGCTTCCCGGGCCCGTGACGGTCGGCAGCTACCCTCCGGCGAAGGCCATCGCGCTCAACCTGGCGGGCACGGCCCCCAAGTGGAACAGCTATTTCAACGACCAGGGCATCATCCACATCTTCCAGGCGTTGAAGATCCCCAAGGCGGAGGCGCACAAGTAATGACAGGCGCACTGCGCGGCGGGGGTTACAAGATCCGGCTGGTGCCGAGCGCCTCCATTTCGGCCCACTCCTGAAGGTAGACGTCTCCCTCGTCCCCGGCGGAGACCACGCGGGCGCCGTCCTCCGAGACCGCGACGTCCCAGACGCGCCCCTCGTGGACCTTCTCCGCGTACCGGCAGGCGCCGGTCTCCAGGTCGATGCTGGTGACGTACCCGGCCCGGCTCCCCAGCACGATGACGGGGAGCCGGGGATGGAACGCGTGGCAGGTGTACGCGGTCCGCTCCGGGCCCAGCTCCTCCGGAGCCGCGTGGCTGGCGGTGGCGAGCGCCCAGGCCGCGGAGCCTCCGGTGCCGACGAGCGAGAGGTACTGGCCCGAGGCGTCGAGCGCCAGCAGCTGCGTTCCGCGCGCTGACCACGGCTCGAGGACCTTCACCAGGCTTCGCGAGTCCACGTCGAGCAGCGCGACCTGGGCCCCCTCCCAGCCGGTCACCGCCAGCTTCGTGCCGTCCGGACTGAGCGCCACGGCCTCTGCCTTGAGGCTCGCGTGGGACTCACTCACGTTCCACAGGCTCCGACCGTCGGTGGTGTCGAGCACCTCCACCTGCGCGCCGAGCACGACCGCGCGAGGCGCATGCCGCGCCACCGAGGCGCCGCGCGTTCCTGGACGCAGGGGCTGCACCTTGCCGCCCGACGCCCGGTCGAGCAGCACGGTGTTCCTCTGGGCGTCTGTCACCACCAGCCGGTCGTCCTCCGAGGTGAAGCGCGCGAAGGTGGCGTCCGCGTTGAGCCGCGCGCCCCAGTGTTCGAGGACGTGCAGGTCGTCCCAGGCCCGCAGCTCCAACCGCTCGGGGGTGTTCACGGCGTGCCTCGCGATGAGCACCGTCTGGCCGTCCCGGGACAGGTCCACGGCTCGGGTCGCGTACACCTCGCTGCCCTGCTGCACCACACGTCGTCCCACGGGAGACCTCCGTCAGAAGGGGATGGGCTGGCCGGCTTCGTTGAGGAAGATGAAGGGCTGGCCGTCGATGGTCGCCGCGTTCTTGCGTCCGCCCTCGGCATAGCTGCTGGTGAAGTCCGGTCCCACCTCGTGAGGCTGGAACGGCACGCCTCCCTTGGACCGGTTCGGGCCCAGCAGCATCGCCTGCGGTGGGTGCGGCGGCTTGCTCACCGCGTCGTTGCGGGACTGGTCGTTGGAGTTGTAGCCCTCGGCGGTCCAGTGGACCCCCAGCGGTGGATCGTGATCCGCGTCGTACAGGCTGTGGGTGACGGACGCGAGGCTGAAGGTCGGTGACAGCACGAACGTGTCCGGAATCTTCCCTTCCACCTTGAGCCGTCGCCAATCGGCCTGGGCCTGGGCGGGGTTGGTGGTGAGCTTGAGGAGCACCGTGCGGACCTCGCTCTGGACCTTGCTCGCGAACTTCGTGCGGATGTCCTTGCTGACCTTCGTCCAACCGCTGCCCCGGTCGTAGAGCTGCTTTCGGATCTGGTATCCCGGCGGCAGCTTCCTCCGGGCTGGCTTGAACATCCGGTGCAGCGCATGGATGTCATACTTCTCCAGGCCCTTGAGCGACTGGACGATCTGCGCCATGCGGACGCCCGCGAAGCCCTCGTAGTCGAGGGTCCCGGTGCCGCCGCGCGGGTCCTTGCCCTCGGCGATGGTCCAGTCCTGGTGCATGCTGTCGAGCCCATCCCCAGCGCGCTTCAGCTCGCCGAGGATCTTCCGCTTCTGGGAGTCCTGGCGACCGCTGTTCGCCACCTCCGTGGTGGCATTGGTGAGCTGGCCGCGGAGCAGACCTTCGCCCGCGCTGGCCATGTAGATGTCGACCTTCTTCCCGTCGAACTTCGCCGTGAGCGTGTGGCCCTCCGGGCCCATGGCGAAGCCCTTCTTGACCACGCCGTGGGCGGGCGCGCCGTCCTTCCCCGCCCCAGTGCCACCGCCGCGTCCAAAGAGCTTCTTGACCCAGGCCCACGCCTTCTTGAGCCAGCCGAGCACTGCGGCGCGGACCTTGGCCTGCACCTTGGTGATGAACTCGCGGATCTTCGCGGAGATGCCACCCAGGCCGATGAGCCGCGCGAGGAAGCCGATGACGATGGGGATGAGGCTCGCGAGTGCGTTCTCAATCCACGTCGCCGCGCCACCGATGGCGCCCGTCGCAATCGCATGCAGCGAATTCACGATGGCTTCGATGAGGGCGAGGATGCGCGAGGCGTTCTCGATGACCCACATCACCACGTTGTAGATGGCGAGGACGGCCTGGACGAAGGCGCCGGCCGGGTTGAACATCGAGACGACCTTCGTCACCGCCTGCTTCACGATGGTGGTGATGAGCCAGTCCTGGATGGCGTCGATGACCATCGCCTTCAGGTTGGAGAGGTCCTCCTTCAGCTTCTCCCAGAGGGCCTGCGGCCCGCCCTTGATGGTGACGGAGATGTACTCGACGAGCTTCTCGACGAGGGCGACGTTGCGCTCGCCGACGAGCTTCACGGCTTCGCCGCGCATCCACGCGTAGGTGAGGCCCAGGACGTCCAGCACCAGCTTGAGGATGGACCAGACGTTGAGGTCGGCAGGCACCTGGATGCCGGCCGAGGCGAGCGAGCCGAAGAGCCACTCCATGAAGCCGCGCTTCAGGTGCGTCCAGATGTTGCTGACGAACTGGTTGAAGCCCTGCTTGATGGCCGCCAGCAGGTTGCCCAGGAACCCAATCGGGTCCTTCAGGATGAGCATGATGGTGTCCGCGCCCTTGCGCAGTACCGCCATCAGCTTGTCCTTGAACTCGGAGAGGATCTTGATGATCTCCCCAATGGCATCCACGAGGCCCTTGAGGGCGCCCTTGTTCTCGTCCTCGAGCTTCTTGAGGGTGGCGTCGGCCTTGTCGTGCGCTTCCTTGTATTTCTGGGCGAGTTTCTGGGCGAGGTCGTTCTTCTTCGAATCGATGCCGCTGCGCAGTTCGTCGAAGCGACTGGCGACTTCCTGCTGCGCTTGCTTCCCGACGGCCTGGAGGTCTCGCGGGAGGCTCTCCACATACGTCTTGATGGCGGCCTGGCCCTTGTCGACTTCGGCCTTCGCGTCCGCGAGCCGGTTGTCCACCGTCGCGGAGATGCGCACGGCCAACGCATCCATCTTGGTGGCGAAGCGTCCGCGGGCCGCGCGGAGGATGACCTTGATGCCTTCGGGCACGTCGCGGAAGAGGTCGGCGAGCCAGCGCGCGCCGCCGGTGATGCCAGAGTAGCGGTCGTCCTTGAAGCGGTCGATTTCGCGGTTGGCGTAGGACTTCATGTCCGCCAGGGCGGCTTCGGCCCCGACGTCGAAGAGGCGCATGACGTCGGCTTCGAGCGTGGAGAGCTTCGTCTCCACCTTCACCTTCGTCTGCTGGTACAGCCGTTCAATCGTATCGGTGACTTCCTTGCGGCGCGCTTCGTCCTTCGCCTTCGCCAGCATCTGGCGCGTCTTCACCTTCGAGCCGCTGGAGGTCTTCACTCCGGCCATCTGGTTGAGGCCCGTCTTGCCAACCCCCGTGGCTTGAGCGGCGGCCTGACCCAGCGTGGCCTTCTCACTGGAGATGTACTTGCCGGGTGCTGCCGTAGCGACCTTCTCCACGTTCGACTTCGCGGAGAGGACGGCGGAGAAGCGCGGGTCGTTCGCCTTCTGCAACTGTGTTGGCGTGAGGTCCGCGTCCTTCATCTGCTGATCCGAATCCTTCTTGGGATTCTGGAGCGCCTGCACTTCGCCCGCTGGCTTCGGCGCGGGCATCGCCTCCGCGGCGTTGACCGGCGGCGGTGGTGCGGCCGGGTCCTCCGGCATGGGAGCGGCGGAACGCCCGGGCACACTGCTCGGGTCTGGAGCCGCGGCGGTGGCCTGTTCGGTGGGGCCCGCGGCGGTGTCCTTCTGGTCCTTCACGCCCCCGGAGACGGCGCCCTTCACCTGCTCCGTCTCACTGCCCTTCATGAACTTGTCCGCGTCGTCCAGGTTCTTGGGCATCACCTTTTCGATTTCGGCGCGCAGCAGCGCGAGGAAACCGTTGGGCTCGGCCTTGGGCGCTTCGGCGGACTTCATCGCGTCGACCTGATTGGCCTTCGCCCCGGCGTTCCTTTCGTTGGGGGGCGAGACGGCGGCGGCCTGGGCCTCGGCGGCCTTCTTCGACGCGGGCGGGTGCTTCCTCGTCTTCTGCGCGCTCTTCTCCAACTGCTCGATGACCTTGCGGAACCTCGGGTCCTTCTCCGCGTCACCGCCCACCTTCACCGCGGCGCCTCCCGGCGCTTCCGCGGAGGTGGCACCGCCCGCCGCGCGCGCTGGGGCCGCCGCGGCTCTTGCGGGGCCTCCTCGGGCGGCGGCTCTGGCGGCGACGGCCATGGGGGCTGGGCTCAGGTCTCAGACAAGCTCGTCGTAGTTCACCGCTGTATCGAGTGAGCTCAGCGCATACATTTCCAGCAGGAATTCGCGGGCCTGCCCGTCGTCCCGGATGAGGCGGTTGGCGCTCTGTTCCACGAGTTCCTTCAGCGTCCCGGGAGGAAAGGTCGCACGCGTGACGATGCGGAACGCGTTGGCGGCGTTCCAGTGCTCCCTCCAGTCGGGCCCCACCGCCAGGAGCGCGTTGTCCGAAGCGACGATGTTGTCTGGCTCGTCCCGGTAGAAGCGCTCCAGGAAGTCCCTGACGCGAACCAGGGCCGCGCTACGGGCCTCCTCCGTGGGCTCGATGAACTCGTCTTCGCCTTCAGTGCGTCCGGTGCTCATGGGTGGGCTCACTCGGGATAGGCGGTTTCGACCACGTAGAGTCGCTTGTCACTGTCAGAGAGGACGATGATAACCGCCACCCCACGGAGCGTCCCTGTCTCGATGACCGTCATGTCGGGCATGAGCTTGTAGCCAATCCCGATGCCGTGGCTGAAGGCATGCCGGAGCGGAGTGGGGAGCTTCGTGCCCGGTGGCTTTGCCTTCCCGTCCTCGTCCTGGAAGTGCTTGTCGATCGTCTCCTTGCCCGCCTCCAGCGCCGCCCGGATGGACTCCTCCATGAGGGAGGTCTTGTAGAACCGGGTCGAGGTCCGCGTCGGCATGGGAGTGGCTCCCCACTTCTCCAGAGAGCCGACGACACCCTCGGCGTCGTTCTCGCGGATCAGCCGGTACTTCCGGATGTTCTCGTTGGATTCACGGATCTTGTCGTACTGCGTGTTCATGTCCTTGATCCGCTTCTCGTTCTTCTTCGCGTCCGCCGTGGCGGGCAGCGCCTCAAGCTCCGTGAGACGGGTTCTCGCCAGCGTGATGCTGTCTTGCGCCAGCTTGATGCGCGCGTCACGCATCTGTCGGAACTGGACCAGCTGCCGCTGGAAGCGATCCTTGAGGGTCGCTGACGGGACATCCGGGCCGTGGTTCGTGATGAGGTGAACCGTGATGGGCGGGGCGCCCGCCTTGATGTTCGGGACCTTTGTCCCTTCGGCAGCGGCGAACCCGCCGGGCGCCAGGGAGAAGGAGCCCTTGCTGCTGAGTTGCTCCGAAGGGCCGCGCTCCTTGGGGTTGATCTCGGCTTCGACGTGGTACTTGTTCTCGCCTTCCTGGGCCAGCGTGATGGTCGTGAGTCTGTATTTGGCCTTGATGGAGTTCAGTTTGGCGGTGACGCCCTTGGCCGAGGCGCCCTTCTTCTTCATCAGGGCATCTGCCTCCTGGACTGCTGCCCTGAGGTCCGCCTGCTTCTGCTCCATCGTCCGGGTGTCCTTCGCGCCGCCCTGGCCTCCCTTGCCGAAGAGTTTCTTGACCCACTCGAAGGCCTTCTTGAGCCAACCGAGGACGGCGGCACGCACCTTCGCCTGCACCTTGGTGATGAACTCGCGGATCTTCGCGGAGATGCCACCCAGGCCGATGAGTCGCGCGAGGAAGCTGATGACGATGGGGATGAGGCTCGCGAGTGCGTTCTCGATCCACTTCGCCGCGCCGCCGATGGCGCCCGTCGCAATCGCATGCAGCGAGTTCACGATGGCTTCGATGAGGGCGAGGATGCGCGAGGCGTTCTCGATGACCCACATCACCACGTTGTAGATGGCGAGGACGGCCTGGACGAAGGCGCCGGCCGGGTTGAACATCGAGACGACCTTCGTCACCGCCTGCTTCACGATGGTGGTGATGAGCCAGTCCTGGATGGCATCGATGACCATCGCCTTCAGGTTGGAGAGGTCCTCCTTCAGTTTCTCCCAGAGGGCCTGCGGCCCGCCCTTGATGGTGACGCTGATGTATTCGACGAGCTTCTCGACCAGGGCGACGTTGCGCTCGCCCACCAGCTTCACGGCCTCGCCGCGCATCCAGTCGTAGGTGAGGCCGAGCACGTCGAGGACGAGCTTGAGGATGGACCAGACGTTGAGATCGCTCGGCACCTGGATGCCGGCCTCGGCCAGGGAGCCGAAGAGCCACTGCATGAAGCCGCGCTTCAGGTGCGTCCAGATGTTCCCGACGAACTGGTTGAAGCCCTGCTTGATGGCGGCGAGCAGGTTGCCGAGGAACCCGATCGGGTCCTTCAGGATGAGCATGATGGTGTCCGCGCCCTTGCGCAGCACCGCCATCAGCTTGTCCTTGAACTCGGAGAGGATCTTGATGATCTCCCCAATGGCATCCACGAGGCCCTTGAGGGCGCCCTTGTTCTCGTCCTCGAGCTTCTTGAGGGCGGCGTCGGCCTTGTCGTGCGCCTCCTTGTATTTCTGGGCGAGCTTCTGGGCGAGGTCGTTCTTCTTCGCGTCGATGCCGCTGCGCAGTTCGTCGAAGCGACTGGCGACTTCCTTCTGCGCGTCCTTGCCAACGGCCTGGAGGTCTCGCGGGAGGCTCTCCACATACGTCTTGATGGCGGCCTGGCCCTTGTCGACTTCGGCCTTCGCATCCGCGAGCCGGTTGTCCACCGTCGCGGAGATGCGCACCGCGAGGGCATCCATCTTCGTGGCGAAGCGTCCGCGGGCCGCGCGGAGGATGACCTTGATGCCTTCGGGGACGTCGCGGAAGAGGTCGGCGAGCCAGCGCGCGCCGCCGGTGATGCCGGAGTAGCGGTCGTCCTTGAAGCGGTCGATTTCGCGGTTGGCGTAGGACTTCATGTCCGCCAGGGCCGCCTCGGCCCCGACGTCGAAGAGGCGCATGACGTCGGCTTCGAGGGTGGAGAGCTTCGTCTCCACCTTCACCTTGGTCTGCTGGTACAGCCTTTCAATCGTGTCGGTGACTTCCTTGCGGCGGGCTTCGTCCTTCGCCTTCGCCAACATCTGGCGCGTCTTCACCTTCGAGCCGCTGGAGGTCTTCACTCCGGCCATCTGGTTGAGGCCCGTCTTGCCAACCCCCGTGGCTTGAGCGGCGGCCTGACCCAGCGTGGCCTTCTCACTGGAGATGTACTTGCCGGGTGCGGCCGTAGCGACCTTCTCCACGTTCGACTTCGCGGAGAGGACGGCGGAGAAGCGCGGGTCGTTCGCCTTCTGCAACTGCGTCGGCGTGAGGTCCGCGTCCTTCATCTGCTGATCCGAATCCTTCTTGGGATTCTGGAGCGCCTGCACTTCGCCCGCTGGCTTCGGCGCGGGCATTGCCTCCGCGGCGTTGACGGGCGGCGGTGGTGCGGCCGGGTCTTCCGGCATGGGAGCGGCGGAACGCCCGGGCACACTGCTCGGGTCTGGAGCCGCGGCGGTGGCCTGTTCGGTGGGGCCAGCCGCCGTGTCCTTCTGGTCCTTCACGCCTCCGGAGACGGCGCCCTTCACCTGCTCCGTCTCACTGCCCTTCATGAACTTGTCCGCGTCGTCCAGGTTCTTGGGCATCACCTTTTCGATTTCGGCGCGCAGCAGCGCGAGGAAACCGTTGGGCTCGGCCTTGGGCGCTTCGGCGGACTTCATCGCGTCGACCTGATTGGCCTTCGCCCCGGCATTCCTTTCGTTGGGGGGCGAGACGGCGGCGGCCTGGGCCTCGGCGGCCTTTTTCGACGCGGGCGGGTGCTTCCTCGTCTTCTGGGCGCTCTTCTCCAACTGCTCGATGACCTTGCGGAACCTCGGGTCCTTCTCCGCGTCACCGCCCACCTTCACCGCGGCGCCTCCTGGCGCTTCCGCGGAGGTGGCACCGCCCGCCGCACGCGCCGGGGCCGCCGCGGCTCTGGCGGGGCCTCCTCGGGCTGCGGCTCTGGCGGCGACGGCCATGGCGGCGTTCCCTCCGGTTCAGCCTCGCAGGGACACGGCGCCCTGACGGCGCAGCGGACAGACATCCCCGGCCTTGCGGTACTCGCGCACCACTCCGGCCTCCAGGTGCGCGCTCGCCATGGGCTCCCCGTCCTCCATGGCCAGCAGTGAGGCGTGCAGCACGGCGTTGCGGATCTGCCCTCCGCTCAGGTTGCAGCGCATGGCCACCTCTCGCAGCAGGCCCGTTTCCACCGCGTGCGCGGCGGGCAGGTGCATCTGCCAGATGGCCCAACGCTCGGAGGCGTCCGGTGCTCGGAAGTCCACCACCACGTCCATGCGCCTCTGGAACGCCGAGTCGATGGACTCGGCCGCGTTGGTGGTGACGAGCAGGATGCCTTCGAAGGACTCGATGCGCTGGAGCAGGTAGTTCGTCTCCAGGTTCGCGTAGCGGTCCGTGGACGAGCTCACGCCCGTGCGCTTCGCGAAGAGCGAGTCGCCCTCGTCGAACAGCAACACCACGTCCAGCTCCTCCGCGAGCGCGAAGATGCGCGCGAGGTTCTTCTCCGTCTCACCGATGTACTTGTTCACCACCGACGACAGCTCCACCCGGTACACGTCCAACTGGAGCACCGACGCGATGAGCCTCGCGGCCAGCGTCTTGCCCGTGCCGCTGGGGCCCTGGAAGAGGGCTCGCACGCCGGGGGTGAGCTGCCGCGCCAGCGTGCCTCCCACGACGCTGCCCAGTCGCTCCCGGCCCCGACAGCGGGCCTCCAGGTGGCGCAGCTCGCGCATCGTCTCTCCGCCCACCGCGAGCTGGGTCCAGTCCACCGTGGAGGTCAGCCTCACGGCGAGCGTGTCCAATGCCTGCCGGTTGAGGGCGCGTCCCGCTTCGCGCACGTCCTCGGGCTCCACCGCCGTGCGTCCGGCGAGCGCGGCGTGCGCCTGGGCCAGCTTCGCCGCGCGTCGGATGTTGCCGCGCGTGTAGCGGAAGCGACCGCTGATCTCCTTCAGGGCCGGACAGGGCCTCCCGGCCAGTGCCCGCTCCCAGTGCAGCGCCCGCTCCTGCGGTCCCGGCATGTCCACCGCGAGCGTGAGGGCGCGATCCACTCCCTCTCCACTGACGCCACCCAGCCGGCCGAGCACCGCTCCGAAGGGCCCATCCAGGCCTGGCAGCCTCGGGACCTCGGCGGCCTCTCCGGGCGCGGGGTCCAACACCGCCACGGGCAGCGCGTGCAGCAGCGTGGCCAGCGCTCCCACCATTCGCCAGCGCTCGTCGTCGGCCTTTTCCGGGCCCTCCACTTCCAGCACGCCCCGGCCCAGGGCCTTGGCCACGGCGCGCAGCAGGGTGCGCCGGCCGTTGTGCCGGGGGCCTCGCACCACCACGGCCTTCGCCTCTCCCGTGGAGAGCAGCGCGGGCAGCCTCTCCATGGCCTCGTGCAGTGTTTCGGGAACGAGCAGCGGCTCGTCGCGCTCCAGCGTGGCCAGCGCGTGGTGCTTCATCCACGGGGTCAATGTCTCCGGGGCCTCGCCGCGCAGCGCGTCCCAGACGGGGCCGGGGACGTGGAGCGCCCACTCGGAGCGGGGCGTGTCGCGGTTGATGATCTCCACCAGCCCCAGCTCCATCAGGCGGCGCAGGAAGGTGCGCACCTCGCCCCGGTCGTCCTCTTCGCGCCAGCAGGCATTGAGGAGCCCCAGCGTGGGCCGGTGCACCGTGGGCGTGCCCTGGAGCGCGGCGAAGAGCGCTCCGAAGCGCGCGTCCTCCTCCACCATGCCCACGGCGAGCAGCAACGCGAGGGCGTCAACGCCGAGGCTCGCGGCCTCCCGCAGCGCGCGCAGGGGCAGGTGGCCTTCCACGTCGGCCTCCCACGCGGCGAGGGCTTCGGGCCAGCGGCCGGGTCCTTCCTCCTCCTCCAGTGAGCCCACGCCCAGCCCGGTCAGCTCCTCGCGGTACGCGGTGAGGAAGGGGAAGCGCGTGAGCATCGCGTCCTCGCCTCCGAAGGTGCGCGCGGCCTGGGCCAGCACGCGCGTGGCGGCGGCGAAGAAGTGGAGCTTGAAGTGCTCCAGGGCATCGGGCGGCGTGGCGGCGGTCGGGGTGTCGGACATGGCGCCTGGCTCATTCAAAGTGGAAGGTGAGGTGACGTCCGGCGGAGGGAATCCACCCGATGTCCCGGTCCAGCCCCGCCACGCGCACCTCCAGCGGGAGCTGCGCCAGCGCGAGCACCACGTCCACGTGCGTCTCCGTCAGGTGCAGCCGCGCGTCGTGCACGAGCAACGTGCGCTCCAGTGCCTCCGCGTCGTCCGGGGCCACGCCCAGCGCACGCGACAGCCGGGCGCGGACGTACGGGCTGAGCCAACCCAGCCACCGCTCCAGCGGCGTCGCTTCGGAGGCCGTGGGCGCGGGCACGTCACCGGGCTCCAGCGTGAAGGTGTGCCCGGTGGTGAAGGGAGCCAGCTCACGCCGCACGAGCGCTTCGGTGGAATCGGCCGACTCGGGCGCGAGGATGTCGAGCACGAGGAAGCCCGCGGGGTGCCGCACGCGCAGCCGCCCGTCGGTGAGGCTCCACGTCCATGCAGGTGACGCCTGCGTGCGGAAGGCTCGCAGCCAGATCTCAGGCACGCGCCATTCGTCGGGTGGCTCGAAGGCATGACCCGGAGCCTCGCCCGGCCTGCGACCGGAGAGCAGGGCCAGCACCTTCCACACCGGATCCGAAGGCCGCGCTTCCCCGAGCAGTCGCTGCCCCAGCAGCGCGACGAAGTCCCACACGGGCAGCGGGAGAGACGGGAACGCGGGCTGCGAGAAGTCTCCGTAGAGCTCCAGGAAGAGGCCCACGTTGACCAGGTAGAAGAGGCCGCCCAGTCCCGTCGAGATGGGCAGGCCCCACCCACGTCCCGGCGCGGGCGCGAACCGCGGCTCGCTGGACGCCATCAGCCCCGGAGGTGGTGGCGGCACAGGAGGCGCGGACGTGGGCTCCGGCGCGGGCATCACGACGGAAGGCGTCGCGGAGGCTTCCGTGTGGACCGGCCACACCGGGGCTTCAATGGGCGCCGCGAATGGAGGCTGCGCGAGCGGAGACGTCAGCGCGGGCGTGGAGGCATCCGCGGTCACTCCAGGCGGTGCAGGCTCCAGCATCGGAGCCTCCGAGGCCCGCACGGGAGAAGGCAGGGCAGCCGGCTCCATCTGATCAGGGACGACCGGCTGCTCCGCCCGCGCACCCGCTGCACGCGGGGCCAACACCTGGACCTCCTCTGCACCTGACTCCGGACCGGCCTCCAGTGTCACCTTCACGGAGCGCACGGACTCGTGAGTCCTCTCCGCAAGGGCAACCCGTGCTTCCTCGCGTCGCCACGCGACCACGGCCGGAATGAACGCCGCGTGCCTCGCCTCCAACGGCGCACGTCGAAGCATCAGCGCCACGCCCAGCAGCGTCCGGTGCTCCTTCCCCAGTCCCGACGCTCGCGCTTCCGGAACCCAGGACTCCCACGGCGCGAGCGGCACGGTGCCACTTGCAGCGACACGCTCCTCCTTCACGGCCCGCGGCTGTGACTCCAGCACCACTTCATCCCGCGCCGCTTCCTCCTCCAGTGCCCCGAGCGCGGACGCCAACGCCGGCAACCCCTGCGTGACGCAGACCCGGGCGAGCAGCGTGCGTGCCTCGTCCCCGGTGAACAGCGACAGCACCGGCCGGGCCTCGCTCCTCCGCGCCACGGCCTCCAGCGCGGCGGGGACGTACTCGGGCCGGCGCAGCCACTCGGCCACCACGCGGAGCGCGAGGTCCGCGCTGGGAAAGAGCCCCTTCCACCACCAGTGCACGGCGGCCGTCCCCCGCCACACGTCACTGGCCAGACAGGCCAGCAGCTCGGAGGGATCCAGGAACAGCACGGCCTCGGCGCCCGGTGGCACCGGGCCCTGCGCGGGCCGCGCCGCTCGGGCGAGCTGCGCGCCCAGCGCGGCACGGAACGCCTCATCCCACGCGGGCGGTGGGACGGGCGTGAACTGCCGCACCGGCAGCACCCCCGGCTTCGGATCCACGAGCCGGCGGATGCACACGGTGGCCGAGGGCGGCAGACCGACGGGCGAGAGGTGGGCGCCGCTCAGCAGGCTCTCCAGCCGCAGCTTCGCGGAGAGCGGATCCAGGTCCGTCCCCCGCAGCCGCAGCCGCCCGATGACCGTCCGGCCC
>NZ_RAWA01000111.1 GCF_003611675.1 Corallococcus sp. CA053C
GCCCCAGGTAGAGCGGTGACAGCCGGCGGGCCCCGAGCCGCTTCGTGTCGGTGCGCGGGACGACGTCCCCGTCCCGAAAGCCCGGTGCGAGAAAGGCCGTGACGTGCATGCCCGCCTCCGCCGCTCCGGGCCGCAGCCATCCTTCCGCCTCACGCCGCAGGGCATCCAGCAGCGCATCCCTCCGCTCCGCATAGCAGAGCCGCATCTGTCGCAGGTGCGCGGCGTAGTGCCCCGCTTCCATGAAGTGCGCCATCGCCGCCTGGGACAGCAGCGGCGCATGACCATCCGTGGCGGCTCGCGCGGCGGTGAAGGGCTCCACCAACGCCTCCGGGACGACGAGGAAGGCCAGCCGCAGCGAGGGGAACATCACCTTGTTGAAGGTGCCCGCGTAGAGGACGCGTCCCGCCACGTCCAGTCCCTGGATGGCCCCCAGGGGCCTCGTGACGTAGCGGAACTCGCTGTCGTAGTCGTCCTCGAAGATCCACGCACGCGCGGCCCGGGCCCACTCCAGCAGCGCCAGCCGCCGGGGCAGGCTCAGCGTCACGCCCAGCGGGTACTGGTGCGAAGGCGTGACGTAGGCCAGCCGGGCCTTTGGCGCCCGCGCGGTGCCCACGTCCACCCGGAGCCCCTCCGCGTCCACCGGCACGGGCCACACGCGCGCCCCCGCGGACTCGAACGCGGCGCGCGCACCCAGATAGCCCGGCTCCTCCAGCCACACGCCCTCCCCCTCGTCCAGGAGCAGCCTCGCGGAGAGATCCAACGCCTGCTGCGTGCTGGAGAGCACCAGCACCTGTCGCCACCCACAGCGCACCCCGCGCGCCGTGCCCAGGTGCGCGGCGATGGCTTCTCGCAGTGGCCGGAAGCCCGCGGGCTCGCCCGCGGTCATCAGCCCGGGCCCCAGGTGCCGGGCCTGCTTCGACACCGCGCGGCCCCACAGGTGCGTGGGGAACAGGTCCAACGCGGGCAGGCAGGGCGTGAAGGGCTGCACGTCGCGGGGCTCCGGCGGGAGCACGTCGCGGGACAGGAGCTGGCCCCGGCGTGACAGCCCCGGCCGGGACAGGGGGCCGCTGCGGCGCACGGGCGCGGCGCTGATGCTCCGGGGCAGCCGGGCATGTTCGGGCAGGGCCACCACGCTGCCGGAGCCGACGCGCCGCTCCAGGAAGCCCTCCGCGTCCAGTTGGGAGAAGGCTCCCTCCACGGTGCCCCGGGAGATGCCCAGCTCGCGCGCCAGCATTCGCGTGGAGGGCAGCCGGCTGCGCGGCGCGAGCGCACCGGAGAGGATGGCCTCCCTCAGCCGCTCATAGAGCTGGCGGTGCAGGGACTCCCCTCCTCCGGTCTCCGGCTGGAGGAACGGCAGGGACACTCCGGCGGCCCGCTTCGGCATGCCCCCATGAAGCCAGGGCCCGGGCGCCCCGGCAACCGGTGGCCCGCCCATAATGGCCCATGCCCGGGAGCCGAAATGGAGCTGTCCGCCGGACCACTCCGGAGGCACAGTTCCGCGTGTCGAAGTCACTGGAGGTCCCGTCATGACTGCTTCCGCCACGCCGTTCTCCTTCGTCCTCGAAACGCCGGCCGCGACGCCCGAGGAGGCCCGGCGCCACTTCCTCGCGAAGCTCTCCGTGGAGACAGACCCGGCCGACGTCCACCTGGACCTGGAGCGCGGCAAGAAGGGCTTCGTCGTGGTGGACGTGCGCACGAAGGAGGCCTGGGCCGAGCGTCACGTGCCCGGCGCGCTCAACCTCCCGTCACGCACCCTCAGCGCGGAGACGACGGCGCACCTGAGCAAGGACGACGTCATCATCACCTACTGCTGGGGCCCGGGCTGCAACGGCTCCACCAAGGCGGCCGCCCGCTTCGCCGCGCTGGGCTTTCGCGTGAAGGAGATGATCGGCGGCATCGAGTACTGGGTGAAGGAAGGCCACGCCACCGAGGGCACGGCCCCCAAGGGCACGCCCGTGTACGCACACCGCGCCGACACCTGATCCGAGGCACGCCTCCGGAGTCAGTACACGCCGATCAGGTGGATCTGCACCCTCGGGTTGCCGAGGAACTCCTTGAGCCGCCAGCGGCTGCGCATCCCCTCATCATGGATGCCCACGCCTCCGTCCGTGGGGGCCTCCGCGCTGGCGAGCGCCTCGCGGAGCTGGGAGATGGCCCAGGCGTCGAACTTCGAGTCCCCCGAGCCCTCGATGACCTCCAACTCCAGCACCTTCCCATCGCGCGCCTGGCGGACCTCCACGACAGCGGCGAGGGCGAGGATGGGCTGGGTGAGGTCCACCATGTACACGTTCGCGGCGCGTCCGGCCTCGACGGCGGCCTGGAAGCGGTTGCGCTGTTCCAGGCGCTGGTCGCGCTTCTCCGGGGCATAGGGGGTGCCCGTCTTGCCGAAGCGCTCGATGGCCTCCAGCTGCTCGCGCTTCGCCCGCGAGGCGAGCACCTTCAGGTCCGGCGGGGGCGGGTCGACCAGCTTCTTCGTGAAGTCCTTCTGGAGCTTCGCGAAGTAGGGAGCGGGAGCCCCGCTCTCCGCCCGCGCTTCCGCCAGCGCGTCCTTGGCCCAACCGTCCACCTTCACGCGCGCCTCTTCCGCCTGCTGGCGCGCGAGGGCCTCCTTATCGGGCACCTCACCGGTGTTGCGCAGGGTCCGTCCCGTCGAATGCGGCTGGCCCGTCAGCCCTTCTCCAAGCAGGTGTCCCGGCACCAGGATGGGCCGCTCCGTCGACGCGAGGGGCGTGTCCTGGGACAGCGGCTTCTCCTGGGGCGGCGTGTCCTCCTGGCCGGGCTCCGCGGCCGGTGGCGCGGTCGCGACCTGGGGTGCAGGTGTCTTGGGCGTCGAAGGAGCCGGGCGTTCTACACGGCGCGTGGGAGGAGCACCCACCGGGGCGGTCGGTCGTGCCGTCGGCTTCTCGGGCACGTGGCGGATGTCGAACTCCACCACCTCACGCGACGGCGACGCCTGCCTTGGAGGCCGGACGGACGGGACCCGCGACAGCGCGAAGAAGAGCGCCGCGTGCAGGAGCACCGAGAGCAGCAGTGTGAGGCCCAGCCTGGAGCGACGCGACACGCAGGACAGCTTGCCCCGCCCACCCCTCCGCGTGAAGTGCCCCGAGGCACGGATGTCGACCCGCCACGCCATCCCGTCTGCCTGCCGGCACGTCGATGCGCCCCAGGGTCCCCTTCCCCCTCCGTGTTTCAAACAATACGGCGCCGCGAACCGCGCCACCCTCGCCACAGGCGCATGCCGACCCAGGCGCTCAGGACACCGACCGCGAGGGCGACGAGCATCCTCCCCGCGCCAATGATGGCGGGCGCCACCGCATGCGCAGCGCTCGCTCCGAGGCCTGCCGCGGACAGATAGACCGCGATGCACAGCGGGCACTTGGGCAGCAGCACGCCCGTGAGCGCCAGCAGGAACGCGACGAGGCGCGAGGCGCGGCCCGGCGCGAAGCTTCGTAGGGTGGGCAGGGTCCGCATTCGAGCCTCCGTGGAGGCTCCATCCATAGCCACGGCGGTCAGGCCCCGGGGAGTAACAAGCGCGGCGCGAATCCCCTACCCTGCCGGCATGGACTCCCTGATTGCCGCGGCCGCGCGGGCGCTCTCCACGGGCGATGCGCTGGGTGCGCTGAAGCGCGTCGCCCTTCGCGATGACGCACCGGCGCTCGCGCTGCGTGGCATCGCCATGGCGCAGCTCGGCGAACATGCGAAGGCCCGCGAGCTCCTCCGGCGCGCCGCCCGTGGCTTCGGCGCGCACGAGGAGCTTGCACGCGCGCGATGCAAGGTGGCCGAGGCGGAGGTGGCCCTGGTGATGCGCGACCTGACCTGGTCTCCGCGCGCGCTGGAGTCGGCGCTCCTGACGCTCGAAGCCCGGGGTGACCGGGTGAATGCCCTGCATGCCCGACTGCTGGCCATCCGTCGCCTGCTGCTGCTCGGGAACATCGCGGAGGTCGAGCGCGCGCTCGGCCATCTCGACACACGGGGCATGCCACCTTCGCTCGTGGCCATCGCCGAGCTCGTCACGGCGGAGGTCGCCCTGAGGTTGATCCGGACGCGCCCCGCGCGTGAGGCGCTCGACCGGGCACACGAAGCCTCGCGGCGGGCGCGCGTGCCCGCGCTCATGGCGGAGGTCGAGCAGGCCCACGCGGTGCTGGACCGCCCCGCCGCGCGGTGGATCCGCGCGGGCTCCGAGCAGGTGCTCCGGCTCGAAGAGGTGGAGGCCGTGCTCGCGTCGGGGGAGCTCGTCATCGACGCCTGCCACCGCACGCTCCGCGGCGGCACGGTGGAAGTATCGCTGGCCCGGAGGCCGGTGCTCTTCGCGCTGGCGCGTGCGCTCGGCGAAGGCGGGCCGGAGGGCGTGGCCCGTGAGGTGTTGATGGCCCGTGCGTTCGAGGTGCGCCGGGCGAACGAGTCGCATCGGGCCCGCCTGCGGGTGGAGCTGGGCCGGTTGCGCGCGGTGCTCGCGCCGCTGGCCCGGATCGACGCGACGAAGACGGGCTTCGTGCTCACGCCGCACCCGGCCGGCCCCGTCACCGTGCTCCTGCCACCCATCGAGGGAAGCCAGGCCTCACTGCTGGCGCTGCTCTCCGACGGCGAGGCCTGGTCGACCTCGGCTCTGGCGCTCGCGCTGGGGGAGAGTCAGCGCACCGTCCAGCGGGGGCTCGCCGAGCTGGAGGCCTCGGGCCGGGTGCACGCCCTGGGGCGCGCTCGGGCCCAGCGCTGGCGCTCGCCTCCCCTCACGGGATTCACGACGACGTTGTTACTCCCCGCGTCCGTGCCCGGTGGGTACTAGTTCTCCTGGATGCAGCGACGCATCCCCCGGCGAGGAGCCACGAGATGACACACCCCCAAACCCACGCACCCAAGACACAACGGCCGGTGCCCGTGCACGCCGCCGAAGTCGTGCGGGAGTACGGCCCGTTCCCTGGCGCCGAGAAGGTGCACGGCGTCACCCATGACGGCAGCCGCGTCTGGGCCGCCACCGGCACCAGGCTCATCGCCTTCGACCCCACGAGCGGCGAGCCCACGCGGACACTCGACGTCGCGTCGGACGCGGGGACCGCCTTCGACGGCAAGCACCTGTTCCAGCTCGCGGAGGCCCGCATCGACAAGATTGATCCGGAGACGGGCCGCGTCCTCGCGTCGATCCCGGCCCCCGGCCATGGGGGCGACTCGGGACTCACCTGGGCCGAGGGCTCGCTCTGGGTGGGCCAGTACCGCGACCGCAAGATCCATCAGATTGATCCGGAGACAGGCGCCATCCTGCGCACCATCGAATCGAACCGCTTCGTCACCGGCGTGACGTGGGTGGAGGGAGAGCTGTGGCACGGCACCTGGGAGGGTGACGAGAGCGACCTCCGCCGCATCGACCCGGACTCGGGCGCGGTGCTCGAACGGCTCCAGATGCCGCCCGGCGCGGGCGTGAGCGGGCTGGAGTCCGACGGGGGAGCGCTGTTCTTCTGCGGAGGCGGACCCGCGGGGAAGGTCCGCGCCGTGCGCCGGCCGAAGGGAGCGGGACGATGAATCCCCCCAAGGTCGTCTCACGCGAAGAGTGGCTGGAGGCTCGCACGCGCCTGCTCGCCAAGGAGCGGGAGTTCACCCACCTGCGCGATGCGCTGAGCCAGGAGCGGCGCGAGCTGCCGTGGGTCCGGGTGGAGAAGCCCTACGTCTTCCAGGGGCCCCAGGGGGAGGAGACGCTGTCGCAGCTCTTCGCGGGAAGGAGCCAGCTCGTCGTCTACCACTTCATGTTCGCCCCGGAGTGGGACGCCGGCTGCAAGAACTGCTCGTTCTGGGCCGACAGCTTCAATGGCATCACCGCGCACCTGGAGCAACGGGACGTGAGCTTTGTCGCCATCTCCCGCGCACCGCTCGCGAAGCTCCAGGCGTACGAGCGCCGCATGGGGTGGAGCTTCAAGTGGCTGTCCTCCAGCGAGAGCGACTTCAACTTCGACTTCGGCGTCTCGTTCAAGCCCGAGGACCTGGCGCAGCAGCGCGCGACGTACAACTACGGTCCGCTGAAGCACTCCATCACCGACATGCAAGGCATCAGCACCTTCGCCAGGGACTCCGACGGCGCGCTGTTCCACGCGTACTCCTGCTACGCGCGGGGCATCGACATGATGAACACGGCCTATCAATACCTGGACCTGGTGCCCAAGGGGCGCGACGAGCAGGGGCTCCCCTACTCGATGGGCTGGGTCAAGCGCCGGGACGAGTACGCCTGAGCGGAAGGAGGGAGCGCCGCCCCCGTTCGGGCCGCTCCCACCGGCCTCCCCACTGTGCTAATCCGCGCTGGCCGCAAGGCGACTCTCCACCCCTCCAGCCCGGAAGACCTCCATGGCAGGCAGCAGCCTGATTGCGCTCCTCGACGACATCGCCACCATCCTGGATGACGTCTCCATCCTGACGAAGGTGGCGGCGAAGAAGACGGCGGGCGTGCTCGGTGACGACCTGGCGCTCAACGCGCAGCAGGTGACGGGCGTGAACGCGGACCGGGAGCTGCCGGTGGTGTGGGCGGTGGCCAAGGGCTCGCTGGTCAACAAAGCCATCCTGGTGCCGGCGGCGCTGGCCATCAGCGCGCTGGTGCCCTGGCTGGTGACCCCGCTGCTGATGGTGGGCGGCGCCTTCCTCTGCTTCGAGGGCGCCGAGAAACTCGCGCACAAGTTCCTGCACAGCCCCGAGGAGGACACCGCGCACCGCGCCGAGCTGCGCGACGCGCTGGTGAACCCGAGCGTGGACCTGGTGGCCCTGGAGAAGGACAAGATCAAGGGCGCGGTGCGCACCGACTTCATCCTCTCCGCGGAGATCATCGCCATCACGCTGGGCACCGTGGCGACGTCGGACTTCGCCACCCGTGTCTCGGTGCTGGTGGGCATCGCCCTCATCATGACCGCGGGCGTGTACGGGCTCGTGGCGGGCATCGTGAAGCTGGACGACGCGGGGCTGTATCTCAGCCGCCAGGCCGGGAGTTTCCAGCGCAGCCTGGGCGCGGGCATCCTCCGCACGGCGCCGTGGCTGATGAAGTTCCTCTCCGTGGCGGGGACGGCGGCCATGTTCCTGGTGGGCGGCGGCATCCTCGTCCACGGCATCTCCAGCCTGCACCACGCGGAGGAGTCCTTCACCGCCTGGGCCACCGCCGTGCCGGGCGTGGGCCCCCTCCTGGGCGGGCTCGCCCCCATGCTGCTCAACGCCGCGGTGGGGCTGGGCGCCGGGGCCGTGCTGGTGCTGCTCTTCACCCTGGGCCAGAAGGTGCTGAAGCGCCGGAGCGCGAAGTAGCGAGCTCCTGATGGGACGGAGCCCGTCTCCGGGACCGGCTCCGCCGCTGCTCACGCGTCGTCCAAGAGGCCTCCGCCTGCCCCGTCCGCTCAGCTCCCCGGCGCGCGATAGGCCGGGAAGTAGCCCGTGTCGCGGCTGCTCGCCGAGAGGCGCTCGTACACCGTCGGCTCGCAGATCAGCTCGTGGGTGTAGAGGTGGGAGCTGGCGTTGGCGAAGCTCCGCTTGAATTGCTCCAGCCCGTCGCCCGGCCGGACGCCGCCGCCCAGGTGGAGCGGCAGCCCCAGCCACGTGCTGAGTTCCACCAGCGCCCCGAAGACGGTGTTCTTGGCCGGCGAGCGCCCCAGGTCCGCGTCCGCCGTTCCCCCCAGGTAGTGGTGCATCAGGCCGTCGCTGAAGACCCCCACCCCCGACGAGGCGATGTGGCCGTCCGCGGCGCGGGTCGTCGCGAGCCAGGCGCAGGGCGACGAGAACAGCTGCTCGAAGTACGCGTCGGAGAAGAAGTACCGGGAGAGCGCCCCGTCGCGCACCATGGTCTGCCGGTAGACCTCCTTGAAGCCCTCCCGCTCCTCGTGCGAGGCCTCGCGCACCGGACAGCAGGTGCTCACGAAGCCCAGCCGGATGTTGCGCCGCATCTGCCGACGGGCCTCCGCCTGGAATTCGATGGGGCGGTGGGGATCAATGAAGAACACCTCGTTGCGCTGCGTCCCGCCCGCGAAGCAACGGGGGCCCACGACGCGGTCGCGCACGAAGATGCTGACCAGCTCCGTGCCTGCCCAATCCACGGCGTCCTTCGGCACCTCGCTCAACCCATCCAGCCGCGCACCAGGAAAGCCGTAGGGGGAGATGGCATCGCGGAACGGCGTGCCCTCGATGGGCCGCACGATGAGCGGCAACCGGAGCGAACCTCCCTCGCCATCCTCGATGACCAGCGTATGCGTCACACCCTCGGCCCGCAGGTGGTGCGTGGAGCGGAAGTAGTCCTCCGACAGGGCTGACATTCCTTCGTCAGGCACCAGGACGGCGCGGCATGGCTTCAGGCTCGGAGTCCTGACCCGCGAGGCTTCGGAATGATTCATCATTCGAGCGCATCCTTTCAATCAGCGACGCAGTGCCCCCGCCCCCCTGCTCCCGCTTCGAGCGCATGTGAGTCCTCAGGCAACGTGGGGCGAGACAGCCGCCCGGGCCCGGGCCCCCCGCCTCCACCGGCGGTAGCCGCGCAGCGCGGGCTGTTCAACGCGGTAGGTAATGAGGGTGCCCAGCAGGAACCCGACAGCGATCGCGACCACGATGGCTGCCTCGGGGCGCCAACCCGCGGCCTCGAGCCGCCGGATGACGACGTAACCGATGTTCTGGTGGACCAGGTAGAACGGATAGGAAATGAACCCCATGAAGAGCAGGGGGCGCCAGGTGAGCCAGCGCAGCCCGCCCCGGGAGAGCGCATAGGTGAGGCCGAGCACGATCGCGAACACCGGGAGGGGCGCGTTGCTCCCGACGAGCACCTCGTGCGCGAAGCAGACGCCGATCAGCGCCAGCGCGGAGGGGACGGAGACCTGGCCACGGCTCTGCTTGAAGGCCAGCACGCCCAGCGCGAAGAACTGCAGGTGCGGCCGGCCCGCGAAGCGCGCGACGAAGGGCATTCCCATCGCCTGGGCGGCCAGCTCGGCCAGGGTCTGCAGCGCGACGAGCGCGATGAAGAGGGTGATGACTTTGGGGAGCGCCCGCGCGTACGCGATCACGAACATCAACAGGTAGAAGGACAGCTCGATGGTCAGCGTCCAGTACACGGTATCCACATGCGGGACGCGCAGGAGCTCGTGCACCATGGTCAGGTTGATGAGGGCCGTCTGGAAGCTGAACTCACGGTTCGGCAGCCCGAACAGCGACACCACCGTGAAGGTGAGCAGCACGGCCGTCCAATAGGCCGGGTAGAGCCGGGCCGCGCGGCTCCACACGAAGTCCCGGGCCCGCTCGATGCGCTCCAACGACATCAGGATGACGAAGCCGCTGATGGCGAAGAAGAGCTGGACGCCAAACTTCCCGAAGCGCACCTCACCCCAGAGGGGCGCGGAGTGCCCGTACAGGTCGCTGTACTCGGCCGTGAAGTGATACAGCGCGACCGCCAGCGCCGCGAGCCCCCGGAGCGCGTCCAGTTCCACCAGGCGCGGGTGGCTCGCATCCGAGGCGGCAGCAATGCTTCTCATCCGCTTTCACCCTTCCTGCAGACTTCTCTCGCGAGCGTGTTGGAAGGTGGTGAGTGTCCCTTGCCCTCACCATGCCCCCCGCGGTCTCGGGCATGTGTCGCGTCCTCCGCACCCGCCGGCCCTCGCGTCGGAGGCCCGCCACCCGCCTGCCGCTCAATGACGTGGCGCACGGTAGGCCGGAAAGAAGTCGCTGCCGGTGCGGCCTTCTGACAGGTGGGCATACACCGCCGGCTCGCAGATCAGCTCGTGGGTGCAGAGGCGGGAGCTGGCGTTCGCGAGTCCCCGCTTGAACTGCTCCAGGCCGTCACCCGGCCGGACGCCGCCGCCCAGATGGAGCGGGACCCCGAGCCGCGTGCACAGCTCCACCAGCGTCCCGAAGACATTCTTCGCGGGAGAGCGCGCCAGGTGCGCATCCGCCGTTCCCCCCAGGTAGTAGTGCAGCAGGCCGTCGCTGCGGACGCTCAGCGCCGCGGAGGCCACGCCCCCTTCCGGCGCACGCGTCGTCACCAGCCAGGCGCAGGGCGACGAGAACAGCTCCTCGAAGTAGGCGTCGGAGAAGAAGTACCGGAGGCTCGCCCCCTCGCGGATCATCGTCTGCCGGTAGACCGCCTGGAAGCCCTCCCGCTCCTCACGCGGCGCCTCGCGCGCCTCACGCGCGGTGCTCACGAAGCCCAGCCGGAGGTTGCGCCGGATGTGTCGGCAGTGCATCTCGCGGAACTCGACCGGCAGGCGCGGGTCGATGAAGAACACCTCGTTGCGCTCCGTCCCGCCCACGAAGCAACGGGGGCCCGTGACGCGGTCGCGCACGAAGATGCTGACCAGCTCCGTGCCCCTCCAGTCCACCGCCGCCTTCGACACCTCCTGGAGCCCGGCCACCGCGCCTCCGGGAAACCCATACGGAGAGATGGCGTCGCGGTACGGCGTCCCGTCAATGGGCCGCACGATGAGCGGCACCCGCAGCGCCCCCCCCTCCCCATCCTCGAGGACCAGCGTGTGCGTCACCCGCTCGGCCCGCAGGTGGTGCGCGGAACGGAAGTAGTCCTCCGACAGCGCTGACGCCCCTGCGTCAGGGACGAGCACGGCCCTCGTTTGCATCATCCTCATGTCTGCGACCCCCCCGGGTCCTGCCCACGTCCGCGACAGCTCCGAGCAGCCAGGACACCGGCGGCTCGCAGCAGGCTAGCCTTCCGGCCATTCCACTGGAGCCGCCCCCCGGGACACCCCGGATGTTGGAATCCTGTCGTCGAAGGCCTCGAGCCGAGGGGCCTACTGCTGCGCGGCCCGTTCGGACAGGAGCCGCACGTTGAGCGCGCCGTTGGCGAAGAACTGGCTGTTCTGCCCGACGGTGTGCGTCTCCAGCCGGCGCTGGAGGTTGACGTCGTAGCGGCCGAGCTTCATCAGCCCGTCGTTGAACCAGCCATCCCCCGCCCCCGAGCCATCCACGTACTGCGCATACGATTTGGCCGCGGGCCAGATGATGGTGTTGAGCGTCACGACGAACTTGCGGACATCCGGCTCCGTCCACTCCATGCCCGCGTCGCGGGCCTCGACGATGTACGCCAGCACGCCGTTCGCGTGCGCCACGTCCTGACCGGGCTGGGAGTACAGGCCCCACTTCTCACTCCAGAAGTAGGCCGTCGGGTGGTCGGGGTTGGGCTCCAGCTGCGCGCGCAGGGACGACGGGAAGTTCGGCAGGCCGTGGTTGATGTTGTTGAAGACCTCCAGGTAGAGCGTCCGCCGCAGGGGGTCCGTGGTCATCTTCGACAGGTCCATGGCGATGAAGGCCCAGTGCGCGGCCATGTGCGTGCGGTTGCGATAGAGGAAGTCGTCCGCCCCGCGCGTGAACCACTTCTCGAAGATGTTCTTCTCCGAGAACGTCAGCAGCCGCTCGTACTGCGAGCGGTAGATGTCGGAGGTGTAGAGCGAGGGCGTCTCGCGGATGACGCGCAGCATCCGTGTCACGTAGCGCCAGCAATAGCTCTCATACAGCGGCACCTCCTGCCACGCGGGATCCGACAGCGACGAGGCCCAGCCCAGGTACCCGTCCTTGAACTGGCTCTGGGGGAGCACCGAGGACACCCGGGCGCTGGCCACCAGGTTGTTGACGTAGAGCAGGGCCCGGTCCAGGTACGCCGTCCTCCCGGTGGCCCGGTACATCGCGGTGTTGGCGTCGATGCCATAAGCGAGGTTGTAGAAGTCCCAGCTGTCGTGCGAGTTGCTCCAGGGCAGGAAGTCCCGGGTGTGCTCACGCCCCCAGTCCGCCAGGAAGATCCGCTCCCAGGCGCCGACGGTGCGAAGCCCCTTGGGGGCCGGAGGTACCGGAGGCGGAGGCGTCGTCGAAGGGGGCGGCTCCACTTCGGGCGGGGAGGTCGGCTCCCCTGGAAGGACCCACTCACCGGGCGCCTCCTCGATTTTTCCCACGACCCCACATGCGGCGCACAGCAACAGGGCGAGCAGCAGGACCGGGGGCCTGGCGAAGCGAGAGTGGCATGGGCGATGGATGTTCGACATCGAGGCGGCCTCTGGTCGGGTCAATGTGCCCAGAGAGGGTAGGTGCGCCACGGGACCGTCCCAATGCCCCCCAGGGAACAGACGCGCTTCCAGGACAGGACGCATGCGTGCCCCCCGCGTGCGAGCCCACATGGCGTGCCGTGTGGGTTTGGACAGACGAAGTGTTCAGCAGCGGCTGCTGTCGCAAGACGGCCCGGCGGCGACCACGGGCAGGACGTGCTGGCGCAGCAGGGCGAGGAAGGGCTCGGGGTCGTTGAAGGCCCCCAGGTGGCCCGAGCCCTGCAACAGCTCGAAGTGCTTCACCGGCGCCTGTACCTCCAAGACATACGCCCGGGCCGCGGCCGCCGGGGTGAACACGTCCGCCTCGCCGTGGAAGACGAAGAACGGGACCTCGAAGCGTCGCCCCAGACAGCGCGCGTCGAACCCGCGCAGCTCCGCGAAGAGCTGCTCGGTGGAGAAGGCCAGGCCGGAGATGACATCCAGCACGTCGCCCAGGCCGTGCTGCGGGGACCCGAGCATGAGCGGCAAGAACGTAGCGCCAATGCCGCGCCCCACCGTGACGGTCCGGTCCCTCAGCCGCATCAGCCGGTTGAAGGAGGCCACGTCCCACCGCGAGGAATCAGGCCCCATGTGGTCCAGCAGGGCCAGCGCCCCACGGTCCCCTGCCGCTCGCGCCCACGCGAGGGTGGCGGGGAACGCCTCCGCCTCCCCGGCGGCCATGCCGACATTGAGGTCGGTCCCCACGAACGCGGCGAAGAGGTCGGGGCGGCGCAGCACGAGCTTCAGCCCGAGGTGCGTTCCCGCCGAGCTGGAGAGGAGCACCACCTTCGGCTGTCCCAGGTGCTCACGGAGGAAGTCGCACAGCGCGATCGCGTCCTCGACCATCCGGTCGAAGCTCATCTCGCCGCTGCCCGCCTTGCCGTTGCGCCCCAGCGTCTTGCCGACGCCCCGCCTGTCCCACTGGACGACCGTGAAGTGGCGCTCCCAGGAGCGCAGCAGCGGCGTGAACACCGAATAGGGCGAGCCCGGCCCCCCGTGAAGCACCAGCAGCACCGGGTTGCGGCGGTCCTCCCCCCGGATGCCGACCCACTGTTCAATCCCCCCGAGCGGGAGGAAGTGGTCTTCGACAATCGCGTGCGGCGAGTCCAGGCGCAGCAGCCGGGAAGCCCTCGCCCGGCGTGAGGCCCGGTAGCCCAGCGCGCCCGTCGCCGCGACGCCCAGCAGACCCGCGGCGCCACCCAGGATGGCGGTGATCATCGTGCTCCTCCCTTACTGTTTATCCACTAAACTAATTAGTGTGGGGTGTATACAGTTCCTCCGTGGGCGTCAAGACGGACAGCCCCGGGGGGTGAGCGCGGATGGCGGGAAAGAAGCCGGTGTTTGGCGACCAGGCGCGGAGCGTGGAGCTGCTCTGGAAGGAGGCGCCCCGGGCGCGGCGTGGACCCAAGCCCACGCTGAGCGTGGAGCGGATCGTCGAGGCCGCGATCGCGATCGCGGACGAGCACGGGCTGGCGGCGGTGTCGATGGAGCGGGTCGCCAGCGAGTTCCACTTCACCACGATGGCGCTCTACCGCTACGTGCCGGGCAAGGCGGAGCTGGTGGACCTGATGATCGACTGGGGGGTGGGACTGCCGCCCGTGCTCGGCGACGAGGGGGACTCGTGGCGCACGAAGCTGGAGCGCTGGGCGCGGGCGCTGTGGAGCGTGTTCCATCGCCATCCCTGGGCGCTGGAGGCCACCCACCGGCTGCGCGTGATGGGGCCTTGCGAGCTGGCGTGGCTGGAGGCGGGCCTGAGCGCGCTCGCGACCACGCGGCTCACGCCCGCGGAGCAGCGGACGGCGTGCGTGGTGCTGCTGGGCCACGTGCGCAACACGGCGCAGTTCTCCGTCACGCTGCCGCGCGGCCACGGCGGCCTCACGAACGAGCAGTGGGGCACCGCCACCCGTGCCCTCATCCAGGACCGCGCGGAGGACTACCCACGGCTGCTGGCGGTGCTGTCGGCCCCGCCTTCGGAGGGAGCGCAGGAGGACACGCTCACGTTCGGGATCCGGTCGGTGCTGGACGGAATCGAAGCGCGCGAGGCCAGGCCCAAGGCACCGCCGCGCGCCGGCCGGCGGTGAGGCCAGGCCGGCGGCGGACGCTCAACGGTCAGGCGGCGACGCCCGTCGTCGGCTGGAGGAGCACCACGGGGAAGCAGCGGGTTCAACTCCGAGTAGAGCGTGGTCAGCGTCTGGAGTTGCCGCTCCACATCGTTCTGCGCCTCGATGGTGGAGCCGCTGGTGTTCGCCGTGCTCACGATGAGGCCCACGAAGGCCTTCGCCGCGGCCAGGGGGGAGTCCTCGCAGTTGAACATCTTGATGGCCAGCTGGACCAACGCCTTGTCCGTGCCGGACAGCCCCTTCGCGATGGTCTGGCAATCCTGGTCGATGGCCTCCAGCGTCGAGTTGATCTGCGCCTCCAGGCTCGCGATCTCCGCGTCCCCCGCCGTACGCGAGGTTGACGTTGTTGTAGTCCTGGGTGAAGGCCGCCACGTCCGCGTCCAGGGAGTCGGTGGCGAAGGCCGTCAGCGCGGAGGCCGTGGCGGTGGCCTGGGTGACGCCCACGTCACACTTCTGGATGAGCAGGTTGATGCCAATGACCGTGGGTTCTGATCAAGTGCCGGCAACGGGTGCTTGCAGTCCGCAGCTCTCACGCGTGCCCAAATGAGGCGTGAAGTCAAACGAACCGCCCGCGGAGGCCATCCCGTTCTTGCCGGAGGTGTTGCCCGCGACGCAGCAGTCCGTGGCCTGCAAAACAACACATATTGGCATTGTCACACGCGGCAGGAAGCGGCGATGGTCGCAGGGGAGGTCCCTTCCTCCTGGAGACAGATTCCCATGCGCGCTTCGTTCCGACGCCCTGCCCTGTTGTTGCTGCTGACCACCTGCGCCCTGCCGGGCTGCACCTCGGAGTCGGACCCCATGCCCGGTGATCCGCCGGACTCCGGCGTGGTGGACACGGGCTGTCCTGCGCCCACGGGCGCGGCCATCACGCACCAGGGCACCGTCTCCGCTCCGGAGACCTGGAGCGCCACCAGCCCCCATGTCGTCTCCTCCCTGGACGTGAATGCCGCCGTGACGGTGGAGCCCTGCGCCGTCGTGAGCGTGAGCAGCGGCGCCAACATCGCGGTCAACAGCGGGGGCACCTTCGTCACCCAGGGCACTCAGGCAAAGCCGGTGCACATCCAGGCCGTGGACTCCGGCAGGCCGTGGGGCCAATTGCTGGTCAACACGGGCAGCACCGTGCGACTGACGTGGACGACGCTGTCCCAGGGCGGCAACCCCTCCTCCGCGGACGCCACCGTGCGCGTGCGAGCGGGCGCGGACCTCCCGGGTGCCCGGCCCCTGTTCGTGGACCACGTCACCATCGAGGACTCCCGCGGCCCCGGCATCCTCCTCAACGGCACCGCCGGGTTCGCGGACGGCTCCACCGCGCTGACCATCACCCGCTCCGGGAGCGAGGCGCGGCCCCAGCCGCTGGTCATCAACCCCAACGCGCTGGGCACGCTCCCCTCGGGCACCTATACGGGCAACCGCGAGGACGCCATCCTCGTCGGCCCCGCCATCGCGTCCGCCACCATCTCCTATCTGGGCGGCAACGCGACCGTGCGCGACCTGGGCGTGCCGTACCACGTGCAGGACCTCACCGTGGGCAACCACGACACCGCCGCGACCCTGACCCTGGAGGCAGGCGCCGAGCTGCGCTTCGACCCGGCCAGCCGGCTGCTCGTCTACGACGGGAAGAGCGCGCTCATCGCCGCCGGCACGCAGGCGCGGCCCGTCGTCTTCACCTCCGCGAAGGCGACGCCGGTCGCGGGGGACTGGGCCGGCCTGCGCTTCGAGGGGACGAACCCCACCAACCGGCTGGAGAACATCCGCGTGCGCTACGCGGGCGGCACCTGCCAGTGCTCCAGCTACGGCTGCAACTACCTGCCGCCGTCGTTCGACGTGAGCTCCGCCATCCTCCTCTTCACGGAGCCCACCACGGCGTTCATCACCGGCGCCTCCATCGAGGACAGCGCGGGCCACGGCATCCTGCGCGGCTGGAGCGGCTCGGCGTCCGTGGACTTCGTCGCCACGAACACCTTCGCGCGCATCGCCGAGTGCACGCAGACGCTGCCCCGCGACACCGAAGGCCGTTGCCCCAGCAACCCGACCTGCCCTCGCGCCCCCTGAGCACATCCAAGAGGGATGACGCAGTGATGTCTTCCACCCCTCGAAAGCCCCAGGGCGCGCTGTTCGCCGGAGACATCTGCCCCGCCGTGCGATGCCGCGCCCACCGGGTTGCGTTAGCCCCGCCCTCCCCGGGCCAGCAAGCCCGCACGCGGAGGAGCACCCGTGTCCCAGCCCCTGCACCGTAGGACCGTCCTCAAGTGCATCGTCGCCGTCGCGGCGAGCACGGCCTCTGCCTGCCACGATGACGACGACGGGCCCCCGACCGAGGACCGGCAGCGTTTCCCGCAGTCCGTGGCCTCGGGGGATCCGCGCCCGGACCGCGTGGTGCTGTGGACGCGCGCGGTGGACCCCGCGAACGCGGACGCGGACGTCGAACTCACGCTGCAGGTGGCGAGGAGCGCGGACTTCCGCACGCTCGTCCTGGAGCTCAAGGGCCTGCGTGCGCTGGCCGATGATGACCACACCCTGCGCGTGCAGGTGACGAACCTCGCGCCGCGCACCGTCTACTTCTACCGGTTCGTGGTGGACGGTCCGAAGCACGAGCGCTTCTCGTCGCCCGTGGGGCGCACGCGCACCGCGCCCTCGGACGACGCGGACGTGCCCGCGCGCTTCGTGGTGGCGAACTGCCAGGACTTCCTCGGGCGCTACTACAACGCGTGGCAGCGGCTGCTGCAGCTCGACGAGGACCTGGACTGCGTGGTGTTCCTCGGCGACTACATCTACGAGACGGTGCTCGCGGATGCCGGGGCGGACCCGCGCTCCATCTCCTTCGGGGATCCGGGCTCCGCGCTGTCGCTGCCCACGGCGGCGGGAGGACCGAGGCTCGCCGCGCAGTCGGTGTCCAACTACCGCGATATCTACCGCGCCATCCGCTCCGACCCGATCCTCCAGCAGGTCCACGAGCGCTACCCCTTCATCGTCGTCTGGGACGACCACGAGTTCTCCGATGACTGCTGGGACGCGCACGCCAACTACACGGACGGTCGCGCGGTTGAGTTCGAACCGGAGCGCAGGCGCAACGCGGAGCAGGCCTTCTTCGAGTACCAGCCCCTGGACGTGACGGCCGCGCCCGCGGGCCCCGTCGAGGTGGACTCGATTCCGCGCTACCCGGATGCGCGCATCTGGAGGGACCTGTCCTTCGGGCGCCACCTGCGGCTGCTCGTGACGGATTACCGCAGCTACCGTCCGGACCACCTCATCCCCGAGGACGCCTGGCCGGGCACGGTGGTGATGGACGCGGCGGTGTTGCTGTCACTCGGACTGACGGCGGCATTCGCCGCGGACACGTTCGCGTATGTGGACATCGACGCGGCGCAGAACGCGCCGCAGAAGGTGATCCTGCGGGCCGCGTATGTGCAGCTCGCGGTGGGCGCGGGGCTGTCGCTGGCGGACGCGATCGCTCGCGCGGAGGCAACGGTGCGAGGCAATGTCGCGCTCGCCTATGCGAACGCGGTGCTGACGCAGGCCGGGGCGCCGCCCCTGGATCCCACGGGCAAGCCGCGAGGGATCGCCTTCGTGCACCTGGGCAAGACGGACCTGTTCTCCCGCCTGGGCGCCCGCTACGTCGTCATCAAGGACACCTTCGACATCTACGCGGCGTGGCGCTTCGGGGTGACGAGCGGGGCCTCGGAGGACGCGCTGGGGCAGGTGCAGGAGCAGTGGCTCCTGGCGGCGGCGCGAGAGCCCGGAACATGGAAGGTGGTGGTCAGCTCGGTGTCGCCCACGGCGATGATCTGGGACCTGTCCAACAAGGCGGACGTGCCCGCGCAGGTGCGCAACCGGTACGCCTTCGACGTGGACCAGTGGGATGGCTTCCCGGACCGGAAGCGCCAGTTGCTGGAAGGGCTGCGGACCGCCGCGAACGAGCACCTGGTGTTCGTGGCGGGGGACATCCACGCGTCGTTCGCGTCGGTGGAGCTGGGGGTCGCGGCGGTGACGGCGCCGTCCATCTCCTCGTCATCCATCCAGGAGGAAGCGGCCGGCGCGGTGACGGCGGCGGGCTTCCCCCCCGGCTCGGCGGTCTACCGCTACGTCGTCACCGAGCAGCAGGCCACGCTGCGCGAGGGCAACCCGGGCATCGCCTTCGTGGACACGGACGCGCACGGCTTCACGGTGGTGGAGGTGGGGCCGGAGGCGGTGCGCGCGGCGTATCACCTCATCCCCAGCAGCGAGGTGCGCACGGACTACTCCGCCCGCCCCGAAGACCTGGCGGCCCGCTTCACCCGGAGGGACTTCCGCATCACGCCCGGAGTCATCTCCGCGGTGTGAGCGGTGAGCATCAAGGCAGTTGTCGGTAGGAACCCATCACGGGGCGTGAGGCAGCACGGGCGTGGGAGGCCCCTGCCGGTCCGGCGTCGCGGGAGGGACCGCGTCCACGGGGCCGGGCACCTGCGGGGGAGACGGCGGCGTCTTCGGGGAGACCTCGGGTTCCACCGACGGCGGCGGAGCCACGGTGCCCGACGCCGGCACGCTCCCGAGGAACGCCTCCAGCGCGGCATTGAACTGCTCCGGGCAGTCGAGCTGCACGGTGTGGCCGCACCCCTCCAGGCCCACGAGCTTGGAGCCTCCGATGTGCGCGTGGCCGTACTCGAAGATGTCTCGCGGGAAGCCGCCGTGCATGAACGGGTTGGGAATCAGGCGGTCCGACTCGCCGAAGAGGATGAGGGTGGGGGCGGTGATGCGGTGGAGGTTGTCGCGCACGAAGTCGTCGTGGGCCAGCCCCGTCACCGTGCGCACATTGGCATAAGCATACGCGTCGAACTCGGGCGACTTCGCCAGACGCACGCGCTCCTCGATGAGCCACTCCAGCTCCGGCCGCCAGTTCTGGAAGTTGGCCTGCCGCACGCTGCCCCAGACGCCGTACTCCGGCGTGGACTTGATGAGCTCCGTGCTCATCACCCGCGTGAACCAGGCCTTCTCCTTCGGGGAGAACTTCTCGAAACCCGCGGGCGACACCAGCGCCACCGCGGCGGGCTCGCCCGGGTAGCGGATGGCGTACGACAGCGCCGTCTGTCCGCCCATGGAGTGGCCGATGAGGATGGGGTGTGCGACGCCCAGGCCCTGCGTCAGCTCGCGCACGGCGTCGGCCATGGCCTCCATGGTGTACGGGAAGGAGCCCGGCTTGTCGGACTTGCCGTAGCCCGGCAGATCCACCGCGACGACGTGGTAGCCGGCGCGATGGAGCGTGTCGATCTGCGCCCGCCAGAACTTCAGGTAGCTGCCGAGCCCATGGATGAGGACCACCGTGCGCGCACCGGGCGCCGCGGTCAGCTCCACGTAGGCCACCTCCGGCACGCGCGTCATGCCGTAGGTGGCGGCCGTCTTCGGCAGGGCCATGCGCTTCACCGGCCAGGGTGTCTTCGACCCGGCCGACGCGTAGTCCAGGTCCTGGAACGCCAGCGGCGGCGCGCTGGCATACGAGCGCACGCAGCCGGAGGAGGAAGCGAGCCCCGTCGCGAGCAGCAGGGCCTTGAGGGCGCGGGAGGTGCTCATGGTCAGAACGCGTACCAGGTGAAGGTGGTGAAGGCGGCGAAGGGGTTGCCCTTCACCGTCGTGGATCCGTCGTAGAAGCTGCCGCGGAACAGGTAGCCGGCGTGCACGCCCACCGTCATCAGGTAGCGAATGGTGTAGCGCACCTCCGCGTTCACCTCGGCGCCAATGAAGCGTCCCCGCCGTACATCCGTAGCCCAGCGCGGCGGCGTGGCCCCCGCGTTGGCCAGCCCCGTGGCCACCTTGAGGTTGAGCTTGTTGGGGACGATGTCCCACGCCGCGCTCGCGATGCCGGTGCGCAGGCCGTAGCCCTGGTTGGAGATGTCCGTCACCGCGCCCGTGTAGTTGTTCACGGTGCTGGTGAAGGGGAACAGCAGCAGCATCTTGTGGTCGAACCACACCGAGCCGGGCAGGCCATACTGGTTGAGGGTGAAGGCGCCGGTGTAGCGGTCGTCATCGAGGTTGCTGTCGCCGGTGGTGAACATCCCCTCCAGCGTCACCAGGTCCGACGGGCCGCGGCCCCACTGGTAGAGCACCTCCAGGTTGGCGGACAGCCCGGAGATGTCGACCTTCTTGTTGAACGTGGTGTCCGCGCGGTCGCTCGTGTAGCTGCCGCCGTTGTACATGACGAAGCCGGAGGCGCCGAGGCGACCGGCGCGGAAGTCGATGTTGTGGTGGAAGTTGGCGCCGAGCCAGAAGACGTTGCCGGTGGGCCGCTCGATGTTGAAGCGGGGCGTGCCCACGAACGGGCTGAGCCCCGTGGAGGACGGGCCGCTCTTCACGATGCCCTCGAAGGCATACGCGTCGCCCTTGGTGTCGTCGCGCAGGTACCACGCGGACAGGCCCACGTTCGTCCCGGGCTGCACCGGATACGCGTAGTCCGCGGTGAGCAGGTAGATGAACTTCAGGCGGGGGTCATCCTTCGTCGCCTTGTCCGACTGCGCGCTGCCCAGCGGCAGCAGGCTCAGCTTGGACAGGCCCTTGTAGTTGCTGAAGAGCGTCAGGCCGGTGGCGTCACTGCCCAGGAACGCCAGCTTGTAGCCCGTGCGGATGATGTCGTTGAGCGGCGTGCGCGTCGGGTCGAAGATGGAGTCGTAGACGGGCTGCGTGCCGATGAGCAGCGTGAGCCGGGCGGGGTTGCGCGTGGGATACAGCGCGACGTTGACGTTCTTCGTCTGGATGTTGACCTGGTCGGCGTTGAAGCCGCCGCCCTCGTTCTGCTGCGAGGCATTGGCGGCACGTCCCCAGAGGTAGTCCACCTCGAACTGGGCGCGGAAGGACGCCAGTCCGTCCGCGAAGGAGGGGCTGTACTCCAGGACGGGAATCCAGCGCTGCTCGACGTAGAACGCCGAGCGCCCCGGCTCCACGCGGACGCCACTGCCGGACAGCGAGCCGAAGGGCCCCAGCGACACGCCCTTGAGGCCGGCGGGGTCGCCCACGCTGTTCGTCAGTGACAGCCGGGTGAGGAAGTAGTTGATGAGGATGAACTCGCGAGGCTTCGCGTCCTCCTCACGGTCCTTCTCGTCGAACCAGTCGCCGTAATAGAGCCCCGGCACGGTCGTGGTCTGCGCCGCCGCCGGCAGCGACAGCCCGGCCAGGCCGAGCGCGAGCATCGCCGCACCCCAGCGCATCACCTTGCCTGCCTCACCCAACCGCCCTCCCGACATACGCACCTCGACCCCGCGGTGCGGGGCACACCCGGATGGAAGGACGGTGGGCGCGGCCTGCGCCCACCGTCACCGCGCGACTAGCCGCTGATGTCGTAGACCTGCACCGCGTTGCCGGTGAAGGCCACGCCGGAGGTGCTGACCGACTTCGCGCCCACCGCGCCGTCGGCGCAGTGCCAGCCCGTGGCCTTGGCCTCGAAGTACAGCTCCATGGAGAGCTTCTTCGTGTCCGCGGAGAACCTCGCGCGGCCCTCCTGCTTGAAGCTGCCGTAGTCGACGAGGACCTCGAAGCAGCTCCCATCCGCCGCGATGTTGCTCAGGGTGACGGCCTTGGAGTCGAACACGAGCGCGTTCTGCGCCGCGGCATGGTCACAGGTGCTGCCGGGCTGGCCGACACCGGTGGAGTTGCGAAGGGTGCCGGGGATGCTGTTCACGTGGAAGTTGTTGCCGCCCACGCCGATGGTGACCTTCTGGAAGCACTGGCTGGCCGAGCCCCAGTTGATGTCCTCGTCCAGCGACAGCGGGTGGCTGGGGATGTTGTCCCCCTCCATGACGAGCGTCTTGCCCTCCAGGAACGCGAGGATGTTCGACTGGCTGTCCAGCTTGGGCTTCGTGTCCACCGGCGGATCCGTCGTGTCGTCCCCACAACCGGAGAGCCCCAGCGTGCACAGCATCATCGCGGACAAGAACGTCTTCTTCATGTGAGTGCTCCTCTTCCCTTCCGGCAGCAGCGCCGGGACGGCGACATGACAAAGCTTCGGACTCAGTGCATCGCGGGTGCGGAGCCCGGTGCGGCCCCGCTCGCGGATGAGACACATGGAGGACCACATGAGCCGGCGCATCGAGCACCCGGGACCCGCCCCGGGAAAAGTGAAGGCCGATTCATATTTCATCTACGGGTAGCATCCGCCTGACAGCCTTGTCAAAAAGACAGGCGTTGGCTTCACGCGTCATGGGCTGGATGCGCGCGTCGAGTCCCTTGCGGCCCCGTCTAGGGGACTCGCGGGGAGTCCTCACCGCCACCCGTCTCGGTGGCGAGGTCCTCCCGCGCGACAGGCATGATGCAGTGGACCAGGAGCACGCGCAGCACGGTGTCGAGGGCGAAGGAGACCTCCAGTCCCTCCACCCTCATGACGAAGCCGTCCTCGGTGCGTTCCAGTCGCGCCAGGACCTGTCCCAGCGATACGGCGCTTCGCATCAGGAGCGCGAAGTTCTCCAGATGGGTCTCCAGGTGGAGGCGCACCTCACCCGGAAGCCGCTGGAGCTGACGCTCCGCCCGCCGCGAGTAGAAGAGCCGTGACATGAACTCAGGCTAGGCATGCGCCCGGGGACCGTCCGCGCCACGAGGACGCGCGACCCCTGACCTGGCAGGCAGCCACCGGGTCTCACTTCTCCGGGATGGCCCACTTCAAACCTGTTTTCATGTGAAAACGTGACATCCTGGACGCAGTGGTCCCCCTGCATCCGTTCTCCCCAGGAGATGTGACGTGTTCTCATCCCGATACCGGGCCCACGGCCTGTGCTGGCTGCTTGCGTTGGGTTCCCTCACCGCCTGCGTTGAAGAAATCCCCACGCCCACTGAAACGGGCGAGCTGACCCGGAGCGTCGACAGCGAGGTCAGCATCTTCGGCGCGGGCACCCTTCCCGCCCTGAGCGCGGATCCGGATGTCGCGTCGGTGGAGCTGGGCGTGAAGTTCCGCGCCAACGTCCCGGGTATCGTCTCCGGCATCCGCTTCTACAAGGGCAGCTCCGCGAACGCGGGGACGCACGTGGGGAGCCTCTGGAGCCGCACCGGGCAGCGGCTCGCGACCGCCACGTTCGCCAACGAGACGGCCACCGGCTGGCAGACGGTGCGCTTCACCACGCCCGTGAGCATCACGGCCAACACCACCTACGTCGCGTCGTACCTGGCGCCGGTAGGCCGCTATGCCTCCACCGGCGGCTTCTTCAACGGCCAGGGCGCGGCGAACGGTCCCCTGACGGCGCTGGCGTCGGGCGTGGATGGCCAGAACGGCGTGTATGTCTATGGCAGCGGCGGCTTCCCCACGCAGAGCTACAACTCCAGCAACTACTTCGTGGACGTGCTCTTCACCTACAGCCCCGATACGAGCGCCCCCACCGCGCCGGGTGCCCTCACCGCCACGGCGCCCTCGCCGGGGAGCATCCAGCTCACCTGGAGCGCGGCCACCGACAACACGGGCGTGACGGGCTACCGCGTCTTTCGCGGGAGCACGCAGGTCGCGTCGCTCTCCGCCGGGACACTGGGCTACCTGGACACCGGGCTCGCGCCGTCCACGCTCTACACGTACACGGTGAAGGCGCAGGACGCGGCGGGCAACGTGGGCGCCGCCTCCAACGCGGCCTCGGCCACCACGCAGCCGCCTCCCGCGGGCGGCGGGCTGAGCCTGCCCCGCGTGCCGTGGGAGGGAGGCCCGTCGTTCTACGCCGCCTACCCTGCGATGGCGGGCACGCCGTGGCTGACGGAGGACTTCTTCCCCATCGCCTACTGGGGTGCGTACACGGACACGGAGTCGCGGATCATCACGGACAAGGCCCATGGCATCAACGCGTTCCTGGAGACCTATGCCGGCAATGCCTCGTCGGCGGGTTGGATGCGCACGCACGGCATCTGGAACCTCGCGGGCTCCGGCACGGGCGGCGAGGAGGTGGGCGCCACCTTCCCCGACGAGACGGATATGTGGGG
>NZ_RAWA01000112.1 GCF_003611675.1 Corallococcus sp. CA053C
GCGGGGGAGGGGACGGGCTGCGGGTTCATGAAGGCTCCTCTATCACGCGACGCTCGCCTACCGCGAAGGGGGAGGGAAAGCTTCCCGGAACAGGCGGCGGGCGTTCTCGGTCGTCCGCTGGGCGAGCACGTCCACGGGCTCATCCAGGACGTGGGCCATGCCCGCGAGAATGTGGGGCAGGTAGCCCGGCTCGGAGCGCTGGCCCCGGAAGGGTGTGGGGGCCTGGTCCGGCGAGTCCGTCTCCGCCACCAGCCGCTCCGGCGGAATCACGCGCAGGGCGTCCAGCGGCTTGCGCGCCTTCGCCCAGGTGACGGGCCCGGCGAAGGAGAAGTGGCAGCCCTTCTGGATGTAGAAGCGCGCCAGCTCCGCGCCGCCGCTGTAGCTGTGCATGAGGATGCCGGCATCGGGCCAGGGCTCCGTCTTCAGCAGGTCGATGAGCGCGGGGTGCAGCCGGTGGCAGTGCATCAGCACCGGCAGCCCGTGCTTGCGCGCCAGGGCCAGGTGTCCGCGCAGCACGGCCACCTGCCGCTCCAGCGGGGCGCCGGTGACGGACGGCCCGTCCAGCCCGCATTCGCCCACCGCCACCGCGCCACCCTGCGCGAGCAGCGCGTCCAGGCGCTCCAGGTGCAGGCCGTCATCCTCCGCCGGCAGGTCCGGGAGGAACTGGGGATGGATGCCCAGCCCCACCTGGATGCGCGCGTCCCGACGGGGCAGCTCCAGCAGCGGCTCCCAGGTCTCCGGACCCACGGCGGGGATGAGGATGCCGTGCAGGCCCGCTTCCCAGGCGCGCGCGACGACGCTGTCTCGGTCCGGGTCGAAGCGCGAAGCGTCCAGATGGCAGTGCGTGTCGATCATTGAGCACCCTTCTTGCGACCCTCGTTCAATCACGGACAGCCCCACGGAGCGTGCCCTTCAAGGCGTCTCGTCACTCGCAAGGGGAAAGCTATGACGCCCGCCCTGACTTTGGAGGCATGAGCATGACCAGGCGAGTGGTGTGGGGCGCGCTTTTCGGCGCGCTGGCGATGATGGCGACCGGTTGCGGTGACGAGTGCGTCGACGATTTCGACTGCCGCGACAAGGGCACGCCCCCGGAAGGCCAGACGTTCATCTGCAACGCGGACAACACGTGTGAGCTGCACACCCTGACCCCGGCGACCGAGGAGGACGCGGGGACGGAGACGGACGCGGGCACGGAGGTCGACGCGGGCACCGACGCGGGCCCGACGGTCGACGCCGGCACCGACGCGGGCCCGACGGTCGACGCCGGCACCGACGCGGGCATGAACGTGGCCAAGGGTGGCGCGTGCACGGCGACCACGGACTGCATGGGCGGCCTGCACTGCGAGGCCGCGACCTGCCAGGCGCTCTACGTCGGCGTGACGGGGACGGGCTCGGATGGTGGCACGCACGCGCTCGTGGCCCGCTACGACACGGCGGGGATGACGGCGCTCGGTGCGGACGCCGGCAGCGCCTATCCGCGCTTCGGTCGGGATGGCTCGCAGGTGGCGTTCGTGCAAGGGGATGTCGTCGCCGCGACGGCCGAGCTCGTGGTGCGCCCCGTGCCGCTCACGGCCGCTGCGCCCACCGTGCTGACGTCGGGCACGGCCGCCTCGACGCCGCGCTTCCGCTACGTCGAATGGGAGCCCGGCAACGTGATTGCCTGGGTGCGCGGCTCGTCCGGCATCTCCACCATCGCGCCGACGGGCGGCACGGTCGCGACGGCCACCCAGAACGGTACGTTCCCGGACTTCGGGCCCAACGGCATGGACTACGCGTACAGCGCCGCGGGTTCGGGCGTCCTCGTGTCCACCGGTGGCGCCGCGCCGGCCCCGCTCGCGGGTTCGCCCACGTCCGCCGAGCAGCCGCACTACAACCGCGTCACCTCGCAGCTGCTGTTCCTGGCCAACCCGGAAGGCACGACGGTGAACTTCGGCGCGGAGGCCACCCCGGTCCTCAAGCTGTACTCGCTGCCCGTGACGGGCGGCGGCACCCCGCAGGCCCTGGCCCTCGCCACCAGCGAGCCCGTCAACGGCGGCTCGATTGATTCCTTCATCGCGAACCCGAACTGGGCGCCGGACGGCAGCTGGGTGGCGTACGTGCGCGCCTACTACCAGCTCGTCGGTGGGACCGCGGCCACGCTCTGCGGCAACGCCGCCGCGACCCTGTGCGGCACCCGCCCGGGCAACATCATCTTCGTCCAGCGCGTGAACCCCACCACGGGCGCGCCCGTGGGCACGGAGGTGTCCTTCGCGGAGAACAGCACGCTGCCGTCGTTCTCGCCGGACGGTCACTTCCTGGCCTACGTCCAGGGCGGTCAGCTCACCGTGCAGGAGCTCAACCCGACCACGGGCGCCAAGGTCGGCACCGCCATCGTGCACCCGAAGGACGTGTACACGGTGCTGACGAGCGAGGGCGACGACCACCGCCCGCGCTGGCAGCCCCGGTAGTCCCTTCTTCCGTCGCAGGCCCCGGCCCGCGTTCCCCGCTTCCAGGCGGAGGGCGCGGGCCGTTGTCCGTCCGGGTGCGAAGCCCGGAGGCCCGGGTGCGAAGCCGCGAACGCGGGTCAGGCGGGGTCGTGGTGAACCCTCACGCGCGAGTCCAGGAACTGCCTGGCCGGGTCCAGTTCCAGGATGCGCCGACACCGGGTCGAAGCCCTGGTCGGAAGCCGCCCGGAGGCACCGTGACGGGCCTGGGACGCGTTCAGCGATGGGGACGGAGAAGGCACTCCCACCGCGCTCGCGCAAGGCGGCACCGGGAGGAGCAAGGCTGACAGCCGTGTCGCGACAGTCATCCTCGCGCGCCCCGGTTCACAGGAGCACGGCCCGAGGAGGACCGGGACGGCCTCTTCAGCCCACGAGGACGATGCGGCGACCCAGCGCGCGGGCCATCTGCGGCGACGTCACCAGCTCCAGCACGCCGGTCATCTCCCCGCCGGCCGTGTCGAACGCCGCGGCGATGACCTCTCCCACGGTGAGCTGGGCCTTCTGGGCCACCACCCGAGCGCGCTTCGCCGTGCGCCGCAACGCGGGCATCACCCGCCGACCCTGCCGCCGCACCGTGCCACCCTTCGTCTTGCCTGCGGTCCGCTTCGCCATGGTTCCTCCCGCCACTTCCCACTGCGCGGAGACGTACACCTTGGGTCTGACACCATGCAGGCAGGGTGCCAGGGCTCAGCCTCCCCGCCAGGTCCTAGAATCCGTGGGTTTTCCTGTCGGATAGGGGGTTTCCACGGGGAGGAGGGCCCCACCTTTTTTCAGCCCTTCAGGGTCACTCCTCGTTCTGTCGAGTTTTTCGTTCAGCGAGCGCGGCGATTTCCACGGGACGTTCAACTGAGCGCACCCGGGAGGAGGGGCGGACGGGCTCCAAGGTGGGGGTCAAGTGTCACCCCTGGACCACGCCCCTGCGGCTGGCGGGCCACGGAGCATGGGAGGACGGGGGCGGAGGATTCGCGGTAAAGGGCGGACCGCCATGCGAGTCCAGGTCCTCTTCCACGACAACTGTTTCGACGGCGCGGCCAGCGCCGCGGTCTTCACCCGCTTCTACCGGGAGCGCGTGCGCGCGGACGCCACGTTCAGCTACCGGGGCCTGTCCCACAAGCCGGGCGCGGAGGGCATCGACCCGGCCGTCTTCACCGGGGACGAGAACGTCATCGTCGACTTCCGCTACAGCCAGGACGCGCGGCTCACCTGGTGGTTCGACCACCACGCCTCCGCCTTCCAGCAGCCCGGGGACGAGCCCCACTTCCAGCGCGACACCAGCGGCCAGAAGTTCCACGACGCGCACCGCAAGAGCTGCACGCTGTACCTGGCGGACGTGGCGCGCGAGCGCTTCGGCTGGGACGCCTCGCCGCTGTCGGACCTGCTGCACTGGGCGGAGCTCATCGACGGGGCGCAGTTCCCCAGCCCCCAGATGGCGGTGGCGCTGGAGGAGCCCGCGCTGCGCATCATGACGGTGCTGGAGTCCACGAAGGACGACACCCTCATCCCGGAGGTCATCCGCCGGATGCAGTCCGAGTCGCTCGCGGACATCGCCGCCTCGCCCCTCATCGCCGCCCCGCTGGAGCCGCTGCTCTTCCGGCACCAGCGCAACATCGACCTCGTGCGCGAGAAGGCCCGCTACGAGAATGGCGTCGTCTTCTTCGACCTGGTGGACGAGGGCGTGGACAGCCTCAACAAGTTCATCGCCTACGCGCTCTACCCGGACGCGCGCTACACGCTCTGGGTGGGCCGGGGCGCGTCGCGGGCCAAGGTGTCCCTGGGCTCCAACCCGTGGAGGCCGGAGACGCGCAAGCACGACCTGGCCGCCATCGCCGGCCGCTACGGCGGGGGCGGGCACCCGGTGGTGTCCGCGGTGAGCTTCAAGGCGGATCAGTCCGACAAGGCCCGCGCCGCGTACCAGGAGATATTGGCGGAGCTGTCCACCGCGGGGGCTCTCCCGCACTTAATGTGATCCGCGAGCAAGGAGGCAGGCGGTGTCAGCATGAGGCTGTCGCGGCGAGTACTCCTGGGAATGAAAGAGTTGTACTCGACTCCCGGCTGTCGGGTGGAGCGCGTGACACGCAGCAGTTCAGCGGGAGCTGTCGTCGTGGTCTGCCCAGAGGGCAAAAGCGCGCGATGCCCTTCCTGCGAGGTGCAGAGCGACACGCTACACAGCACCTACGTCCGGCGCCCGGCCGACCTGCCTTCTACCGGGCGCGCTGTTCAGCTTCAGCTGCATGTGCGCCGCTTCTCTTGTCGAAATAGGAAGTGCGCTCGCCGCACCTTTGCAGAGCACCTGCCGCGTCTGCTCGCACCGCGTGCCCGGCGCACGCATCGGCTCGCCACGGCGCAGCGTGCGGTGGGCATGACGGCGGGAGCAGAAGCCGGAGCCAGGCTTCTCACGCCGCTCGCCATGCCGACGAGTGCCGACACGCTGCTCCGGTTGATGCACAGCGCCCCTCTGCCTCCGCCGACAAAGCCTCGGGTGCTCGGAGTGGATGACTGGGCCCTGCGCAAAGGCCGCACCTACGGCTCCATCCTCGTCGACTTGGAGGCACACCGCGTTGTCGACTTGTTGCCCGACCGCTCGGCATCGACTGTCGCTGCATGGCTGCGCAAGCACCGAGGCATCGAGCTCATCGCCAGGGACCGCTCCACCGAGTACGCACGCGCGGCGACTCTCGGTGCTCCCGACGCCCAACAGGTCGCCGACCGCTGGCACCTGCTCCTCAATGGACGGCAAATGGTGGAGCGCTGGCTGACGGGGGCTCACGCGCGTCTGCGGGCACTGCCCGAAGTGGCGAGCGCGGAGGACTCCCCCGTGCGTCGTCACGCCAGCTTCCCGCGCACGCGTGCTGAATCGCGCGCCGGGGAGCAAAGCAGGGCCTGCCGAGTTGCCGCATACGAGGCGGTGCGACGCCTGCACCTGGCCGGAGAGCCCCTGCTGAGAATCAGTCGCACCCTGGGGCTGGCGCGCGCAACGGTGCGCAAGTACGCCCGCGCAGAAACGTTTCCGGAGCGCGCGGTTCGAGTACCCGGTCCAAGTATCCTCGACCCCTATGTGGCGTATCTCGCACAGAGGCAATCCGCCGGCTGCGAGAATGCGCTCGCCCTCTGGCGTGAGATTCGCGCCAAGGGCTTTGGCGGCACCTCGCGGCAGGTCCATCGCTGGCTCCAGACGCGGCGTACGGCACCGGCGCCCTCGACGCCCCGCACATGTCGCGGCCACGACTCAATCCCGAACGACCCGCGCCCCATCGCACGCCTCCCCTCGCCCAAGCAACTGGCGTGGCTCTGCCTCCAGCCCCGCTCCGCGCTCACCCCCACCGAGCAAGCCGCGCTGACTCGCATCGAGCAGGATGAAGAGGCTGCACGCGTCGTTGCACTGACACGTCGCTTCGGTGACCTGGTGCGCGAGCGGGGTGTCACGCACGGTGCCGAGCCGATCACGTCCTGCGCCGCATTCGAGCAGTGGCTGGCCGAGGCACGTACGTGCGGCGTGCGCGCGGTGGAATCCTTCGCGCGGGGGCTTGAGCAAGACGGCGATGCCGTCCGGGCCGCGCTGACCACCCCCTGGAGCAACGCGCAGTCCGAAGGCCAAATCACGAAGCTCAAGCTCCTGAAGCGCCAGATGTATGGCCGCGCCAGCTTCGACCTGCTGCGCCGTCGCGCGCTGCTCGCCGCCTGAGCCTATGCATCACACAAAGTGCGGGAGAGCCACCGCGGGGTGACAGGCGCTCGAGCCGGGCTTCACGGGCGGGTGAAGAACGTGAACCCCGCCTGCCGCAAGAGCCGCACCACCGACAGCATGGGCAGTCCCTGCACGTTGGTGCGGTCGCCCTCCAGCTTCGCGAGCAGCGCCTGTCCCCGGCCCTCCACGCGGTAGCTGCCCGCGCAGCCCTCCCACTCGCCGGTGTCCAGGTAGCGCTCCAGCTCCTCGGGTGGGACGGGGAAGAACGTGAGGCGCGTGGTCTCCACGGCCTCCGTGAAGTGGCCTCCAGGGCCCACCAAGCACACGCCGGTGTGGATGGCGTGGGTGTGGCCTAGGAGCCGTTGGAGCTGCCCGCGCGCGGCGTCCCGGTCCTGGGGCTTGCCCAGCACGTCCTGGCCCACCTCCACGAGCTGATCCGCGCCCAGCACCCAGGCCTCGGGATGACGCTCGTGCACCGCGCGGGCCTTGCGCGCCGCGAGGCTCCGGACGGCTTCCTGGGCGGACAGGGAGGCGGCCACGTCTTCGTCCACGCCCGGGGCTTCGGTGCGGTAGGGCAGTCCCAGCCCGTCCATCAGGGCCCTCCGCGCGCTGGAAGTGGACGCCAGGATGAGGTCGCCGAGGTCGCCGGGGGTCTTCATGGGAAGGGCAGGGTAGTGCAGCCGGGGTGGGGAGGGGACCCTTCGAGCGGGCAGGCACGTCCCCGCTTCCGGTGGACGGGGCGGATGCCATAGCCTCCCGGCCCATGTCGCGGCGCGGTCTGCTCGCTGTCTGTCTCCTGCTCGCCTCCTGCAAACGCACGCCTCCGGCCGCCGCCGACGCGGGCACGGATGCGGGCGCGCAGGCCACCGTGAGCGCCGCCACGGGCCTGGATGCAGGCCTGGACGCGGGCTCCGGCGATGGGGGCCCCCTGGCCTCCGTGACGCCGCCGGAGGACGCCGTGGCGGAGGTGCACCCGCTGGCCGTGTGCGACGCCCGGGGCGAGGCCCCCCTGGACGCGGCCCGCCGCTACTACGACGAGGGCCACTTCGACTCAGCGCTCTCCTGCGCCGCGCAGGCCGCCGCGCTGGAGCCGGACCTCGCCGCTGCCCACGCCGAGCGCGGCGCGGCCCTGGCGTCGCTCGACCGCGAGGCCGAGGCGCAGCTCGCCTTCGCCCGGGCGCTGGCCATCGACCCCGGGGACCCGGACGCGCTGCTGGGCGCCGCGCACCTGTACGCGGTGCAGCTGTCCTCCACGCGCGAGCGGGACGAACTGGGCGCGCTCTACGCCGAGCGCGGCCTCTCCCAGCCCTCCACGCCCCCGGAGCTCGTCCCGGCCCTGGCGCTGGTGGCCGCGATGGCCTTCAACGACCTGGGGCAGGCGGACCAGGCGCTGGAGCGCGCCGCCATCGTCCTGGCCCGCGAGCCGGCCAACCCCGAGGCGAAGTACGAGAAGGCCCTGGCCCTCTTCGAGCTGTGCCGCTTCCGCGAGGCGAAGGCGGCCTTCGCGTCGCTCCTGACGGACAAGGATCGCGCCGCCCACGCCCACCAGCACCTGGGGCTGCTCCTGGAGCGCGAGGGGCGCTGGAAGCAGGCCGAGGAGCACTTCGAGCAGGCCCGCGCGCTGGAGCCCCAGGACTTCCCCCCGCCGCCCCTGCCGTCGCCGGAGGAGTTCAAGACCCAGGTGACGAGGGCGCTGGCGGACCTGCCGGAGGACATGCGCAAGGACCTGGCGGGCGTGCCAGTGGCCACCGAGGAGCTGCCCTCGGAGGACGACCTGCTCGCCAACCAGCCGCCCCTGTCGCCCACCATCCTGGGCCTGTTCCGGGGCCCCTCCTTGAGCGAGCCGTGCGACGGGACGGAGACGCCGTGCCGCTCCGTGGCCCTCTACCGGCGCAACCTGGCCCGGGCCGTCCGCACGCCCGAAGAGCTGCGCGAACAGATTCGCGTGACACTGCTGCATGAAATCGGGCATCTGCGAGGGGAGGACGACGAGGAACTGGCCGCACGCGGCCTGGAGTGAGCCCCCACATGCCTTCCCTTCCCACTGCCCGTGTCAGCCTGAAGGGCGCCAAGACGCTGCGTCGTGGCACCCCCTGGCTGTACCGCACGGAGCTGATGGAGCCCCCCGTCACCGACACGCCGGGCGCGGTGGTGGCGGTGGTGGACCCGCAGGGCAACCCCATCGGCCAGGCGCTCTACGCCCGCCGCTCCCCGCTCGCCCTGCGCCTGCTCACGCGCAAGAGCCCCGCCGAGGAGAAGGTGGATGACGCCTTCTTCCGCCGCCGCGTGGAGGCCGCGCTCGCCCGCCGGGCGGTGCTCCCCGGACGGGACGGCCTCCGGCTCGTGCACGGCGAGGCGGACCTGCTGCCCGGCTTCTTCGTGGACCGCTACGGCCCGGGCCTCACGATCCAGACGCTCTCCGAGGGCATGGACGCCCGCAAGGAGATGCTCGCGCGCGTGCTGGTGGAGAAGACGGGCGCCACCCACGTGGTGTGCCGCGACGACGCCTCTGGCCGCGACTTCGAGAGCCTGCCGCGCGAGGTGCGCCTGCTGCACGGCCAGGGCGACGCGCGCTTCAGCTACCACGAGGGCGACAACCGCTTCGAGGTCGACCTCATGGGCGACATGAAGACGGGCGCGTTCCTGGACCAGGTGGACAACCACCTGCGCGCGGGCGAGCTGGGCCGGGGCGAGGCGCTGGACTGCTTCAGCTACCACGGCGGCTTCGCGCTCGCGCTCGCGAAGCACTGCACGTCGGTGCTCGCGGTGGAGCAGGACGCGAAGGCCGCCGCGCGCGCGAAGTCCAACGCCGACGCCAACGGCCGCGCCAACGTGCAGGTGGAGAACGCCAACGCCTTCGACGTGCTGCGCCGCTTCGACCAGGAGGGCCGCCGCTTCGACACCATCGTCCTGGACCCGCCGGGGCTCGCCAAGCGCCGCGAGGGCCTGGCCACCGCGCTGCGCGCCTACCACGAGCTCAACCTGCGCGCCCTGCGCTGCCTCAAGCCGGACGGCCTGCTGGTGACGTGCTCGTGCTCGGGGAAGCTGGACCGCGAGGGCTTCGAGTCCATGGTGCTGGACGCGGCCGTGGACGCGAAGCGGCCGGTGCAGATCCTGGAGCGCCGCGGCGCCGGGCTGGACCACCCGGTGCTCGCGGGCCTGCTGGAGACGGAGTACCTCAAGGCCCTCTACGTGCGCGCCCTGTAACGGGGCGCGGGAGGAGGCCGCGCTACGGGATGCCCAGGTCCTTGCGCAGCCTCCCCACGACCTTGAAGTACTCGGTGCGGGGGAAGCCCACGTTGAGGATGTGGAAGTCCTTCTTGGACAGGCCCACGCAGCCGAAGCAGTAGTTGCAGTCCTGCAGGTTCTTGCTCAGCACCACGTACGCGCTGTTCGAGCAGTTCTCGCTCTGCACGCAGTAGGCGCACGCGTGGCAGTTCTTGCACTCCACGCAGTGCGAGCAGTTGGTGGACAGCTCGCAGCGCGTGCAGTGCGTGCACTGGTGGCAGCTGTCGCAGTCCTTGCAGAACATGCAGTTGGCGCAGCGCTGACAGCCCTCGCACGCGTAGGAGCCGGGGTTGCCGGGATCCACCGCGTAGCTCTTGGACAGCTTCTGGAACTGCTCCAGGAACTCGCGCTTGCCCAGGGAGGACACCCCCAGCCGCGCTGACTTCTCCTGCTCCAACAACTCCTGGGCCGTCTGGGGCCGGGACCCCTTCTCCTTCACCGCCACGGACGCTCCTTGAACTTGAATCACTGCAGCCGGGCGAGCCCGGCGAGATCGATGCCGCGTGCCACCCGTCGCACCTCCACGGTGCTGGGGAAACCGCGACTGGTGACGGCCACCACGAAACGGTCGCCCACCAGGAGGTTGGCTTCCGCCACGGCCTCGTCCGCGTCATAGCGCACGAAGCCCACGGCTTCCTTCCACTGGATGGGGGCCGTCGGGTCGCTCGCTGCACGGCCCCTGGCCTTCTGCGCCGCCTCCCGGATGGCCTGCCCCAGCTTGAGCCCCATCGTGGTGTCCACGATGCGCACCTTCACCTCACGGCCCTCGCCGCGCGTGTAGGTCCGCTCCGCTTCCGACACGGACACGTCCCCGTACTTGCCGGTGGAGCCCCCGGTGGAGCCCACCGTGAAACCCTCCAGCGTGTCGGGAAGGAAGGGCGCCAGGTCCTTGAAGTACACGCACGGTGCGGCGGTCGTCACCACATCGCGCGGGGTGGGAGATGTGGTGCGTGCGTCGTCAAGGCAGCCGCCGCCCACGCAGAGCGCGAGCGTCGCGGTGGCCAGCCGTAGGAAATAGTCGCGCACGAACGAATCAAAGGGTATCCCCGGCCTGCGCGCAATGGACCTTTCGAAGCTCAATCCTCCACAGCGTGAGGCGGTGCTGACGACCGAGGGTCCCCTGCTCGTGCTGGCGGGCGCCGGCAGCGGCAAGACGCGGGTCATCACCCACCGCATCGTCCACCTGCTCAACGAGCGGCCGGGCCACCTGCTGGCCCGCAACATCCTGGCTGTCACCTTCACCAACAAGGCCGCCACGGAGATGAAGGAGCGGCTGGTCCACATGGCCGGCCCGCGCGCCCAGGGCGTGCTGGTGTGCACCTTCCACGCGTTCGGCGCGGAGGTGCTGCGCGAGGACATCCACCGGTTGGGCTGGCCCAAGAAGTTCGCCATCGCGGACATGGGTGACCAGCTGGCCATCATCCGCCGCGCCATGCGCGAGAAGCGCATCGACGACCGCGCCTTCGACGCGCGCAAGGTCCTCACCCTCATCTCCAAGGCGAAGAACTCCGGGGAGGTGCCGCAGCCCAAGGGCGAGGGGCTGGGGGACGACTACGACCTCATCACCGCGATGGTGTTCGCGGACTACCAGCTCGCGCTCAAGGCGCAGGGCTCCGTCGACTTCGACGACCTGCTGGTGCTGCCCGCGCGCCTGTTGCGCGAACACCCGGACCTGCACCGCAAGTACACGCAGCGCTTCCGCTATCTCCTGGTGGACGAGTTCCAGGACACCAACCACGCCCAGTTGGACCTGCTCAAGCTGCTCGCGGGCGAGTCGCGCAACGTGTGCGCGGTGGGTGACGACGACCAGTGCATCTATTCGTGGCGGGGCGCGGAGGTGCGCAACATCCTCGACTTCGACCGGCACTTCCCGGGCGGCAAGGAGGTGCGGCTGGAGCAGAACTACCGCTCGTCGCAGCGCGTGCTGGACGCGGCCAACGCCGTCATCGCCAAGAACCCCGAGCGCAAGGACAAGCGCATGTGGACCGACCGGCGCGGCGGCGAGCTGGTCAAGGTGGTGGCGTGTCCCAACGACGAGGAGGAGGCCCGCTTCGTCGCGCATGAAATCCAGAAGCACATCGCCCAGGGCATCGCCGCGGACGACATCGCGGTGCTCTACCGCACCAACGGCCAGTCCCGCGCGGTGGAGGAGATGCTGCGGGAGAAGAACATCCCCTACGAAGTGGTGGGCGGCAGCGAGTTCTTCGACCGCAGCGAGGTGAAGGACGTCATCGCGTACTTCAAGGTGCTCGCGAACCGGCTGGATGAAATCTCCCTCATGCGCATCGTCAACGTGCCGGCGCGAGGCATTGGCGACGTGACGATGGAGCGGCTGCACGGGCACGCGCGCGCCCAGGGCGTGACGCTGTGGACCGCGATGCGCCGCGCGGACACCTACGAGGACCTGCCCGCGGGCGCGGGCGGCAAGGTGCTGGAGTTCGTGGAGATGGTGGAGCGCTACCGCGACGCCTTCTCCCAGGCCCCCCGGCTGTCGGAGGCGACGCAGAAGCTGCTGGAGGAGATCGGCTTCCGCGAGGCCACGCGCGCCAAGGCCGTCTCCGGCACCGCCGCGGACAAGAAGCTCAAGAGCGTGGACCATGTGCTCGCGTCGCTGGAGAAGTTCGAGAAGCGCGAGGGCCCCAAGGCCAGCCTCCTCACGTACCTGAACCGCCTCAGCCTGGACACGCGCCAGGAGGAGGAAGAGGTCCCCGGCCAGAACCGCCGCGTGACGCTCATGTCGCTGCACGCCTCCAAGGGCCTGGAGTACCGGCTCGTCTTCTTCATCGGCATGGAGGAGGACCTGATGCCCCACGGCGGCATGCAGGGCGAGGCGCAGAACCTCGAGGAGGAGCGCCGGCTCTGCTACGTGGGCATCACCCGCGCCAAGGAGCTGCTGTACCTCACGCGCTCCACCGTGCGCGTGAAGCGCGGCAAGGAGGTCCCCCGGACGCCGTCGCGCTTCCTGGAGGACCTGCCCCCGGACGCCTTCGAGAACGTCGACATGGACGCGCCGCGTCAGGGCCCTCCGGACGAGAAGGAGAAGAACTTCTTCGCCAACCTGAAGGAGCGCTTCAAGAAGCCTCCCCCCGGAGGACCGGGCCCGGGACCGGCTGGCCGGGTGCCCTAGGCGGCCGGATTTCCAGGCCCCATGCGCCCGACCTTGACTTGATCCCAGGGTCCCGCTAGGAGGTTCGGCCTTTCCGGGCTTCTGTCGGAGTTCAGGCGGAGGACCCGCGGTTGGTATCGCACGAGCACGCGTCCCCTGGCATGCACCTGGGTGTCGCGCCGAAGTTTGGAGTGCACGAAATGTCGCAGAAGACCTACAGCGCCAAGGCCGCGGACATCAAGCGCCAGTGGCACGTCATCGACGTGTCCGACAAGGTGCTTGGCCGCGCCGCCAGTCAGATTGCCACCCTCCTGAAGGGCAAGCACAAGCCGACCTACACCCCGTCCATCGACACGGGCGACCACGTCATCGTCATCAACGCCGACAAGGTGAAGGTGACGGGTACGAAGGAGACGGACAAGCTGTACTACCGTCACCCGTACGCGGGTTTCCCCGGCGCCCTGAAGATCACCAACCTGCAGAAGCTCCGCGCCCGGCACCCCGAGGACGTCATCCTCAATGCCGTCCGCCGCATGCTGCCGCGCAGCGCCCTGGGCCGTCAGATGATGACGAAGCTCAAGGTCTATGCTGGTGATACCCATCCGCACACCGCCCAGAAGCCGGTGGCGTACAAGGTCGAGGCGTAAGGAACAGCCATGGCGATCAATCCCGAACTCGGTTTCTACGCCACCGGCCGCCGCAAGGAGGCCACCGCTCGCGTGTGGCTGCGTCCTGGCAATGGCCTCGTGGTCATCAACGGCCGCGACATCAACGAGTACTTCGGCCGTGAAACGTCGAAGATGGTGCTCAACCAGCCGCTCGACATCCTGGAGCAGAAGGGCAAGCTCGACGTCACGGTCAACGTGCGCGGCGGCGGTCTCTCTGGCCAGGCCGGTGCCATCCGTCACGGCATCGCGCGCGCGCTGTGCGCCTTCAACCCGGAGTTCCGTCCGGCGCTGAAGAAGGCCGGCTTCCTCACCCGCGATGCCCGCGCGGTCGAGCGCAAGAAGTACGGCCAGCCCGGCGCCCGTCGTCGGTTCCAGTTCTCCAAGCGCTAGTCTGCTTGCCGGCTCGCTGGAGCCGCTCCTCGGCGGGGGTCCTCTCAAGGGACCTCCGCCGTTCTGCTTTGCGGGCCTGGGCGCAGGCGCGCCGTCGCGGGCCGCGCGGGCGTTCTGCTACCATCCGGGCCCTCCCATGGAACTCAACGAAATCCTGCAGATCGCCCTGCGCGGCGGTGCCTCCGACATCCACCTGAAGGCGGGCCTGCCGCCCATGTTCCGCGTGGACGGGTCGCTGGTGCCGCTCAAGGACGGCCGCCGCCTTCCTCCGGAAGAGGTGGCGCGCATGGCGTTCGGCATCATGAACGAGTTCCAGAAGGAGAAGTTCAAGGTCAGCAACGAGGTGGACCTGGCCTACGGGGTGCCGGGCCTGGGCCGCTTCCGCGTGAACGTCTTCCAGCAGCGCGGCACGGTGGGCGCGGTGCTGCGCGTCATCCCCTTCAAGGTCATGACGATGAAGGACCTGCTCCTGCCCACGGTGCTGGAGAAGGTGTGCGGCGAGGAGCGCGGGCTGGTGCTGGTGACGGGCACCACGGGCTCCGGCAAGTCCACGACGTTGGCGGCGATGATCGACTTCATCAACTCCAACGAGACCAACCACATCATGACCATCGAGGACCCCATCGAGTTCCTCATCCGCGACAAGCGCTCCATCGTGAACCAGCGCGAAGTGGGCGTGGACACGATGAGCTTCTCGCAGGCCCTCAAGAGCGCGCTGCGGCAGGACCCGGACGTCATCCTCGTGGGCGAAATGCGCGACCACGAAACGATTGAGACGGCGCTCCACGCGGCGGAGACGGGCCACCTCGTGATGTCCACGCTGCACACGCTGGACGCCACGGAGACCATCAACCGCATCGTGTCCGCGTTCCCCCCGCACCAGCAGAAGCAGGTGCGCCTGCAGCTCTCCAGCGTGCTGCGCGGCGTGGTGAGCCAGCGGCTCGTGCCGCGCGCGGACGGCAAGGGCCGCGTGGCCGCGGTGGAGGTGCTTCGCGTCACCGCGCGCGTGCGCGAGCTGATTGAAGACAAGGACCGCACGAAGGAGATCCACGACGCCATCTCGCAGGGCACGGACTCCTACGGGATGCAGACCTTCGACCAGTCGCTGATGAGCCTTGTGCGCAACGGGCTCGTCACCTACGAGGAGGCCCACCGCCAGGCCAGCAACCCGGACGACTTCGCGCTGCGCTTCTCCGGCATCAGCGGCACGTCCGACTCGAAGTGGGACAACTTCGACGCCAAGGCCGGCGACGAGCGTCCCGTCCCGGGCTCGGCTTCCTTCGCGCAGAAGGGCGCGCCCGCTCCGGCGGCCCCCGCGGCGCCGCCCGCGCCCGCCCAGGCTCCGCGCTCCGGTGCGCCCGTGGCTGCCCGGCCGGCGGCGCCTCCGCCCGGTGTCGCGGCGCAGGCTCCTCGCCCGGCAGCGCCCGCTCCCGGCGTCGTCCAGGGCCGGCCCATGGCTCCTCCCCAGGCGGCCCGTCCGCCCACGCCCGCTCCGGTGCCCGCGCCCGCTCCGGCGGCCGGGGGCGACGACGACTTCCAGATCGAGCGCTTCTGACGTTCCCGACGGCGCCGCTCAGGCGTCGTCATCACCCAGCTGCGCGCGCAGCCGGGTGAGGCGCAGCGGGCCCACCAGGCCCTGGTGGGCCAGGGTCTGCAGGAGGGACACGGTGGCGCGCACGCGCGCGTCCTGCACCTCGTCGGACTCCTGGACGACCTCGTTGTCGAGCAGCGTCTCCAGGTGCTCCGGGTTGATGGACGTGGGCCCCTCCGACCAGGCGATTTCGAAGAGGGCGCGGGCCATGTGCTCGCGCGCCTTGCGGTCCGGTTCGGACGGCGCGCCCTTGATGAACGCGAGGAACAGCGCGTCCACGGTCTCCTTGGACAGCGCGGCCAGGGCGGGCACCTCGCCCAGGGACTCCTTCACGTAGTCGGCGTCGAAGGCGTCCACGTCCTGCTCGTACCCGAAGGCCTCCTCCAGGAGGATGGACGCGATGAAGGCGTCCGACTCCTCGTCGCTCGCGCCCTCTTCCTTGAGGGCCTCGCGCGCCTTCTGGCTGGCGGTGGCGAGCGCCGGGTCCTCAGAGAGTGCGCGGGCGGAGGCGTGCGCGGCCAGCAGCACCAGCGAGGCCTGGGCGTCGGAGGACAGCGCGCGGCCGCTCACGCCCTGCAGCATCGCGCGCTGCTTGGGGTTCGCGTCGGCGGCTGCCACGAAGTGCTGCTCCTCCGGAGTGAGCGGTTCACCCGCCTTCTCCTTGCGAAGCGTCTCCTTGGCGGCATCGGCGGTGAGGAAGCGGGCAAGAACGGGGTGCATGGCGGGGCCTGTTACCACATGGTAGGGACTCCGCGATGGTTGAGGAGCCCGAAGGCCCGGAGGCTGTCCAGCGCGCTACCGACGCCTGCTTGCGCCTGCTCGCGGTGCGCGCCCGCAGCCGCCATGAACTGACGCTCGCCCTGGAGCGCAAGGGCTACGTCAGCCCCGTGCGCGAAGCGGTGCTCGCCCGGCTCGAACAGTGGGGCTACCTGGACGACGCGAAGTTCGCCCGTGAACGGGCCGCGTCCCTCCTGGGCAAGGGGAAGCTGGGGCCCCGCGCCGTGCTCCAGCGGCTCCAGGCGCACGGGCTGGAGGGCGCGGTGGCCCGACAGGCCCTGGCCTCCGCGAAGGACGCGGTGGGCTTCGACGCGCTGGCCGCCGCCCGCCAGGTGCTGGAGCGCCGACGCCTGGCCGGCCGCCCGCTGGACGCGAAGGAGCAGGCCCGCGCGGGACGGCTCCTGCTCAGCCGGGGTTTCGCGCCCGACGTCGTGACCCAACTGGTGGGTGAACCTTCGCTGGACCCCTCCGGGCAGGACGAATAGTTTGGGGGCGTGATGCGCTCTGTCGTCCTCTGTCTGTCCTTCCTGCTCCTCTCCGGCTGCGCGGCCCTGACCCAGGGTCCCGCGGGCGAGCCCAACTACGCCAGCCAGGCCGCCGAGAACCTGGCGCTGGGCGACGCCGCGCTGGAGGACAAGGACTTCCTCAAGGCGGAGAAGTACTTCGACCACGTCCGCACCCGGTACCCGTACCTGGAGGCGGCCCGCGAGGCGGAGCTGAAGCTGGCGGACCTGGACTTCGCCCGCGAGGCGTACCCGGAGGCGCGCGAGAAGTTCGACTCCTTCATCAAGCTGCACCCCACGCACCCCAAGGTGGACTACGCCGCGTACCGGCTGGCCCTGTCCTACGTGGAGGAGTTCCCGTCGGAGTTCTTCGCCCTGCCGCCTTCGTACGAGAAGGAGCAGAAGCCCATGTACGACGCGCTCCGGGCCATGAACCTGTTCCTGCGCCAGTACCCGGATTCGCAGTACGTGAAGGACGCGACGGAGAAGGCCAACGACGCCCGCCAGCGGCTGGCCCGCCACGAGCTGTACGTCGCGTCGTTCTACGCCAAGCGCGAGCGCTGGAAGGCCGTGGCCCAGCGCCTGGAGGGGCTGCTCAAGGACTACCCGGGCACCCCGCTGGAGGAGCAGGCCCTCTTCGACCTTCACGAGGCCTACGGGAAGCTCAACGACCCGCAGCGCGCCCAGGACACCCTGCGCCAGGTCATCAAGCGCCTGCCGGGCACGCCCGCCGCCGAGCGCGCCCAGAAGCTGCTGGGGTCGTGAGGCGCCTGGAGGACTGGGGCCGGTTGGGGGGCATCGGCATCGCCGCCCTCGCCCTGGCCTCCGCCCTCCTGTTCTTCGGCCCGCGCCTGCTGGGCGCCGCGGCCGGTCCGGAGGCGGAGATCATCACCGCCCTCAAGGAGGCCGAACAGGACGGCGTGTCGCTGCCCGTGCCCGGCGCTCCCGTGCCGCTCGTCTCCCGCAAGATCCAATACGCGCGCATCGCCGTGTCGGTGGCGCCGGACGGCCAGAGCGCGGAGGCCTACGCGACGCTGGACTTCGAGGGCGTGCTGGGAGCCACCGTCGTCAGCACCGCCGGGGTGGAGCGCGTGCCCTTCACGCACGCGTCCGGGAAGTGGAAGCCGGAGTCCTCGGTGGCGCCCCGGCTGGTGGCGGCGGTGGCCGCGCTGGAGGCCCGGCGGCGCGCCCTGGAGCAGGGGCTCCCCCAGGCGCTGTCACGGCTGGTGGGCGCAGGGGGCGACGGCGGCGCGGGGCAGGCGTGGGCGGAAGTGGCCCCCCTGGGACGGCGGCGCCTGACGGTGGCGGCGTGGTACGTGCGGCTGGAGCGGGACGAGGCGGTGGTGACCGAGCACTATCGGCTGGAGGGCGACCTGCCGTCGCGGCCGGTGGACACCCGGGGCGAGCGACCGCTTTTGCTCGTGCGTGAAGGCGATCAATTCTTGTTTTCGCCCGGGCTCATGTAGGCTACCCGAGGAGGACGGGGCCCGCGCGGGGCCGAGTCATGGAAGAAGCCCTCAAGCAGCTACTGACCCTCGGGCGCGGCTCCTTCGAGAAGAAGCAGTACGCCCAGGCCGAGCAGTACCTGACGAAGGTGGTCGAGCAGAACCCGACCTTCGCCGACGTCTACAACATGCTCGGCATCATCTACCACGACCAGGGCCAGTTCGCCCGGGCGCAGCGGGCCTTCGAGTCCGCGCTGCGACTCAACCCCGCGTACACGGAGGCCGCGCTCAACCTGGCGGTCATCTACAACGACATGGGGAAGTACGCGGAGGCGAAGGAGGTCTACCAGGCCGCCCTCTCCCGCCAGAAGGGCGCCCCCGGCGAGCTGGACCCGTACGTCATGAAGAAGGTGGCCAACATGTACGCCGACATCGGTGACGTGTTCGCCTCCAGCGGCGTGTGGGCCCGCGCGATTGAAGAGTACCGCCGCGCGCTGGCGCACTTCCCGGAGTTCGTGGACATCCGCCTCAAGCTGGGCAACGCGCTGAGGGATGCCGGGGACAACGTGGCCGCGCTCGCCGAGTACGAACAGGTGATCGCGCAGAATCCGTCGTACATTCCTGGACGGATCAATTACGGAATCGCACTCTATTCGGCGGGACGCCGTGACGAGGCGGTCAAGGTCTGGGAAGACGTGCTCGTGCGCAGCCCCGGCAACAAGAGTGCGCAGATGTACCTGAACCTGGTGAAGGACCCGGGGAAGGCGGAAGTGACGGGTTGATCACCATGGCAACTTCCATCATCGAGGTCGCGGCACCGTGAGCACTCCGAGCGGTACGGCGAAGTCCTACGCCCTCAAGTTCATCTCCGGGAAGTACCAGGGCGGTGAGTTCCCGCTGAAGTCCGACAAGCAGATCGTCGTGGGACGGTCGAGCGAGTTGGACATGGTGCTCGTGGAGGACATGGTCTCGCGCAAGCACGCGAAGATCTTGTTCTCCGACGGGAAGATCACCATCGAGGACCTGGGGTCCACCAACGGCACCTTCGTCAACGGCGAGAAGGTCAAGCAGGCCCGGCTGAAGGAGGGGGACCGCATCCTCATCGGCACCTCCATCCTCAAGCTCGTGCACCAGGGCGCGGAGAGCGCCGCCGTGGACGAGAGCGTGGTGAAGCAGAAGCTGGAGGAGGCCGCCGCCGCCCAGGCCGCGCGGACCACCAAGGCCAGCTCCATGACAGGGAAGATCGAAGAGATCCCCCTCCCGGACCTGCTCCAGCTCTTCCACACGTCGAAGAAGAACGGCGTGCTCGTGGTGAACAACGCCCACGAGGGCCGCATCTACCTGCGCCAGGGCCGCGTGTACTACGCGGTCATCGACGACAACCACAACCTGGGCCCGCAGAAGAGCTTCAACCGCATCGTCACCTGGGAAGAGGGTGACTTCGAGCTGCGCGCCGCGGACAGCCAGGAGTTCATGGTGGAGCTGGACTCGTCCACCGAGGCGCTCCTGATGGACGCGCTCCGGCAGCTGGACGAGTTCAAGCGCCTGCAGCCGCAGCTGCCCCAGATGGCCACGGCCCTGCGCATCGCGCAGCCGCTGACGGTGCCCCTCAAGGAGCTGACGCCGGAGATGCTGGACGTGCTGCAGCTCGTGCACAACCACGGCTCGCTGGGCGGGGTGCTGGACCACTCGGACGGCGACGACGTGCTCACGGCCGAATCCGTGGTGCAGCTCATGAAGCGCGACTACGTGCGCGCGGAGTAGGGCGGGGACACGATGGCGGCCAAGAAGCCGGTGAAGGCGAAGCGCCTCACCGAGATGAGCCACTGCGCGGGCTGCGCGGCGAAGCTCAAGGCAGGGGACCTGGCGCGGGTGCTGGGCGGGCTGAAGACGGCCGCGCCCCCGCAGGCCCTGGTGGGCTTCACCACCAGCGACGACGCGGCGGTGTACCAGCTGGCGCCGGGGCTCGCGGTGGTGGAGACGGTGGACTTCTTCCCGCCGATTGTTGACGACCCGTTCCAATTCGGCGCCATCGCCGCGGCCAACGCGCTGTCGGACATCTGGGCCATGGGCGCGAAGCCGCTGTTCGCGCTCAACCTCGTCTGCTTCCCGGACGAGCTGCCGCTCAAGGTGCTGCAGAAGATTCTGGCGGGCGGCCAGTCCAAGGCGGACGAGGCGGGCATCCCCATCCTGGGAGGCCACAGCATCCGCGACCCGGAGCCCAAGTACGGCATGGCCGTCACCGGCGTGGTGCACCCGAAGAAGGTGTTCACCAACGCGGGGGCGAAGCCCGGGGACGTGCTCATCCTCACGAAGCCCGTGGGCACCGGCATCGCCACCACCGCCATCAAGCGCGGCCTCGCGTCGAAGTCGCTCCAGAAGCGGGTGACGGCGCAGATGGCCACGCTCAACAAGGCGGCCGGCGAGGTGTTCGCATCCGGAGCCTTCAAGGTGAACGCGCTCACGGACGTGACGGGCTACGGCCTGCTGGGACACCTGCTGGAGATGATGACCGGCGCGAAGACGAAGGCCGTGCTCGACCTGGAGCGCATCCCGCTCATCGCGGAGGTGCCGGCCCTGGCCGAACAGGGCGTGGTGCCGGGTGGGACGAAGACGAACCTGGCCCATGTGAAGTCCAAGGTCCGCTTCCCGGAAGGGCTGCCGGAGCACATCCAGTGGCTGCTGGCGGATGCGCAGACCAACGGCGGCCTCCTGGCCAGCGTGCCCGCGCGCCACGCGGCCAAGGCGGTGCAGGCGCTGGAGAAGGCGGGCGTGGAAGCGGCCCTCCTCGGCGAGGTCCAGGCGGGCCGGCCGGGCATCGACGTGGTGGGCTGAGGCACTGGACGCTGGACGCAGGGGCCCGGATTTCGCCTCCGGGCCGGGGCTCCAGTAGCATCCGGGGTGCGAATGTCGCCGCGCCGCTCCCCCACGCTTCTCCTCCTCGCGCTCGTGTGCCTCGTGCCGGCCCTGTCCGGGGCGGGGGAGCGCGGCGCGCGCATCGTCATCGACCCGGGACATGGCGGGGCGAAGGAGGGCGCGAAGGGGCCCGGGGAACTCTGGGAGAAGGAGATCGCCCTCCAGATTGCGCAGCGCCTGCGCGAGAAGCTGGAGGCGGCGGGCAGCGAGGTGTTCCTCACCCGCGAGCTGGACACGGCGATGGCGCTGGCGGAGCGGGTGGCGTTCTCCAACACCCAACGGCCGGACCTCTTCCTCTCCATCCACGCCAACTCCATGCCCACGAAGCGGCTGCGCGAGCGCACCGAGGGCATCGAGACGTACTTCCTGTCCGCCAATGCCTCCGGCGAGGCGGCGCGCGCGGTGGCGGACCGGGAGAACGCGGAGGCGCCCACGGCCCGCTCGGGGCGCGGCCACTCCACGCTGTCCTTCATCCTGGATGACCTGGCGCGCACGGAGGCGCACTCGGACGCGTCCCGGCTGGCCTACGCCATCCACCCGCGCCTCGTGTCCCGGAGCGGGGCGGCGGACCGGGGCGTGCAGCAGGCGCCGTTCTTCGTCCTCACGGGCGTGGAGGCGCCGGCGGTGCTGATTGAGGTGGGCTTCATCTCCCACCCCCAGGAGGGCGCCCGGCTGGGGAAGGCCGCGTACCAGGAGGCGCTGGCGCAGGCCATCTCGGAGGGCGTGCAGGCCTTCCTCCGGGAGACGCGGCGCCGGGACATGACGCCGTCCGCGCCGGTGGCCGGATCCACCGCGCCCTGATAAAGCGCGGGGCTCACGTCCTCTCGCGTCAGGAGCTTTCCCCGTGCGTTCCTTCCAACGTGGTGCGCTGGACCTGCGGCCCGTCACCCTCACGCCCAACGTCAACCGCTACGCGGAGGGCTCCGTGCAGGTGGAGTTCGGCCACACGAAGGTGCTCGTCACCTGCTCGGTGGAGGACCGCGTCCCGCCGCACCTGATGGGCAAGGGCTCCGGCTGGGTGACGGCCGAGTACGGCATGCTCCCCCGCGCCACGCACACCCGCGGCGCGCGCGAGGCCGCCAAGGGCAAGCAGACCGGGCGCACCATGGAGATCCAGCGGCTCATCGGTCGCGCGCTGCGCGCCGCGGTGGACCTGCCGTCCCTGGGGGTCCGCACCTTCACGCTGGACTGCGACGTCATCCAGGCGGACGGCGGCACGCGCACCGCGTCCATCACCGGCGCGTACGTGGCGCTGGTGCTGGCGATGCGCTCGCTCAACAAGCCGGGGATGCTCACGAAGCTCACCCCGCTGGCCGCCGTGTCGGTGGGCGTGGTGAACGGCGAAGTGCGCGTGGACCTGGACTACGACGAGGACTCCACCGCGGACGTGGACCTGAACCTCGTGGCCACGGCTGACGGCCGCATCGTGGAGGTGCAGGGCACCGCCGAGCACAAGCTCTTCGACCGCAAGGCGATGGACGCGATGCTGGACGGAGGACTCGCCGCCATCCAGCAGCTCGCCGCCGCGCAGGCGAAGGTGCTGGGATGAAGCCCCGGCTGCTCTTCGCCACCGGCAACGCGGGCAAGCTGCGCGAGTTGCGCGTGCTCGTGGGGGACGCGGTGGAGGTGGTGTCCCTCAAGGACCTGCCCCCCGTGCCCGAACCGGAGGAGGACGGCGACACCTTCCAGGCGAACGCGGTGAAGAAGGCCCGCGCCTACTCAGAGGCCACCGGCCTGCCCGCGCTCGCGGACGACTCCGGGCTGTGCGTGGACGCGCTCGACGGCCGGCCGGGCGTGCTCTCCGCACGCTATGCGCCTGGGGACGACCGGGCCCGCTACGAGAAGCTGCTCGCGGAGCTGGCCGGCGTGCCGGACGCGAAGCGCACCGCGTCCTTCCGCTGCGCCCTGGCGCTGGTGACGGGCAGGGGCGACCCCGAGCCCCGGGTGGAGGTGGGCCGCTGCGAGGGCACCATCCTGCACGCGCCCAAGGGGACGAATGGCTTCGGTTACGACCCGGTGTTCCAGGTGGAGGGGGAGGGGGGCCGCTCCATGGCGGAGCTCGCGCCGGAGGAGAAGGCGCGGGTGTCGCACCGGGCCCGGGCCTTCCAGCTGATGCGGCGCCATCTGTTGGCGCTCTGACCGGGCAGACGGGCGGTCAGGAACTGCGATCTTGCACGTCCGTCCGCGTTGGGCGAAGAATGCGGCACTTCACGGGGCGTAGCGCAGCCTGGTAGCGCACCTGCCTTGGGCGCAGGGGGTCGGAGGTTCGAATCCTCTCGCCCCGATTTGAAGTGCCGTCGTTTCAAGCAGCGAGGGTTTCCCGGCAGGCTCCAGTAGCTCAGCTGGATAGAGCACCGACCTTCTAAGTCGGGGGTCGCAGGTTCGAGTCCTGCCTGGGGCGCCAACCTGCTGAAGGGTTGTTGATTTGGGCCTTGAACGGCTTCGGTTTCCACGGTAGGGAAGCCGCCGCTTTCAAGCCGTGACGTGTGGAGTGATGGCGGACATAGCTCAACTGGTTAGAGCGCCGGACTGTGACTCCGGAGGTTGCCGGTTCGATCCCGGTTGTCCGCCCTTCTTCTTTCGCTTCCCGCCGCGCCTATAGCTCAACTGGATAGAGCATCGGCCTTCGAAGCCGAGGGTTGGGGGTTCAAGTCCCTCTGGGCGCACTCCCTTTCCCAGGCTCTCCCGCCCCGAAAAGCGAAAACGCCCGCGCCCCCTACTTCCGGGACGCGGGCGTTCTTCATTTCAGCGAACGACGGCAGCTCAGGCCTCCGGGGTCGTCCCGGCGCTGTCCTTGCTCGTGGGCACCCGGCAGCGCAGCTCCGTCTCCGCCTCCAGTGCGGTGAGGTTCTCACGCATCGCCTTCGCCCAGCGGGCCCGGGGCTGCTCCATCAGCTTCTCGTGCGCCAGGTCGATGGTCTCGCTCAGCTCGTCGTCGGAGAGCTCGGAGGCCGTCTTCCCCTTGTGGGGACCGAACGCCACCACCACCGCGCTCGCCTTGGGACGCTCGGGCGTCGTCGCCGCGGGAGCCGTGGCCTTGGCCGTGACGACGGGCGCCAGGGGCACGTCGATGGCCAGCTGCTGCGCCTCCGCCTCCGCCGGACGGGCTTCCGGCGCCGCGGCGGGGGCCGGGGCC
>NZ_RAWA01000113.1 GCF_003611675.1 Corallococcus sp. CA053C
CCCAGGCCCTCCAGCCCCAGCGACCTTCCCCCCGGTCGCGGGAGGCCCGGCTCGCGTCCGGAGAAGCACCGCCCGGACCGCACGACGCCGGAGCTGGGCCCGGACGGCACGCCGCAGGTGATGCTGCTGCGCCGCGGCTCGGACCGGTGGCAGGCGGGCCCGCCGTGGATCTACCGCGCGGACCTGAACGGCGACCCCGGCCTCCAGGGCGGTGAGGTGGTGCGCGTCGTGGACGGCCGCGGCTGGTTCATGGGCAAGGCCTTCTACTCGAAGGTGTCCAAGATCTCCCTGCGCTGGCTCACCAACGACGACGTCGCCGTGGACGCGGAGTTCTTCCGCAAGCGCCTCCAGTCCGCGGAGGCCCTGCGCAAGCTGGCGCTCCCCGCCGAGACGACGTACCGGCTGGTGCACGGCGAGGCGGATGGCCTGCCCGGCCTCGTGGTGGACCGCTACGGCGACTACCTCAGCGTGCAGTTCCTCGTCCCCGCCATGGAGCAGCGCAAGGCGCTCATCGCGGACCTGCTGGAGGAGCAGTTCCACCCGAAGGGCATCATCAACCGCTCCGACGTGAGCGTGCGCCACCTGGAGGGCCTCCTGCCGGAGAAGGGGCTGCTGCGCGGCGAGCTGCCCCCGGGCCCGGTGTCCTTCGACGAGGGGCTCGTGCGCATGCGCGCGGACCTGCTGGAAGGCCAGAAGACGGGCGCCTTCCTGGACCAGCGCGAGAACCACGTGATGGCGGCGCACTACGCCTTCGGCGACGCGCTCGACTGCTTCAGCTACGTGGGCGGGTTCGCGCTCCAGTTGGCCACGCGCGCCAAGCACGTCACCGCGGTGGAGATCTCGGACGCGGCCTCCGCGCAGCTGAAGGAGAACGCCCAGGCCAACAAGCTCTCCAACCTGGACGTGGTGACGGCCAACGCGTTCGACTTCATGCGCGACGCGGTGGACGAGGGGAAGCGCTACGACACCATCGTGTTGGATCCGCCCTCGTTCGCGAAGAACAAGGACGCCATCCCCGCGGCGGTGCGCGGCTACAACGAGCTCAACCTGCGCGCCTTCCAGCTGCTGCGCCCGGGCGGCATCCTCATCACGGCGAGCTGCACGTACCACGTGGACGAGCAGGCCTTCGAGGACATGCTCGCCTCGGCCGCGTCGGACGCGCGCCGCCGGGTGCAGATCATCGAGCGGCGGGGGGCCGGCCGGGACCACCCCGTGCTCCTCAACCTGCGCGAGACGCGCTACCTCAAATGTTTCGTCCTGCGCATGCTGTGAGCTAGGGTACGACCCAAGGGGTCCGGCTTGCGGACCCCGACGTGCGGGAACGGTTCAGGTCATGGGGCGGGCGGACTGGGACGACGCAGACGACGAAGCCCCCGCGGGCGGTACGCGGGAGCTGGAGCGTGCCCTGCAGGAGACGCGCACCGTCTACCGGCAGGCGGACGCGGCCTACGCCCCCTACTCCTGCCCGTCGAGCGGCGAGTGCTGTCAGCTGGCCACCACGAAGCGGCAGCCCTGGCTGTGGCGCAATGAGTGGGACGTGCTCGCCCGAGGCCGGACGCTGCCGCCGCCGCGCGCGGACGGGGGCTGCCCCTTCCTGGATGCGGCGGGCAAGCGCTGCACGGTGTACGCGGATCGGCCGTTCGGCTGCCGCACCTTCTTCTGCGAGCGGATCCGCGGCCCGGCCCGCCAACCGTCCGAGGAAGTGACGCGCCTGCTCCTCCGGTTGGAGCGCATTTCACAGCGGGTGATGCCGTCACTCCAGGGGCCACGGCCCCTCCTGGAATGGTATGCCGGGGTCCAGACCACCCCGGCCCGGGAGGAACCGTGAAGTCCATGCTGCCGACGCGGTGGCGACCCGCCCGCCGCGGTCCCGCCCTGCCCTTGAAGACGTCCGTCCCCCATCGCGTCAGGGCGCCGCGTTCCATGCGCTCCGAACGGGCGGCCCCCTGCACGTGATCCGTCCGCGACTGCTCATCGCGCCCCAGGAGTTCAAGGGCACCCTGAGCGCCGCCGAGGCCGCCGCCGCCATGGCGGAGGGCCTGAGGCAGGCGTCGCCCCACGTGGTGCTGGACGTGGCGCCGCTCGCGGACGGAGGCCCGGGCACGGTGGACGCGCTGCTCGCGGCCGGACGCGGCGAGCGGCGGTGGAACACCGTGCGCGGTCCGCTGGGCGCCCCGGTGAAGGCCGCCTGGGCGCGCCTGGACGACGGGCGCACCGCGGTGGTGGAGATGGCCGCCGCGTCGGGGCTGTCCCTCGTGCCGCCGGACGCACGGGATGCCTGCGCCGCGTGCACGTACGGCACCGGCGAGCTGATGCGCGCGGCCCTGGACGAGGGCTGTGAGCGGCTCATCGTCGGCCTGGGGGGCAGCGCCACCACGGACGGCGGCAAGGGCGCGCTGGAGGCGCTGGGCTTCCGCTTCCTGGACGCGGCCGGCGCGCCGCTGCCTCCGGGCGGCGCGGCCCTGGCGAGGCTCGCGCGCGTGGAGGCGGACGCGCGGCATCCCCGGTTGGAGCAGGTGGAGCTGCGGGTGGCCACGGACGTCATCACGCCGCTGCTGGGCGAGGACGGCGCCGCGCGCCTGTTCGCCCCGCAGAAGGGCGCGGGGCCGGAGGCGGTGGAGGAGCTGGAGGCGGCGCTCACCACGTTCGCGCGCGTCGCGGGGGAAGAGGCCGCGACGATTCCAGGCGCGGGCGCGGCGGGCGGCATGGGCTACGGGCTGGCGGCGCTCGCGGGCGGGAAGCTGACGTCCGGCTACGTCCTGGTGTCACGCGCGCTGGGGCTGGAGCGGCGCGTGCTGCTCGCGGACCTGGTGCTCACCGGCGAGGGGCGCTTTGATCGGCAGACGTGGCTGGGCAAGGGCCCCGTCGCGCTCGCACGGCTCGCGCGCGAGCACGGCACCCAGGTGGTGCTCTTCGCGGGCAGCGTGCACGCGGACGCCGTGCTGGACCTGTCCCTCTTCCGCGACGTGGTGGAGCTGAGCGCCCAGGCCCGCCCCGGCGCCAGCGCCCACGAGACCCTGCGCGACGCGACGGCGCGCTGGGCGATGGCGCGGCTGGGCAAGTAGGGGGCTTTTCGAGCGGGGCTCAAGCCTCCAGCGCGTCCGTGGTGCGCACCACGCGCATCCCGGCGGCGCGGAAGCCCTCCAGCGCGGCCTTCGCCACGCGGGGGAAGTCCAGGCCCGCGGGCAGCGGCTCCAGCGGCGGCGCGGGCACGGGGCTCATCGCGTCCTCCAGGATGTGGATGCGCTGGAGCTTCGACGGATCCGTGCGCTCCAGGTGCTGCTGCAGGTCCCGCAGCGTGGACAGCACGCAGTGGGAGCTGGCCTGCCCGAAGACATACACGCGGTCGAACGACAGCAGGTGCTCCATGAGCCGCGTGTTGAACTCGCCCACGCGCTGGCCCTTCACCTGCGTCACCTCCGGCGCCATCACGGAGTAGTTCTCCGTCAGCGGATGCTCCCCCTTCAATTCGAAGTGGGTGGGCGTGTCGCGCACGAGCGCGTGGAAGAGGCTGGCCTCGTACAGCGCCGGCACCAGCGCGTGGCTCTGCCCGCCCAGGAGCGCGTGGTACGGCCAGATGGTGAGCACGTACCGGCCGCTCGCCTCCAGCCCCTCGCAGTACGCCAGGCTCTCCTCCGGGTGGCGCGTGGGGCGCCAGCGGCCGTCCCGCACGTCCTTCGCGGTGATGACCGTCATGGGCGCGGGCGGACGCCCCTCCGCGTCCTTCCACCACGCCGGGTGGAAGATTTGAAAGGCCCGGTGCGTGTCCAACGAGAAGACGAGCCCCGTGAGCCGGTCCAGGTGCGCGTACAGCCAGCGCAGCGTGCGCTGCGTGTCCTCCACGGCGCCGGGGACGAAGAGGCTGGCGCCGGGCGTGCAGAAGGCCACCTGCGCGTCGATGCCGAACGCCGCGATGCGCACGCGGTCCTCGCGGGCCGGCCGCACGCGGTGCTCGGCGGCGTAGCGGCGGGCCTCCTCGGAGACCTCGGCCACGCGCTCCAGGTAGAGCTGGCTTGCGCGCGCGTCGTCGTGGAACCGGGGTGGGGGCAGCGACATGACGTCCTCTCCAGACCGCCTGGAGCCGCCTGCCCCCGGAAGCAACCGGAGCGTCAGCGGCCCTGCGGGAAGTGGCGCCGCGTGAGCGATTCCACCAGCGCCTGCGTGGCCGCAGTGTAGCCGATGCGCTGCTGCTCGGGCGTGAGCCCTTCGGTGCCCATCAGCGACGGCGAGTCGGGTGGGGCCTCCATCAGCGGCAGGTAGCCCTGCGGCGTCGGCTCCCCCGCCTGCCCCACGAGCCCCAGCGGCCCGGAGCCCGTGCGACGGCGGAAGATCACCGGCGTGCCGGGGATGCTCTGCTTGCCTTCCGCCAGCTCGTTGCCGAACTTCATCACCGCCGTCGCGCCCGTGCACGACAGCTTGTAGATGGCCGCCACCCGGTCGCGCGTCAGCGGGTTCGTCATGGTGCGCGCGACGATGTGGCCGCCGTAGCCGTAGAACTGCTCCGTCGGCTCCCAGCCCACCTGCCGGCGCAGCTCCTCGAACTCGCGCGTCATCTGCGCGTCCAGGCCGTCCTCCAGGATGAGCACCGGGTGGATGCCCATGTCCCGCGCGCGCGTCACCGCGTAGAGGTACTGGAGCTTCTTGTTCCCGGAGTCGAACCGGATGGAGTCCCCGCCCTGCGGCTCCTCCGAGATGAGCTTGTACGCGGCAGGGATGCCCGACGTCAGCGTGTCGAAGGTGTCCAGCAGGTAGCTGGAGCGCTGCGGCCTGCGCTCGTGCATCGCGCGGAAGGCCGCGTCGTCGGAGCCGTAGCGCTGCACGTGCTCGTGGCCCATCGTGCCCACGGGAGTCATGCCCAGCACGCGCGCGCCCTCCACGTTGCTCGTGCGCTGCACGCCCGCTTCCTGACAGGCCTTGAGGGCCAGCTCGTGCTGCTCCAGGCAGGTGGCCGCGCGCAGGCCCACCTCGAAGATGCGCGCGGGATCCTCGACGATGTCCACCAGCTCCTTCACCTGCGCCCGCACGCGCTGGTGGTAGCCCTCCGCATCCACCCGGATGGGCATGGCCTTCACGCCCACCTGGTCCAGCGTCTCCAGCGCGATGCGCTTCTCCTCCTCGCACGTCACCGTGGCCAGCGCGCGCGCGAGCGCCTCGCGGTCCTGGAGGGCCAGGGTGGCCACCTGGATGCGGTAGTTGAGCTGCAACAGCAACGGCTCCAGCCAGGACACCAGCGCGGAGGGGCCCGTCAGCGTGAGAATGGGCTCGCGCGGGAAGAACAGCGCGCCGCGGGGAACGGCGCGCACCGTGAGGCGGTCCGTGCGCTGGATGGCCGCCTTGAACCCCACGCCCATCTCGTAGTCGTGCCGGGCGAGGAAGGCATAGTCCTCCGGCCGGGGCACGGGCAGCAGCTTGCGGACGTAGGCGTCCAGGTCCAGCGGCATGACCTGCGGTCCGCCCTTGCGGTGCGAGTAGTAGAACGTCTCCTTCCGCAGGGGCCAGCCGGCCTCCGCCATGCTGAACTTGTAGCCATCCGTGGCGAGCAGCGACTGAGGCATTGCGGTGAGGCTCCTTGTTGACCCAAAGACTATGCGTGGCGTGAGCCCGTTACCTAATGCGACGCATCCGGAAGGATGAGGGCGTGAGAGGCAAGGGGTGCCCGCCACCCGCCTCCCCACGGACCGAGACATCTGGGAATACGCCCGACGCGACAGGTCCGGTTAAGCTGTCCGGACCCACAACGAAGCCAAGGTGCACATGCCCGCAGAGAACGAGACGCAGAAGGTCGAAGCGATACTGCGCGAACATGCGATGAGCTACCCCGAAGCCCACGAGGACTTTCCCTGGGGACACCGCGCGCTGAAGGTCAATGACAAGACCTTCCTCTTCATGACCGTGGACGGCGAGAAGCTGAACCTCTCCGCCAAGCTGCCCGACTCCAAGGACGCCGCCCTCACCCTGCCCTTCACCGAGCCCACCGAGTACGGCCTGGGGAAGAGCGGTTGGGTGTCCGCCCACTTCGACTCGGCCTCGCAGGTGCCCGTGCCCGTCATCAAGGCGTGGATCGACGAGAGCTACCGCGCCATCGCGCCCAAGAAGCTCGTGGCCCTGCTCCCCGAGCGCGGCACCGCCGTGCCCGGTCCCGCCTCCCGCCCCGCGTCCAGGGCCGCGTCCAAGCCGGCCGCGAAGCCCGCTTCGAAGCCCGCCCTGAAGTCCGCCGCCAGCCGCGGCGCGAGCGCCACGCGCAGCGCTCCGGCGGTGAAGAAGGCCGCGAAGAAGGCCGTGGCCCGCGTGAAGACCGCCGCCAAGAAGGCCGTGGCCCGCGTGAAGACCGCCGCCAAGAAGGTCGTGAAGAAGGCCCAGGCCGCGAAGAAGGCCCCGGCCCGCAAGGCTCCGGCCCCCGCGCGCGGCAAGCGCAACCCCAACGATCAGCTCAAGCGCGCCCGCCGCTCGTAGCCCTTCGCGAAGGGCCCGCGCGGAAGGGGGGCCACCGGCCACGCCCCTTCCGCCGCCAACCCCGTGACTACTTCGCGCTCCGGGCCGACGCGCCCTTGCGACGGGCCGCGGGTGCGGCCTTCCGGGCGGGCTTCGCCACAGGCTCCGTGAAGAGCTTGTCGTAGTCGCGCATGCTGCGCCGGATGACCTCCAGCGCCTCCGGCCGGTCATAGACCTCCGCGATCTCCACGCTGCGCTTTCCCTCGCCGGGGATCTGCTTGTAGGTGAGGAAGTAGTGCTTGAGGCGGTCCAGCAGCGGGCGCGGCAGCTGCGCGATGTACTGGAGCTCGCCGTAGACCAGGTCCGACTCCAGCACCGCGATGATCTTGTCGTCGGCCTCGTTGCCGTCGACCATCCGGAAGCCGCCGATGGGCACCGCGTGCACCAGCAGGTTGCCGTTGGAGACCACCTTCTCCGTCAGCACGCAGATGTCGATGGGGTCCCGGTCGCCGTGGATGTCCTTGAGGCCCGTGCGCTCCGCGCAGCGCTTCGCCACCTGCTCGCCGCAGTACGTCTTCGGGATGAACCCGTAGAGCGTGGGGCACTGGCTGCTGAAGCGCTGGGGCCGGTCCAGCTTGAGGATGCCGGACTCCTTGTCCAACTCGTACTTCACCGCGTCCGTGGGGACGATCTCGATGTACGCGTTGACGATTTCGGGAGCCTCCTCCCCGGGCGAGATGCCGTGCCAGGGATGGGCTTGGAACGTGGTCTGGTTCGTCTTCTTCATGGAATGTCTCCCGAGCGCTGTCGCGCCTCGGCATAGAGCCCGGCGACCGCCTCTTCCAGGCGTCGCGTGAGGGTGTCCCGGTCCGCCAACGTCAGCCCCTGGGTGGGCACGGGCCTGCCCACCACCAACGCCACCCGCTGGCCCCATCGGACCGCGCGGCCACCCTTGGGGAGGATGAGGCGCGTGCCGGACAAGGCCATCGGTACCACCGGCACCTGCGCCTGGATGGCCAGCGTCGCGGCGCCCTTCTTGAACGGCTTCAACTCCCCGTCCGGGCTGCGGGTGCCCTCCGCGAAGAACAGCACGCTCACCCGCTCGCGCACCGCCGTCACGGCCTCCGTCAGCCGCGCCTTGTCGTCCGCGCCGCCCGTGCGCTGCACCGGGATGTTGCCCGCCCTGCGCATCGCCCGGCCGAACACCGGAATCTTGAAGAGCTCCGCCTTGGCCACGTAGCGCGTGTGCTTGCGCAGGTGCGCGAAGTTCACCATCGCGTCGAAGTGCGACTGGTGGTTGCACACGAAGACGACGTTGCCGTCCTCCGGCACGTTCTCCAGGCCGAACGCCTCATGCTGCACGCCCGCCGCCGCCAGGGATGAGCGGCCCCACAACCGGAGCACCTTGTCCGCCGCCAGCGGATCAAACCCGGACAGCACCGACACCGTCGCCGACGTCACGCCCGTGAGGCCCACCGTGGCCATGCCGGCGAACACCGTCTGGAGCACCTTGCGCATCAGACGAACCCATGTGCGGGGAACAGGAGGACGTCCTCGATGCGCTGGACCCCGAGCAGCAGCATGAGGATGCGATCAAGCCCGACAGCGATGCCCGCCGCGGGAGGCATGCGCCCCACCGCTTCGAGGAAGCGCTCATCCAGCGGATACACGGCGCGGCCCAGCCGGCGGCGCAGGTCCTGCTCTTCCACCAGCCGCGCGCGCTGCTCCGCCGCGTCCGTCAATTCGGAGAAGCCGTTCGCCAGCTCCAGCCCCTTCGCGTACAGCTCCACCCGCTCCGCCACCGTGCTGTCGCCGGGCTTCAGCCGGGACAGGGCCGCCATGGAGGCCGGGTACTCGATGAGGAACGTGGGCCGCTCGTGCCCGAGCCCCGGCTCCACCTTCTGCAGGAACAGGTGGAAGAAGACGTCATCGAAGGACTGCGCGTCCCCGGTGCGCACGCCCGTGGCCTCCACCGCCCGCTTGAGCGACGCGCCGTCCGGGTGCTGCCGCAGGTCCACGCCCGTCGCGCGCAGCACCGCGTCCCGCACCGTCACCCGCTCATACGGGGTGCGCGTGAAGAACGCCGGATCCGCGCCCGGAGCCCCGTCCGCCGCGTCCGTCGCCGCCTCACCCGCCGCCACCAGCGCGCCCTCCAGGTCGTCCATGATGGCGTGGTAGTCCGCGTGCGGCCGGTAGAACTCCAGCAGCGTGAACTCCGGGTTGTGCGTCTGGGAGACCTCGCCGTTGCGGAACACCTTGCAGATCTGGAACAACGGTCCGGCCCCTTCGGCGAGCAGGCGCTTCATCGCGTACTCGGGGCTGGTGTGCAGGTACAGGGTGCGGGCCCGGCCCAGGTCCGTCTCCGGGACGAAGGGGGCCTCGAAGGCGGTGATGTATGGCTCCATGCCGGGAGCGGGCACGAGCAGCGGCGTCTCCACTTCCAGGTAGCCCTGACGGGCGAAGAAGTGGCGCAGGGCGGCGTACAGGCCCTGGCGTCCGCGGGCCGCCCGCCATGGGTTTACGTTGGGCATCGGCAGGTCGGAAGTAACATGGGGCGCCTCATGTCCCCAAGGATTCCCGCCCTCCTCGCCGCCGCGCTGTGTCTGCTGGCCGCCTGTCACAAGGCGCCGCCCGCGGCGCCGGTCCCCCCTCTGAGTGAGGAGCAACAACTGACCGGGGAGGTGGGTGCCCTCACGACCGAAGCCGCCCTCCTCCTTGAAGAGCAACACCGGCTTGTCTGGGAGTTCTGGACCGAGGGCAAGGGCGCGGACATCGCGGCCACGTACACGGGCAAGGAAGCGCTCTTCAGCCTGGAGAACCTGCGGCGCATCGACCGGCTGCGGCACCTGACGAAGGAGCCGCGCGAGCTGCGCGCCCTCACCGCGCTGCATGGCCACTTCGCGGGTGAGTTCCTGGCGCGAGAGCTGGCCGAGTTGAACGACGCGTCCGCCAACCTGGAGGCGTCGCTCACGCTGAAGGTGGAGGGGCGGGAGGTGCGCTACCACGACCTGGAGCGGCTGCTCGCCAACGAGAAGAGCGCGGCCCGGCGCAAGGCGCTCTACGCGGCGGCGACGCCCGCGCTCACGCGCCTCAACCAGACGCTGTACCGCCGTGAGGAGCGCACCAGCGAGCTGGTGAAGCAGATGGGCTTCGAGTCCTACGAGGCCTTCGGCAGCGAGCTGCGGCAGGCGGACCTGGAGAAGCTGGCGCAGCTGGCGGAGGAGGTCCTCCAGGCCACGCAGGAGCCGTACCGGCTGGTGATGGAGCGGCTCAGCCAGCGCGAGCTGGGGCTGCCCTTCTCGCAGCTCACGCGCGCGGACATCCCGCGCCTGTTCCGCTCGCGCGAGGTGGAGGACGCGTTCCCCAAGGGCGAGTCGCTGGCGAAGGCCCAGGCCACCGTGGCGGGGATGGGCATCGACCTCGCCGCGCTGCCCAACGTGAAGGTGGACGCGCGCGACCTGCCCCGGAAGAACCCGCGCCCGCTGGCGATGGCGGTGCGCGCGCCCTCCGACGTGCGCCTGTCGTTCAAGCCCGGCACGGGCGTGCTGCACCAGGGCCGGGTGTTGCACGAGGTGGGGCACGTGCTGCACGCGGCCTTCACGCAGGAGCCCCGCTTCGAGCTGGCGCGGCTGGGCAACCCCACGGTGGGCGAGGCGTACTCGGCGCTCTTCGAGGACCTGCTGGAGGACCCGGTGTGGCTGGAGGAGCACGCGGGGGTGCTGGGCGACAACGACAAGCGCGCGCAGTTCCTCGCGACCTCCAGCGCGCACAAGCTGTACCTCATCCGTCACGCGGCGGGCCGGCTGCTCTACCAGCTGGAGCTGCACCGGCGCGTGGAGGTGGATCCGCGCGAGCTCTACCGAGCCCTGATGGCGCGCACCGGCGCCATGCCCATGACGGAGGACGACGTGGAGCGCTACCTCGTGGACCAGGAGGACTTCTACCAGTCCGCCGACAGCTTCCGGGCGTGGTTCCTCGCGGGGCAGTTGCAGGGACAGCTGAAGGCGCGCTTCGGGCCGGCGTGGTGGCATGCGCCGGAGGCGGGCGCGTTCTTGAAGGAGCTGTGGGCCCGGGGCACCGCCCCGTCCGCGCGCGAGCTCACGGAGGCCATTGGCGAGAGCGGCCTCGCGCCGGACGTGCTGCTCTTGCGGCTGAGCACCACGCTCCAGGTGCCCATGAAGCTGGACCTGCACCGGCTGGACGAAGCGCCCCCCACCTCCGCGCCCTGAGTCCTACCGGACGCGCGCCCCGGACGACCCTTCCCGTCCCCGCCGGTTGCACGTAGGGTTCCGGGCCATGGTGTCCGTGAATCAGCTCCGCCCCTTCGCGGGGGCCTCGCTGGAGTCCTTCCGGGCCGCGTCCGGTTCCGTGGCCCTCATCCAGCAGCCCGTGGAGGCCTTCTTCCGCGACCTGGCGCCCGCCCTCATCGGCGCGCGCACGGTGGGCATGGCGCACCGCTCGCGCATGGGCGAGCGGCTGCTCACCATGCTGCGCGACTTCGACAACCTGGAGGTCCACTTCCTCCAGCCGAACCAGGACGGCGAGGAGTTCACCGTGGGCCGCGTCGACACGTGCGACCTCGCGGTGCCGGAGCCCTCCGTGTCCCAGCACCACGCCACCCTGCGCTGGAACGCGGCCTCCGGGGACTTCTCCGTGCGCGACGCCCAGTCCATGAACGGCACCTTCATCAACGGCGCGCCCCTGGGCTTCAAGGCCCAGGTGATGCTCCACGACGGCGCCACGCTGGCCTTCGGCGACGTGCAGTTCCTCTACCTGCGCGCGGAGACGCTGCACGAACACCTGCGCCTCGCGGCGCCCGGCACGCCCGCGCCCTGAGGCGCTGAAACGACGAAGGCCCCGCCTCCACGGATGGGAGACAGGGCCTTCAGGTGTCGCTTGAAGCGGCGCGGGACTACAGGAGCTTCATCAGCTCCGCGCGCTTGGCGGCGTACTCCTCGTCGGAGAGCACGCCCGCGTCCTTCAGCTCCTTGATCTCCTTGAGCCGCACCGCGGGGCTGCGCGTGTCGCCCGGGTTCGCCGTGGCCACCACCTGCTCGGTGGGCTGCGCGGGCCGCTGCTGCTGCTGGTTGGAGAAAGCCTGGGCCATGCCGAAGCCCATGCCCATCCCCATGCCCTGCAGCGCGCCGTCGGAGCCGCCACCGCCCTTGGCCATGCCCTCGGACGCGCCGAGCATCGCCTGGCCCTGCGCGTACTGCTGGAAGCCGCCCGCGAGCCGCGAGTACGCGACGTCCTTGGACAGCTTCTTCAGCGTGGCCTCGTCCTCGGGCTTGATGCTGACGTGGAAGTTGCCCATGCGGACGATGGTGAGGCCGTAGCTGTCCACGTGCGGCTTGAGGCCGGCGAGGATCTCCGTCTCCATCTCCTCCACGTAGGCGCCGCTCGTCACGTCCAGCAGCGGCCACTTCTTCTTCACCATCAGCTCGGCGGTGCGGTCGCGCGTCACCTTGAGGACCTGGCCCTTGAACCAGCCCAGGAACTCCTCGTTGCTCGAGCGGCCCATGCCCACCAGGCCCACCACCAGCTTCTCCGGCTCCGTCACGCGGACGGAGAAGTCGCCGTACACCATGGTGCCGATGCCCAGGCCCGTCTCCGGGTCGCGCACGTCACCGATGGGGCCGCCGAACTTCACGCCCGTGTGCTCGCGGGTGGAGACGAAGAAGATCTCCGCCATGAACATATTGCCGCCGGTGAAGCCCTCCATCAGCCGCGACAGGAACGGGATGTTGCTGGTGTCCAGCGAGTGTCGGCCGGGGCCCAGCTTGCCCTCCACCTTGCCGTCCTTGACGAACAGCGCCACCTCGTCGGCGTCGACGGTGAGCTGCGTCATCATCCGGACGTTCTTCTCCGGATACTTGTAGACGATCTCGCCCTTCGCCTCGTCCGCCCGGGCGATGAAGTTCCGCTTCGCCTCGCCCTTGATGCTGTCGAAGATCCCCATGTCTGTTTCAGCGCCTCCGTGGCCGCCTGGGCGGCAGGTCTTCAAAGCTCCGTATCCCCAACCCCTAAATGCATGGTCCCCGGCACGAAAGCGGCTGTCGCTTCCCCCCGGCGTCCTGCCCGGAACATAACAGCTTCACGGGCGCCTGCCCGTCTGGCCGTCCTCCGGGAGTCCGGTGCACGACCGCCCGTGGTTCAACCCCAGCGGCTAATCAGACGTTCCCGGTCGAGCAGCCGGATGCTGGCCGCCAGCAGCACCAGGTCCAGCACCAGCACCACGGCGCCCTGGATGGCGTAGTACGCGAGCCCCGCCTTGAGCACGCCCGCCACCTGTCCACCGACGAGGCCCACCAGCGGCAGCACCACCAGCGCGGAGAGCTGCTGCGCCATGCGCGCCTCGCTCACCCGGGCGGAGATGAGCACCGCGACGCCGTTGCCGAAGAAGGCGAACAGCGGCGCGAGCACGAACACGCCGAAGCCCCACAGCGCGTTGGGCATCAGCGGCGCCCCCACCAGCGGCCACGCGACGATGTCCACGCCCACGCAGAACAGCGCGAACGCGAACCACGTCATCAGCACCGCAGGCACCAGCGCCGCCAGGCTTTTCCCCGCCACCAGCTCCGCCGCCGACACCGGCGAGGCCAGGAGGGGCTCCAGCGTGCGGCGCTCCTTCTCCCCCGCCACGCTCTGGGACGCGATGAGGATGGGGATGAAGACGGGCATCACCAGGAACATGCCGAACCAGTCGGTGAGCGACTTGTCGATGAGGAAGCGCGCCGCGCTCGCGCCCAGCGGCAGCGTGGGGTCGTAGAAGAGCGCCACGGTGCGCAGGTCGGAGTGGTCCGGCTGCGACACGTACGTCCACACCACGGCAATGGGCACCGTCACCATCACCATCGGCAGCACCGCCATGGACAAGAGCAGGCCCACGTTCTTGCGCAGGTCCAGCGAGTCCTTCCAGAACACCGCCATCGCCCGTCGCGGCCGGAACGCCATGCCCTACGCCCCCTCGTCCTTGAGCAGGTCCAGGTACACCTCTTCCAGCGGCCGCTGTGACGGCACCACGCTGTGCACGCGCGCGCCCGCGCCCACCAGACACGCCACCACGTCCGGGGCCTGGGCCTCGTCCGCCAGCATCACGCGCAGACGCCCGCCCTCCAGCAGCACGTTGGGCGCGAAGGGCAGCCGGGCCAGCGCGGGGCGGAAGGCCTCCGCGTCCCCCTCCACGCGCACGTCCAGCGCCTGCCCCGCACGGCGCAACTCCCGCACGGGCCCCAGCGCCAGCAGGCGGCGGCGCACCACGGCCACGCGCTCGCACAGCCGCTCCACCTCCGCCAGGTTGTGCGAGCACAGGACGATGGTGCGCCCCTCGGAGGCCAGCTCCGCCACCGCGTCGCGCACGGTGCGCGCGGACTCCGGATCCAGGCCGCTCGTCGGCTCATCCAGGAAGATGACGCGCGGGTCGTGCACCAGCGTGCGCACGATGGCCAGCTTCTGGCGCATGCCCTTGCTGAAGCTGCCGCACGCGTCGTCCTCGCGGCCGCCCAACCCGAAGCGCTCCAGGTAGTGCCGCGCCCGGGGCCACGCGGTGGCCTCGTCCAGCTCGTGCAGCTTCATGAAGAAGCGCAGGTTCTCCCGCGCGGTGAGCCGGTCGTAGAGCCCGGGCTGTTCGGTGAGCAGGCCCACCACCTTGCGCAGGGACTCGCCGTCGTGGGTGACGGAGTGGCCCCACACGTGCGCGTCGCCATCGGACGGGCGCAAGAGGCCCGTCAGCATGCGCACCGTCGTCGTCTTGCCGGCGCCGTTGGGGCCCAGCAGGCCGAACACCTCCCCGGGCCGCACGTCGAAGGTGAGGTCCTCCACGGCGGTGCGCGCGCCGAAGCGCTTGGCCAGCCCGCGCACGCGGATGCCACCCTCGGCGGGGGCCTCCGCGCGCGGCGTCGGAAGGGGACGCCTCACTCGATGGTCACCAGGACGAACTTGTTGTTGATGTCCCGGTCGATGAGGGTGACGGTCTTGTCGGTGCCCACCGCGCTGCGCAGCAGGGAGACGCGGGTGTGCTCCACCAGCGCCCACTCGCGCCCCGGCCGCGCCGCGTACTGGCGCATGCGCGTGTTGGCGTCACCGGCGCGGAACTGCTCCACCGTGTTGCGCGAGTAGAACGTCTCCCCGCGCCAGTTCATCATGTACGCGGCGATGGGCTCCCCCGGCTGGCGCTGGGCGTAGTAGCGCCAGAACAGGTCGCGCTGCGTCCAGTGGTGGGACAGGTCCACCCAGTGGCCCCAGTTGAACCAGAGCGCGAAGCCCGCGGCCAGCCCCCAGAACGTGCTGAACAGCAGCACGCGCGAGCGCTGGAGCGCGGCCACCACCAGCAGCATGCCCGCGACGCCGAACGCGAAGCCCATGCCCACCTTCACGTTGATGGTGCCGGTGAAGACCTTGAAGAGCGCGTCGGACGCGGCCGGGCCCTTGAAGCCACGCACCGCCAGCACCACGCCCACGAGCACCAGCAGGCCCGCCACCCCCTGGAGCACCGTGCGCCCCTGCGCCTCCTCCGGCCGCGACGCCTGCCAGAAGAGGAAGCCCGACAGCACCACCAGCGACAGGCCCCACAGGCCCATCGCGGACACCTGCCCCTGCGTGGCCACCGCGGCCAGCGTGGCGCCGCCGGTGAGCAGCAGCCCCAGCGCCACGGTGCGTGCCGCGGCCGGGCGCGCGGGCTTGTCCTTGGAGGAGAAGGCCTCGAAGGCGAGGTACACGCCGAAGGCCAGCAGCACCAGCGTCACCAGGTCGCCCATCCACAGCGGGCGCGAGGAGAAGAACGCGATGGGCCGCGTGACCAGCTCCTGCGGATAGGGCCGGTCGTAGTTGTAGACGAACAGGTCGGTGAAGTCCTTGGGGTTCTCCGCCAGGTCCTTGCCCACGAGGATGAACAGCACGAGGCCGAAGATGAGGCTCACCGGGTGCTCGGAGATGCCGTCCCGCCACAGCCGGTCCACGAACAGCGCGAGGAGGATGGCCACGCCCGGCAGCACCGGGAACACGTAGTGGTGGAACTTCGTCGCGCTGGAGGCCAGCAGGTAGAACGCGAACGCCACCCAGATGACGGCGATGAGCGCCAGGTGGTCCGCCTTGTCGCGCGAGCGCAGCTTCAGGCGCGACACGACCGCGAACGCGCCCGGCAGCAGCGCCACCCACGGGAAGATGGCGAAGCCGCCCTGCTCGATGAAGTAGGTGAACGACCCGCCCGGCGTGGTGGTGTGCACGCCCGCGGTGAGGCGGTTCAGGTGGTCGTGGATGAAGAAGCGGTACCAGAACAGCTTGCCCTCGTCGTCCACGCTGTCGAAGAGGCACAGCGTCAGGTACCAGGGCACCGCCACCGCGAAGAACACGAGGATGCCCGTGCCCAGCTTCATCCGGTACATCTGCGCCCACAGCACGGGCATGGGCCGGGTGCCCGCGCGCACCTCGGCGCGGTAGTCGCCGCGGGTGAGCCAGCGCAGGTGCGCCTCCAGGCTCTCGCGGTCCCACGGGATGACGGCGGCCGCCGCGTACAGCATCAGGATGACCGCGGGCAGGCCCACGCCCAGCAGGCCCTTGGCCAGCGTCGCGAGCCCCGCGAAGACATAGAAGCCGTACCACCAGCCCGCGCGGTGCTTCGTCGTGTCGTCCAGTTGGCCGATGAGGGCGCACGCCATCGCGCACACGAAGGTGGTGACGAAGGGCGTGTCGGTGACGGTCTGCCGCGTGAGCAGGAAGTACAGCGGCATGGTGGCCAGCACGAAGCCCGTGGCCAGCCCCGCACGCATGCCCACCACCCGCGCCACCGCGAGGGACAAGAGCGACACGGCGGCGATGCTCAGGAGCGCGAAGGGCATGCGCATGCCCCACTCCGTGTAGAGGCCCATGGCGCCGTCACCCCGGAGGGCGCCGACGAGGTTCATCCCCAGCGCCTGCATCCACATGGTGAGGGGCGGCTTGGAGAAGAACCACGCGTTCTCCCAGAAGGGATAGACGTAGTCGCTGCGCTGGATCATCTGCCGGCCCACTTCGCCGTAGTGGGTCTCCCAGGGGTCCCACAGGCCGACGGCGCCCAGGTACGGCACGAAGAGCAGCGCCGCGAAGCCCGCGGTCGCAAGGACCACGCGCGCGCTGAAGGAGAGGGTCAGCCACTTCTTCGCCCAGCGCGTCGTCAGGGTGTCCTCACCGAGGATGGCCTGGGTGAAGGTCTGTTCCCGCTGCGGGGTCTGTTCGCCGTCGCTTGCCACGCGCACGTGCTCCTTCGTCGTCCGGGACGGGCCCTCCGTGCACGGCACGGGGCCGGGGGGCTTATATCCCCCCCACCCCCGCCGGTCGACCGACCTGGACGGGAGTGCGCCATTCTCGCGCCAGTCGCACGGCTTCGGTGTGCAGGCGATGTGCAGGCGCCTGCACAGTCGGCCGGGGCCGGCCCGTGAAACGCCCGTCCGCCCGTCCCGGCACGCGCTTTGTAGTGGCGGGACCATCGCAAGGTGCACCCGCGCTGCCGGAAGCGCGGGGCCCCCGTCGAGGAGACGCGATGCTCGTATCAGCGGTGACCCTGGGCTGTGCCCTGCTGCTCGGGCAGGTGGAGACGCCGGAGGCAGCGGTGCCGGAGGTGCCCCCACAGGAGGAGGAGCGACGGGAAGCGGTGGCAGCGTCGCTCGCGGAGGCACTGGCGAAGCCCGCTCCCGGGGCGTGGGACCTCCAGATGGCCGTTCCGGGCGCGGACTCGCCCCGCCAGCCCACCGAGGGAGAGGTGCAGTGCCTGAGGCTTCCGCCCACGCCCGAGGTCCCGTCGGGGGAGTGGCGTGCCCGGTGCGACGAGTCGAAGCAGGAGTGTCTGGTCACCCCGGCCAGGGAGCTGGACCCGGAAGGTCACGAAACCGGCCAGCGGCTGGACCGGGTGAACGGGTGCTACGACATGCTGTCCCCGGAGGTGGCGCGCGGCTACCGGCTGGTGCCCGCCATCGCGGAGGCCCCGCCCGGCTGGTACCGCGACGAGCGCGGGCGGGTGTTGCAGTACAACTTCGACCTGCACCGGCGGATCCGCGTGGGTGGCGCCTGGGCTCCCCGCTGGCTGCACGAGACGCAGGGCCGTGACGACCGCATCCGGGTGGATTTCGGCGTGGACCTGGAGTGGCCGGGAGACACGGGGCGGCTCCACCGGATGACGCTCCTGGACTCGGAGCTGTACCTGGGGGACGCCTCGTCGTTCGACGCCACGGTGCTGCGCTACGACTTCCGCAGCGAGCGCGACGAGCCGCTCTTCCGGGTGACGACCTTCTACGGAAAGCCCCGGCGCCTCGACGTCTTCGCCAACCTGGGCTTCTGGATGGAGGTGCTCCACGCCGAGCAGGTCCGCCGCGAGGACGTGAAGGCGGACTTCCTGGTCCTGGGCTCCACGCACGCGACGCTGGACCTGTGGCATTCGAGGGACCTCGTCTCGTACGTGCGCGTGCGGGCGGGGCCGACGGTGGAGCGCGACCGGACGAACGGCTTCTTCACGCTCGTCCCCGGCGCGGCGCTGGAGGGGGACCTCACGCTGGACCGGAATGGCTTCCACCACGTGCTCTTCGGAGCGGAGGCCCAGAAGATCCTGCTCGCGGAGCACGTGGAGGGGCGCCCCCTGCGCCCCGAACGGCTGCGGCTGCGCGCGGGCTACGAGGTCATCGCCCTGGCCATCAACGACCAGCCGGTGAGCCTGACGCTGGACGGACGCGGCACGTGGCGCGACGACCTGGCGAACGCGCCCGCCGGCTGGGAGTGGTCCGCGCAGGCGGGGCTGCGCTTCTCGCTGTGGGCTCCAGCGAGGCGCACCGCCCCGGTCTCGCATGACGGGAAGGGGTAGGCGCGATGGTTGCGCTCGCGCTGGCATTGCTCCTGAGCACCCTGCCCGACCCGGCCCTGTCGTGTCAGGGCCAGACGGACTCCGGGGAGAGCTTCCCCACCTGCTTCGACCCCGGAACCGGATGGGTGCTGGGCACCGCGCTGCGCGTGCAGGACGGGGACCCGGCCCTGCTCCTGCGCACCGGCATCCTCGTGCGGGTGGAGCGTTCGAGCGGCAGCAAGGCCGAATCGCAGTGGTTCGATTCGCACCGCCTGTTCCTGACGGAGGCCTGGGGAGGCGCGCGCAAGGGGCTCACCTTCACGGGCTATGAGGGCCTGCTGCGAAGGCACGTCGACGAAGGCAACATCCTCGTCTCCATCGGGCGCCCCACGGGCATCCCCTTCCCCTTCGACGTGGCCCTGTCCCTCCGCGCGGCCCACCTGGAGCGGCGCGTCTGGGAAGGTCCGGGCTGGACGCTGGAGACGGGCCGCGTGGGCCTGCTGCTGGACCCCGTGCGCACGAACACTGAATGGGGCTGGCTGGCCGTGGGGCCCGCCGCGAGCCACGCCCTGCGCCACGGGCGGGACGGCACCACGCATGAGCTGTCGCCCTTCACGTCGCTGCTGCTCGACACGGGCTGGGAGACGCGGGACGGGCGGTGGGCGTTGCGCGCGACGGGGCTCGCGGGATGGAGCTTCGACTTCGACGGCGGCGCCCACTTCCGGGCGCGGGGCGACGTCGCGGTGGAGCACGTGCTGCTCGCGGTCAACGACGCGCCGGTGTCCCTGCGCCTCGCGGCCACCGGCGTGCTCGGGGATGCGGGGCTCGCCCGGCGCGACGAAGCGATGCTGAGCGCCGGGCTCATGGTGCGCCCGTTCGGCGAGCGCTGAGGCGGGTGTCACCCGCGCGAAGGCTTCGCCGCCAGGGCCTGGAGCAGCGCCTCCGACACGTCACCCCTGCGCCCCGCGGGAGGAGAACAGCGCACGTCGCGCGGACTGCATGCCCGCGCCTACGGCCCCGGGGTTTCGAGCGCCGCCTTCAACGCGCCCTCGGCCGCGCGCAGCCGGGCATCGCGCGGATCCACGCGGCGGGCTTCTTCCAACCGGAGCAGGGCCCGCGCGGTGTCGCCGCGCGCCAGCTCGCACCGCACGCCCGCCTCCAGCGCGCCGGTATCAGACGGCCCGTACACCCGCGCTTCCTCCGCGGCGTGACAGCCGTGGCAGCAGACCCGAAGCAGTCCGAAGTGATGCGGCAGATCAACGAGGCCTTCCAGGCGGCCGAGGCCAAGCTGGCCCGGCTGCGCGAGGCCGTCGAGCGCAACACGGAGTTGGCGCGGGCCAACGGCAAGGCCGCCTTCCTCAAGGACAAGAAGGAGCAGGCACACCGCGAGCTGGGCGAGGCCGTCTGGCAGTCCGTGCAGCAGGGGCGCCTGGAGCTGCCCGCGGGCTTCGCCAGGCTGCTGGCGTCCATCGCGGCGGCCGAGAAGGCGTCCGCGGACCATGCCGCGCAGCTCACCGACCTGCTCCGGGAAGGAGAAGAGGTCGCGGAACGGTTGAAGGTTGGAAAAAGTGTCGCGAAGCCGCAAACAGTTGTGGCGTCTGGGACGAAGAAGCGGTAGAAGAGCGCCGCTTTCGAAGGGCGGCGCCGCTCCCAACAGCGGCGCCGGCAGCAGGTAGCAAAAGAAGGGGCTTTAGCTCAGCTGGGAGAGCGCTTGAATGGCATTCAAGAGGTCACCGGTTCGATCCCGGTAAGCTCCACACGGAAGTGAGAGAGGCCCGCGAGAGAAATCTCGCGGGCCTTTCGCTTTTCGGGGTGCTCCGCTGCTCCTAGCTCGCGGTGGGAGGCATGCGGGGCAGGCGCACGGTGAACGTCGTGCCCGCGTCGACCGTGGACGTCACCGTCACGGTGCCGCCGTGGGCCTCCACCAGCTGCTTCACGATGTAGAGCCCCAGCCCGATGCTCCGGCCGCTGTTGTCCACGTCGCGGCTGGCGCGCTGGAGGGGCTGGAAGAGCTGCTCCAGCCGCTCGGGCGGAATGGGCGTGCCCGCGTTGTGGATGGCCAGCGTCACGCTGTCGTCGTCCGACCGGGTCTCGATGCGCACGGGTGTGTCCCGCGGGCTGTACTTGAGCGCGTTGGTCACCAGGTTCTGGACCATCTGCCCCAGCCGGTCCGCGTCCCACTCGCCGTGGCCGTGCCCCGCGTCGCGCACCTGGAGCTCCCGGTCCGGGTGCGTCGCTTCAATCTCCTCCACCACGCCCTGGAGCACCGCGTGCAGGTCCGTGGGCCGGCGCTGGATGCGGATGCCTCCGCCCAGGCGGGCCTGGGTGAAGTCGAGCAGGTCGCGGATCATCCGGTGGGCCCGCTCCGCGGACGTCTGGATGCGACTGACGGCCTTGGTGCTGCGCTCGTCCAGCTCATCGCGGCGCATCAGGCTGGCGGCGCCCAGGAGGATGGCGCTCACGGGGTTGCGCAGGTCGTGGCTGACGATGCCGATGAGCTGCTGTTCGAAGTCCGCGCGCTGTTGCAGCTGGGCCTCGGCCTGCCTGCGCAGCGTGACGTCCTGCATGGCGCCCACCATGCGCAGGGCCGTGCCGTGGGCATCGCGCACCACCCAGCCCCGGTCCTCCACGACGGCGTAGGTGCCGTCCTTCCGGCGGAAGCGGTACTCGCCGCGCCAGTCACTGCCCCCGGGCGTGTCGATGACGGAGTGGATGACGTGGCTGATGCGCTCCCGGTCGTCCGGGTGGATCTGCTCGGCCCACCAGGAGGAGTGGGGGCGCACGTCGGCGGCCGCGTAGCCGAAGAGCGTGGACAGGCCCTCGTTCCAGTTCACCTCCTGGGTGAGGAGGTTCCAGTCCCAGATGGCGTCCTTCGTGGCCCGGGTGGCCAGCCGGTAGCGCGTCTCCGACAGCTGGAGCGCCCGCAGCAGCTCCTCTCGCTGGGCGCGGGCCCGGGCGGCGTTCACGGTCCCCTCCAGCCGGGCCACCAGCTCGCGGACGCCGAAGGGCTTCACCAGGTAGTCGTCCGCGCCGGCGTTCAGCCCCTCCACCTTCGCCTCCTCGCCCGCGCGGGCCGACAGGAGGATGACCGGGACGTGGGCCGTGCGCGCGTCCGCCTTCAGCTCGCGCAGGAGCCCGAAGCCGTCCAGCCCCGGCATCATCACGTCCGACAGGACCACGTCCGGGGGACGCTCGCGCGCGACGGTGAGCGCGCGGAGCCCGTCCGCCACGGCCTCCACCGTGAAGTGGCCTTCAAGCGCCTGCCGCACGTAGTCGCGCATGTCCGCGTTGTCATCCACCAGCAGCACGCGGCCGTGAGGGGGCAGGGCACCGGCGGCCCCGTCCGGAACGCGGACGGCGGGCGAGGTCAGCGGGTCCGGCAGGGCAGGGGCAAGCCACTGGGCTGCCTCCTGGACGAAGGCGCCCAGGCCCCGGGTCCGGGCGTCGTCCGGCGCGCGGTCGCGGAGCTGCCCGGGCGGCAGGTGGGCCGTGCCGGTGGGGACGGACACCGTGAAGGTGCTGCCCTGGCCCACGGTGCTCGCGACGGTGACGCGGCCTCCGTGCAGCTTCACCAGCTCGTGCACCAGCGCCAACCCGATGCCGCTGCCCTCCTGACCGCGGCCCCGCGCACCCTCCACCTGGTGGAAGCGTTCGAAGATGCGGGACAGCTCTGCTTCGGGGATGCCGGTGCCGGTGTCCTGGACGGACAGCTCCACGCGGTCGTCCCGCCAGCGCAGCCGCACGGCGAGCTCGCCCTCGAAGGTGAACTTGAAGGCGTTGGAGACGAGGTTGAGGACGACCTTCTCCCAGAGCTCGCGGTCCACCCAGACGGGCCCGGGCAGGGGCGGGCAGTCCACCACGAGCCGCATCCCGGCCTTCGCCACCAGCGGCTCGAACGTGGTGACGAGCTCGCGGGTGAGCGCCGCCAGGTCGGTGGGCTCGAAGGTCGACTGCGTCCGGCCCGCCTCCAGCCGGCTGTAGTCGAGCAGGCTGTTGACGAGCCGGAACAGCCGCTGGCTGCTGCGTTGGACCAGCCGCAGCCGCTCCTCCTGCCACGACGTCAGCGGGGCCTCCCGGTTCGAGAGCACGTCCTCCAGCGGGCCCAGCATGAGCGTCAGCGGCGTGCGGAACTCATGGCTGACGTTGGAGAAGAAGGCCGTCTTCGCCCGGTCCACCTCCATCAGCGCTTCGGCGCGCTGCTCGGCCTCTTCGTAGGCCCGGGCACTCGCGAGCGCGGAGCCCAGGCTGCCCGCCACGAGCTCCAGGAACGAGCGATAGGAGGCATCCGCCGGGAGCCAGGGCGACAGGCCGAGGACGAGCACCCCCGCCTGACCCGACTCTCCGGGCCGGGCCAGCGGCAGGACGAGCGCGGCGTCCGGAGCGGGCACGTCCTCGCGCAGGGGCAGGGCGCCGAAGCGCTCGCGCAATCCCTCCACGCGCTCGGGCTGTCCCGTGCGAGCCACCCGGGCCAGGGGCCAGGCCGCCCCGGTGTCCGCCAGGAGCACGCGCTCGGGGGATGCGAGGCAGTCACCCCCCAGGCCCATGCGGGCCTCGAGCCGGGCCGTGGTGCCGTCCGCGTCCAGCAGGTAGAGGAGCGAGAAGGGCAGGTCCGCCGGGTTCGTGGCCAGGGCCTCCATGGCCCGGGCGCAGGTGTCGCCGCGGGTGCGGAGGCTCGCGGGGGTGCGCATGGCCACCTCCTGGAGCGTCCGCAGGCGGCGCGCGTCCAGCACCTGGCTGGTGGTCTCGACCGCGGTGTCGAGCACGCCTCCAATGCGCCCGCTCTCGTCGCGGACGGGGCTGTACGAGAAGGTGAAGTAGCACTCCTCGGGGAAGCCGTTGCGCTCCAGGAAGAGCCGCTGGTTCTCCGACAGGGTGGCGCGGCCCTCGTCGCGCACCTGGGAGATCAACGGTTCGAGGATGTCCCAGATCTCCGCCCAGACCTCGCGCCCGGAGCGCCCCATCGCCTGGGGGTGCTTGCTGCCCAGCATGGGCCGGTACGCGTCGTTGTAGAGCTTCACCAGCTCCGGCCCCCAGAACAGCATCATCGGGAAGCGCGAGTGGAGGCAGGTGCTCACGGCGGTGCGCAGCGACTGCGGCCAGTCCTTCACGGGGCCCAGCGGCGTCTGCGACCAGTCCATCGAACGCATCAGCGCGCCCATGTCGCCGCCACCGGCGAGCACGTCCTGGACCGCGGCGTCCTCCTCGGAGGACCTGGGGTTTCGTTGCGTCATGCCGGCACCCGCCCGAGCGGAAGCTCCAGGATGAAGGTGGCGCTCTCGCCCAGGACGCTCCGAGCGTGGATGGTGCCGCCCATGGCCTCGACAATCTTGTCTCGCGCCATCATCTCCAGCTTCAGGCTCAGCGGCGCCACGCACCCGGTGGCACCCCGGGCATAGCCATCGAGCACGGCGTCCTCGCCCGCCCCCGGCGGCAAGAGGAGCAGGATGGGCACCGACGGCGCCGTGTCCCGCAGCGGACGGAGCGCGTGCCCCGAATCGGCGTCCAACACCACACAGTCCGGAGGCGAGCCCCCCAGGTACGCCCGGGCCTCTTCCAGCGTCTCCACGGCGGTGACGTCCCGTCCCAGGGGCGCGAGCAGGGCCTCCAGGGCGGCGCGCGCAGCCACGGAGCCCGCGATGATGAGGAAGAGGGCGCGGGGGGCTTCACTGCCGGGCAAGGGGGCTCCTGGGGAGTGAGTCCCGGGGCAAGGGCCAGACCACC
>NZ_RAWA01000114.1 GCF_003611675.1 Corallococcus sp. CA053C
AGGGGGGGACCGCGCAGTATCCGTCAAGTGACCGCCGACACACTGCGTCGGTGGCCAGGGGGGTCTGGATTGTCGCAGAGAGCGGGTCCCGGGGGAAATCGGAGGGGGTCCTCCCCGGGGACGCCAGCTGACGCGATGTTTCAACGGGGTTTCAGGCCCTTGGCGTCCAGCTGATACTTCTTCACCAGCCGCTCGATGGACTTCCGGTGCAGGCCACTTTCACGCGCCGCGCGGGAGAGGTTGCCCTCGCAGCGGGTGAGGACGCTGGTGACGTACTCGCGCTCGAAGTTCTCCAGCAGTTGCTCCTTGGCGTCCTTGAAGGCCAGGTGCTCGTTGAAGGGCAGCGGCCCCTCGCGGGCCTGACCCCGGACGCGCGGGGGCAGGTGCGAGGGGAGGATCTCCTCGCCCTCGGAGAAGGTCAGCACGTGCGACAGCACGTTCATCAGCTCGCGCACGTTGCCGGGCCACGCGTAGGCCATCAGCAGGCCCAGGGCCTCCGCGGAGAAGCGCTTGCGGCCGTGCTTGTCCACCACCTCCGGCTCCGCCAGGGCCTGCTTGAGGATGAGCGGGATGTCGTCGCGGCGCTGGCGCAGGGGCGGCAGCTGGATGTTGATGACGGACAGGCGGAAGTAGAGGTCCTCGCGGAAGTTGCCCGCGGCGATCTCCTTCACCAGGTCCCGGTGGGTCGCGGCGATGACCCGCACGTCCACCTCGATGACGTCGTTGCCGCCCACCCGGCGCACCTCGCGGTTCTCCAGCACGCGCAACAGCTTGGGCTGCAGGTCCAGGCGCAGCTCTCCCAGTTCGTCCAGGAAGATGGTGCCGCCCTGCGCGCGCTCGAAGGCGCCGGGGCGGCCGGACACCGCGCCGGTGAAGGCGCCCTTCTCATGGCCGAACAGCTCGCTCTCGATGAGGTTGGGCGGAATGGCGCCGCAGTCCAGCACCACCAGCGGGCCCTTCCTGCGGCCGGACAGCTCGTGGATGGCGGTGGAGACCAGCTCCTTGCCGGTGCCCGTCTCGCCCTGGATGATGACGGACACGTCCATGGGCGCGATGCGCTTGATGAGCCCGAACACCTGCCGCATGTTCACGCTCTGGCCCACCATGCCGCACAGCTCGCCCTCGCGGTCGGGCTCCACCGCGCCCTCCTCGTCCAGCGGCGCGAAGGTGATGACGGAGGAGCCGGCGCGGATCTGCGAGCCCGGGGACAGGTAGGCCCGTTCGATGCGCCGCCCGTCCAGGAAGGTGCCGTTGGTGGAGTTGAGGTCCACCAGCAGGTAGCCGCGCTCGGTGTGCTGGACCTCGAAGTGGTGGCGGCTCGCCGTGCGGTCCTCCACCAGCACCAGGTCGTTGCCCGGGTGGGCCCCACAGCGCAGCCGCTCCTTGTCGCTGGCCATGGAGCGCCCGGTGTCCGGTCCGGACGTCACCAGCAGCCGACACTTGTGGAGCTTCAGGGTGGCGCGCGGATCCACCACCAGCGTCTCCCCGAGCAGGGGGGACTGGGACGACAACTCGAGGCCGACATCGCCTGGATTCGTGTGGATGTCGTCGGGATGCGGGTTGGAGGCGGTCATCAGTGAACGCGAGGATAGCAAAGGGCGCCCACGCGCCATGCCTGACAGCCGGTGCGTGCTAGTGTCCCGCGCCCCGCATGCCCCCCCGAAAAGCGAAGTCGAAGAAGGCGCCCGTCACGCCTGGAGCACAGGCACCCGAGCGTGGCGACGCACCGCGTCCGCGGCGGCCCCGCGCGAAGAAGACCGTGGCCATCCTCTCCCGGAAGCGCTCGCTGTACTCCACGCGCCGGCTGGTGGAGGCCATCAAGGCCCGCGGGCACCGGGCGCTCGTCTTCGACACGCTGCGCTGCTGCCTGATGCTGGCCCAGGGCCGGCCGCGCATGACGTACCGCGGGGCGGAGGTGAAGGGCGTGGACGTCGTCATCCCCCGCATTGGCGCGTCCATCACCGCGTACGGCCTGGCGGTGGTGAACCACTTCGAGATGATGGACGTGCCGGTGCTCAACCCGCCCACGGCCATCGCGCGCAGCCGCGACAAGCTGCGCGCGCTCCAGTTCCTCGCCCGCGCGGGCCTGGACATGCCCCGGACGGTGATGGCGCATGACCGCGGCAACGTGCGCAAGCTGGTGCAGGAGGTGGGGGGCCTGCCCGTCATCATCAAGCTGATCAAGGGCACCCAGGGCGTGGGCGTGATGATCGCCCACACGCTGCCGGAGGTGCAGACCATCCTCGACACCTTCTGGGACCTGGGCCAGGAGATCGTCCTCCAGGAGTTCGTCGCGGAGAGCGAGGGCCGCGACGTGCGCGCGCTCGTGGTGGGCGACACGGTGGTGGGCGCCATGCGCCGCAAGGCGAAGACGGGCGAGTTCCGCTCCAACATCCACCGCGGCGGCGAGGGCCGCGCCATCGTCCTGCCCCCTGCCTATATGGAGGCCGCGGTGAAGGCCGCGCGCATCATCGGGCTGGAGGTCGCGGGCGTGGACATGCTGGAGGGCCGTGAAGGCCCGCGCCTGATGGAGATCAACTCCAGCCCCGGCTTCGAGGGCCTGGAGGGCGCCACGGGCCAGGACATCGCCGGCACCATCGTGGAGCACGCGTTGGTGTACGCGGGGACCCGGGCCGGTGCGCTGCTCGCGCGGGCGGGTCGCGCCTCGTAAAGGCGCGTGGAAGCAGGCGCGCGGACGCGGATCCGTGCCTGCCCGCCTGCTTCACACCGGGCGTGTGAAGGCTCACGGTGCGCACGGTGCCTTGCATGCTCGACAGGAATACGGGAATGCCAACGGGCGCGGATTGTCCGGGGGTGTTGGCAGCGACGGGGATGCGCCTCTAATCTGGCGACCCCCGATGAAAACGCTGCACAAGCCGCTGCAGATCACCGTCTACCAGGATGTGTTGTGTTCCTGGTGCTACCTCGCCGACCTGCGGTTGGACGTGCTTCGCCAGGAGTTCGGCGAAGCCGTCCGCTGGAGCGTGCGGCCCTATCCCCTGCGGCTGCACGACGTGCTGCCCACGGAGCGCGAAGTGCGCGGTCTGGTGGAGGAGGTGAAGCGCGCGCAGCGCGAAGCCGACCCCACCGCCGCGCTGCTCTCCACGGACCTGTGGCTGGGGGGAGATCCACCCCGCTCCAGTGTGCCGGCCCTGGCGGCGCTGGAAGCCGCGAGGTTGCAGGGGCCGCAGGCGCGCGCCTTCCTCGCGCGGGCCATGCAACGCGCGGCGCTGGAGCAGGGCGTCAACGTGTCCCGCTCGGACGTGGTGTTCGAGCTCGCGTCGCGCGTGGGCCTGTCCATGAACCAGTTCTCCGCGGCCTTCCGCTCCGAGGAGACGCGCCGGCTCATCTACGACGAGCACCGGCTGGCCGGCAGCCGCGGCGTGAGGGGCGTGCCCACGCTCGTCATCGGCGGCCGCTGGATGCTGTGCGGCCTGCGTGAGCTCACCGAGTACCGCGAGCACATCCTCGCGTGCCTCGGCAAGGTGACCACGCCCCGCTCCGGCTCCTCCGAACGACTGGTGCACTGAAGAAGCCGTCCCCCGCACCCCGCGCGCCTTCGTTCCCGAAGAAGGCGCGCGTGGGGAGCGTGGGGCACGCCTTCAGCCCGGCAGCGGTCCCGCGTCCTCGTCCGACCGGGGGCGCAGCGCCAGATACATCCCCGCGACGAGCAGCTGGCCCAGGGCCATGGCGGGGATGAGGCCCACGCAGCATGCGATGAGGCCCCCCAGCATCAACACGATGGTGATGAGGCTCACGCCCACCATGGCGAGGCGCTGTCCCCGCGCGAGCGCCCAGCAGCGCCGCAGCAGCTCCATGGGCGACGGCGGCACCTCCGCGTACGTGAGCTCCGGCTGGATGAGGTACAGCGGGAGCAGCACGTAGAAGAGCGGAACCGTCATCACCACCAGCAGCAACCCCAGGACGCCCAGGACCGACCCCAGGACGTTCATCACCTCGCTGCTCGACGGGTTCGCGGACAGGCCGCTCAGGGCCCCGGTGCCCAGGACCGCAAGGAACCCCAGCGCCCCCACGATGATCAGTGGCACCACCACGATGACGGTGATGAGGAGCAGCGTGAGCAGGTAGGGGATCACCTTGTGCATCTGGCTGAAGAGGCGCCCCAGGTCCGCGCGCCCGCCGTGCAGCACGTCGAAGCACACGCGCAGGAGGCCCAGCTGCACCAGCCCCTGCACCACGAGCTGGGCCAGGAAGCCCAGACCGGCCAGCACGACGGAGAGCGCGGCGCTGTCCACCGCCGCGCCAATGCCCAGGCCCACGTTGACCATCAACTGCGCGCCGCCAGACACGCCAATGCTGATCAACGCCCCGAGCGACAGCATGCCCCACTCGCGCTGGAAGGCCGCCCAGCACACGTTCCACAGCGCGCCGACGCTCCAGTTGTCCCGGTGGAGCGGGAACGTCAGGCCGGAGCGCTCCCGGCACGTGGGGCAGCGCGAGGAGGTGCCCCCCTCGCTGCAGGTGTCGCACATGAAGTTGCCGCACCGCGCGCAGGTGCCCGTGGCGCCCCGCAGGGGGTGCAGCGCGCAGGTCGGCCCCGCCCCCCTTCCGAAATCCATGTCCGACATCGATGTCTCTCCCAGGCGCGGCCCCCGGAGGCCACGTCTCCTGCGTCATATCAGCGGCGGCCCTCCCCCTCCTTGCGGGCAGGCGGACGTCCGGGATGAATTAATGGGGCGCCGGGCCGTCATTGGGGCCAAGAGGTTGCGGAGCGGGACGCATTGGGGGTCCACTTCCGCGCCAGGAGATTCCTCATGAACCGCTTGCTCGCCCTGGTCGTCCCCGTGGCCCTGCTGATGGGGACCGGCTGTGTCGTGGAGGCCCACTCGCACCGCCCCGTCCGCCGCGTCGCCTATGTCGAGCCCGTGGCGCAGTACCGGTTCGCCGGCGCGCATCCCGTCCCCGACGACTACGGCGGCGGGTGGTGCCCGGAGGACTACGGCCACGTCCACGACTACCAGCCGCCCCAGACGTCCTACTACTACACGGACGACGTCTACTATTACCAGGGCCCGACGGTCGTCTGGTACTGGGACTACCACCCGGTCCCCAACGGCGGTTACTGCAGCTACCACGGGCGCCACTCGCACGACTTCTACCCGCATGGCTCGTGGGGCGGCGGGTACTCGTATGACCGCGGCAGCCGCGGCTACCGGTGGGACCGGAGCCACGCGGCCTCCGCCGGGAACGTCCGCTACAACTCCGGCCCCTCGCGGTCCGCTCCGGCCCCTCGCAATGGGGACACCAACGTGGGCCGCCGGGCGCCTCCGGGCGGCAATGGCACCGGCGCCCGTCCCCCCAGTGGCTCCAGCAATGGCTGGGGTCGCAGCAACGGCGCCCCCGCCGCGAACAGCTCGCGGGACAACGACGACAACAAGAGCGGCTGGGGCACCCCGGGCAGCAAGAGCCGTGACGACGACAACGACAGCTCCCGTGGCAACAGCGGCAACGGCAACGGCGGCTGGGGCAACAGCGGCAGCGGCAGCGGCCGGAGCAGCGGCAGCAGCAGCAGCGGCAGCGACCAGAGCAGCGGCAGCGGCAGCGGCAGCGGCAACGGTGGTGGCTGGGGCAACAGCGGCAGCGGCCGGAGCAGCGGCGGCAGCAGTGGGAGCAGCAGCAGCGGCAGCGACCGGAGCAGCAGTGGGAGCAGCAGCGGCAACGGTGGCTGGGGCAGCGGCGGCAGCCGGAGCAGCAGCGGAAGCAGTGGCGGCAGCAGCAGCGGAAGCAGTGGCGGCAGCAGCGGGCGGAGCAGCGGAAGCAGCAGTGGCGGCTGGAACACGGGCAAGAGCTCCGGTTCCTCCGACAACAACAGCAGCAGCAGGAACGGGACGCGCTGGTAGGCGCTTCCTCCTCCCCCTCCTCCCGTGCAGGAACCCCGGCACCGGGCGCGGCCTTCCGCCATCAGCGGAAGGCAGGCTCCCGGTGCCGACGTGTTTTCAACATCCAGGGCCCGCGACGTCCGGCGCACCCGGCCCTCCAGCGCAGCGCGGCGTCGTCCAGGGGACGGACCCGGCCCCGGAGCGGATTGCGATCGCGGCGGACCGTGACGATGTTGCGCCGCGATGAAACAATTCATTCGGGCGGCGGGTGGTGCCGTGCTCGGGCTGGCGGCACTGGCCTGTGGCGACGGCGGTTTCACACCGGACCCTGGCGTGCGGACCGAGGACGCCGAGGCCGTGGATCTGGAGAACCTTCGCATCCTCGTCAGCGGCCAGGCCGCGGTGTTCCCGGAGGCCGTGGGCCGGGGGGCGCCAGCGCCCGCGCTGGCCGGGATGGCGCTGAGCGTGGAGGAGCCGCTGCGCGTGGCCGTCAACGACGCATCCGCCACCTTCGGCACGGGCGAGGTGTCCGAGGACGGCACCTTCCGCATCACCGACGTGCCCGTGCGCGACGTCCACCAGGGGCTCGCGGTGGGCCTCGCGCACGAAGGGCTCGTGCGCAGCACCACCCTCATCTACGACACCGCCTTCACCGGCACCCGTCCGCGCACGGACATCATCGACGCGAAGGCGTGGGCCCTGCCCGTCGCCTTCGTGGACCAGCTGGGCTCCGCCGTGGGCGAGCCCCGCCTCCGGGGCCTCACCGGGGACCAGGCCTCCACCCTGACCGCCGCGGGCTTCGTGCTCGGGCGCGTGGTGGACCTCCAGGGCCAGCCCGTGAGCGGCGTGCGCGTGGCGCTCGACCGCGCCGAGCTGGCGGAGCGCATCTACTACCCGTCCGAGGACCTCACCTCCGTGAACCAGGCGGGCACCGCGTCCCACGGCCTGTTCCTCTACGTGCACTCCGCTTCCGGCGTGGAGTCCTTCCAGCTGTCCGTGGAGGGCTCCGACACCTACGTGCCCCGCAACGTGGACGCCGGGCCCGGCCTGGGCGTCGTGCTCACCCTGTATCCGGGACGCTACGCGCCGTAGTTTCCCCTCGACAGCGCCTCCGCCCGCCCCCATCCTTGAGGTCCTGAAAAGTCGGACATCCCTGTCCTTCCTGGACATGGGACGGCCCTGGCGTCGCATTGCCCCAGCGGCCCGCGGCACGTGATGTTGTGGCAAGATGCAGTGCAGGCGTTCCGGGGGGGCGCGGACAATGAGCGGCCGTTCCATGCCACGAAGCACGGCGTTGGTCCGTGCCCTTGCGCGAAGCGCCGCGGCTGCCGCCTGCCTCGTGGGCCTGCTCGTGTGGGTGGGCTGGGCCCTGGACGTCATGGTGCTCAAGTCCATGGGCGCCGCGCTGCCCGCGATGCGGCCTGTCGAAGCGCTGGGGCTGATGCTGGGGGGCGCCGCGCTGGCCCTGCGCCTGCGGCGCGACGTAAGCCCTGCCCGCCGCCACCTGGGCTCGGTGCTGGCGTGGGCCACCGCCGTCCTGGGCGCGGCAGGCCTCCTGGACGTCGTCGTCCTCACGGTCGACAGCGGGGGCCTGGACGCGCTGTTCCTGCGCCCCTTCGGTGAGGAGGGCCTCCCGCCGCCCGGCTTCACGACCTCGCCCCTGACGTCGCTGTGCCTGATGCTCCTGGGCCCGGCGCTGGCCCTGCTGGACCGGGGCAGCGAAGCGCGGCTGTCGTGGTCGGATGGCCTGGTGGCGCTCACACTGATGGCGGCGCTCTTGGGCCTCAACAGCTTCCTGCTGGGCCCGCTGGTGACGTCCGCCGCCGCGCCGTTCTTCCACGAGCGCAGCATGGGGCTGCACACCACCTGCGTGCTGGTGCTCCTCGCCGTGGGCACGCTGTGCGCCCGGCCGGACCTGGGGCTGATGGCGCGGCTGACGCGCGACACGCTGGGCGGCTTCGTGGCGCGGCGGCTGGTGCCAGTGACGCTGATGGGGCCGCCCGTGCTGGGGCTGACGCTGGTGCTGATGCACCTGTCCGGCACGCTGAGCCACGAGGCGAAGTTCCCCCTCTTCGCCACGGTGGTGGCCGCCGGTGGCGCCACGCTGGTGCTGCTGGCCGCGCGCGCGCTGGACCTGCTGGACACCGAGCGGCGCAAAGCCAACAGCGCGCTGGAGGCGTCCGAGGCGCGCTTCCGCACCTTCCTCGACACCGCGCCCGACCCGATGGTGGTGGTGGACGCCCACGGCCGGCTGCGCTTCGCCAACGCGGAAGCGGAGCGCGTGTTCGGCTACCGCCGCGAAGCCCTGCTGGGCCGCGAGGTGGAGCTGCTGGTGCCCCAGGGCCTCTATGGGCCGTCCACCCACACGCCTCCGCGCGCCACCGGTGGGCGGATGGTGACGGGGCGGCGCCAGGACGGCACCAGCGTGCCGCTGGAGGTGCGCCTGAGCCCGCTGGAGGGCGCGGCGGACGCCACGCTCATCGCCACCCTGCGCGACGTCACCGAGCGCCGGGAGCTGGAGAAGCTGCGCGAGGAGTACGTGGGCCTCATCTCGCACGACCTGCGCAACCCGCTGAGCACCATCAACCTGCGCGCCCACCTGCTCCAGCGCGCGCTGCACGAGCGGAAGCTGGAGCGCGAGGGCCACATGGCCCAGGCCATCATCCACAACGTGGAGTGGATGAACACGATGATTGAAGAGCTGCTGGAGGGCTCGCGGCTGGAGTCGGGCCGCGTGGACCTGCGCCGCGAGTCACGCGACCTGGGCCGCTTCCTGGAAGAGGTGCTGGAGCGCGACGTGCCCCCCGACGCGCGCGAGCGCTTCCGGCTGCACCTGGAGGCTCCGCTGCCGCCCATCCCACTGGACGCGGCGCGGCTGGAGCGCGTGGTGACGAACCTGCTCACCAACGCCATCAAGTACAGCCCCCAGGGCACGCCGGTGGACGTGCGCCTGTCCACCGCGCACGAGCAGGCCGTGGTGTCGGTGAGCAACCAGGGCGCGGGCCTGTCCACCCAGGACGCCGCCCACCTGTTCGACAAGTACTACCGCACCGAGGACGGCCGCTCCGCGGACGGCAAGGGGCTGGGCCTGGGGCTCTACATCAGCCGGCTCATCGTGGAGGCCCACGGCGGCCACATCTGGGTGGAGAGCGAGCCGGACCGGGGCGTTACCTTCTTCTTCAGCGTGCCGCTGGAGGTCGCCGTCGCCAGCACCGGAGCCGCGATCACCGGGCCCGCCACGGGGAGGCAGCGGGCGGGCTGAAAGCCGCTCAGCGCGGGACGAACCAGCGGGGCAGCCAGTCCGCGCCCTTCGCCTTGGTGAGCCGCGTCTGCCCCGTGCCGTCCGCGCGCATGAGGTACAGGTCGGTGTCGCCGTCGCGCTCGGAGACGAACACCAGGGCCTTGCCGTCCGGGCTCCACGCCGGCATGTCGTCGCGGTGGGTTCCGTCCGTCAGCGCCACCGGGGCGCCGCCCGCCACCGTCGCCACCCAGATGCGGCTCTTCCCGTCTTCCGACCGCGCCACGTACGCCACGCGCTGGCCGTCCGGACTGAAGGCCGCCTCGCGCTCGTCGCCCGCGAAGCCCTCGCCGGACAGGGCGCGCAGGTCGGAGCCGTCCGGCCGCACCAGGTACACCCGCTCCCGGCGCTCGCGGTTGCTCACGAACGCGAGCCACCTGCCGTCCGGGCTCCACTGCGGCGACCGGTCCTCCATGTAGAACGTGGTGATGCGGCGCGGCTCGCCCGTGCCGTCCGCGCGGTAGACGTAGACCTCCGGGTCGCCCTCGCCGCTGCACACGCAGGCGACCTCGCGGCCGTCCGGGGACACCGCCGGCTCGAAGCAGCCCTGCTTCACGCGCGTCACCGGCGTGTCGACCGCGTTCGCCGTGGGCGACAGGCGCACCACGTCGCTGAAGCCCTGCGCGTCCGACTCGGTGACGAGCCACGTGCCGTCCGGGCCCCAGCTCGCGTTGCGCGCGCGGGGCCGGGGCGGATGCAGCCCCACCGCGGGACCTCCCGACAGGGGCTGCGCGCGCAGCTGCTGGAACACGCGCCCGTTCGCCTCCCCCGACGCCACCACCAGCAGCGTGCGGCCGTCCGGCGACGGCGGGCCGGGGTATTCGTCCTCCGGCGCGGAGGTGACCTGCGCCTCCTCTCCCGTGGGCGTCACCCGCCACACGTCCTTCTGTCCTGCCCGCTCGGAGAGGAAGACGATGGTGCCCGGCAGGGCCCGCCGCTCCGCCTCGGAGAGGGACTGCGATGGGGAAGGGACACCGGGGGCCGGGGTCGCGGCGCCGCCACAGCGGCCCTCGCAACCCACGGCACCCAGCAACCCGAGCACGACCCACCAGCGCCGTGCCCGGAGGGGCCCGAAACGCGGCTTCCGTTCAAGGCCCCGCGTCACGTCAGCGCACCCGGAGGGCGTCGGCGATGACCACCGAGCCCGCGGCCTGCCAGCGGCTCAGCTGCACCTTGTTCCAGCCCGCGCTGAAGTTGTACGTGCCCAGCGCGACCCACTTGCCGCCGTTGATCTGCTGATCCACGGTCGCCGTGCCCAGGTTGGCGCCCTCGGCGTTGAAGGAGATGAACGCCGCGGCGCTGGAGCGGTTCGTGCCCGCCACCCACCAGGCGTCCACCGTGCGCGTCTGCGCGGTGGGCAGGTAGAACCAGAACGTCGCCGGCGCGGAGACGGCCTCCGTGGCCGCGAAGTAGTAGCCGCTGCCGTAGTAGCCGGCGCTGGAGCCCGCCGTCCACGCGCCCGTCAGCTCGAAGCGGGCCTTGGCCGCGTCGTTGTTGGCGCTGTTGCTGTCGACGATGATCTCACCGGACGACACGGTGCCGCAGTAGCCGTTGATCTTGCTGATGTACGTCGACCACGGCCAGTTGGGACCCGGGTCCGTGCGCGTCGCGGGCTGCAGGCGGCCGTGCGCCACGATGTGGTAGCTGTCCTTCACGATGGCGTTGTCGCGCGCGATGTCGCACGACAGCTTCGCGGACGCATCGATCTGCCCCGCCGGGAAGCTCGTCTGGCTGGCGAAGCCGCCGTGCTCGATACCGATGGTGAAGTTGTTGGCCGACGTGCCGTTGAGCCAGCACTCCTTGCCGCCGTTGAGGTTGCAGTCGTAGGTGGCGCCGATGTGCCAGCCGCGGCTGGACTCGCGCACGAGCTGCGAGACCTCGCTGCCGCTCTCGTTCACCACGTAGTGCGCGCTCACGCCGGCGTCGGGGTTGACGAGCCAGCCCCAGCACCCGGCGTAGTTGCCCTCACAGGTGTGGATGATGATCATCGACGGGTCGCCACCGGCGCCCGTGGGGCGCGCGTTGTAGTTGGGCGACGGATGCCAGATGGCCGCCGCGTAGTCCGGGCCCGCCGCCATCGCCCTCACCTGCGGGCGGGCGAACTTCGCCTCCACCTTCACGGGCTCCAGGGACGCCGCCACCGAACCGTCCGTGTTGAGCGCCACCGCGCCCTCGTTGAGCACCCCGTACACGCCGCGGTGCACGTGCTCCGCCTGCGCGTCCGGGTTGCGGATGCCGCTCAGCCGCGCGACCACGGACGCCCACGCGCCCAGGTCCCCACGCTCCACGTTCGCCTCCGTCGCGAAACGGGAGAGCAGCGCCGCGCCCGCGCGGATGTTCGCCGCCGCGTCCGTGCGCGCCGCTTCCACCGACACGCCCGCCAGCGCCGCGCCCTGCTCCAGGTCCGCGCCACGCAGCGCCATCAGGCCGAACGCGGGCGACTGGCCCGGGAACTCCTCCGTGCCCTTCACCATCTGCCAGCGCGTCTCCGAATAGGAGACCGCCTTGAGCAGCTCCGCCGGGACGCTGAACTCCTGGGCGGCCTGGGCGAACAGCGGATCCAGCTCGCGCGGCTGGCTGCTGCCGGCCGTGTCCGTCGACGGCTGCGACGGCGTCTCGGCGGGGGCGGGCGTCTCCGTGGGCTGCGCCTGGGGACCACACGCGGACAGCACCAGGGCGGCGGCTGCCGCCGCGAACGGATTGCGGAACGTTGACATGAGGGGACTCCAAAGTCGGGGGAGGGACTCCACGGGCCGCCCCCGCATTCCCACGGGAGAGACCGGCGTCGCTTCTACAGCACCATGCGTGCCAGACCCTTCCAGCCCGTTACCTTCGTCTAGTTTTCTTCCGCATCGGTGCATCCATGCACCACTTCCCCAAATCCTCCCGGGACCGTAGAGTTCTTCAAACACCTGAAATCATGGAATTTCCAACATCCCCGAGACGTGCTTTTCCGTCCGGTGAGATGGGTGGTGCACGGATGTCGCACTGACGTGTTCCAGGACATCCATGACGTAATGGATTGTTACAATGCTTCCTGTATTTATCGCTATTTGAAGCAGTGGCGGACCGACAGGGCGAGCCTCCCGGGGGAGGGGGCGCGCGAAGGGCCGACATCCGGGCAGGCCATCCGCTATGACGCCAGCATCATGCGGCTCTTCGGCATCGGCGACACGCACCTGCCCTCCACGCGGCAGAAGGACATGCACCGCTTCGGCTGGACGGACCACCCGCTCCCGCTGCAACGCGCGTGGGACGAGCGGGTGCGGCCAGAGGACGCGGTCATCGTCGCGGGCGACATCTCCTGGGCCACGCGGACCACGGAGGTGATGGACGACCTGGCGTGGCTGGACGCGCGGCCGGGGCGCAAGGTGCTGGTGCGCGGCAACCACGACTACTGGTGGGGCGACTCCGCGTCCAAGCTGCGCAAGCTGCTGGCGCCGTTCCGCACGCTGGAGGGCTTCCTGCACAACAACGCGGTGGTGCTGGGGCCGTGGGTCATCGCCGGCACCCGGCTGTGGACCGCGCCCGAGGCCCCGCCCATGCCCGGCGGCGAGATGGGCGACGAGCCCATCGACGCGGGCTACGTGGAGCGCGAGACGCGCAGGCTCGCCACGTCGCTGGAGGACGCGCGCAAGAAGGAGCAGGCCAGCCCCACGCCGCTCACGCGCATCGTCGCGGTGCACTTCCCGCCCGTGTACGCCAACGAGCGGCCCACCGCGTTCAGCGCCCCCATCGAGGACTTCGCCCCCAAGGTCTGCGTCTACGGCCACCTGCACGCGGGCGGCATCGCGGCGGGCTTCACCGGCGAGCGGGCTGGCGTGCGCTACGTGCTCGCCTCGTGCGACGCCGCGGGCTTCGCCCCGATGCTGCTGGACGAGCGCTGAGCGCGCGCGGGCCTCCACGGATAGAACCTGATACGTCGGTCCGGCGGCCTGACCCGGGGCGCCGTACCAGGGAGTCCCACCGGATAGGGCCTGGAGTGCGGGTGCTTTGTCGACAGGCGGGAGTGTCCCGTTAAGCTGGAGTCCGCTTCCTCTCGCGGGAAGCAAGGAGTGGAAGTCATGCCGTCGGACAAGGCCGAGCTCGCCGCCAGGATCGCCATCCTCCAGCCAGGGGATTCCGTCCGAGGCCTCATCTTCAAGTCCGTGTTCAGCCTGGTGCAGCAGCACGCGGGCGCGACCGGGATGGAGAAGATTCGCACCGGGGAGCTGAACCACGACTACGCGGAGCTGCGCTCGTACCCGGCGCGGGAGCTGCTGCTCCTGCTGTTCGCCGTGGCGGACCTGCTGGAGGGCACGCTCGGGTCCGTGGAAGCGGTGTTCCAGGCGTGCGGCGAGGTGAGCATCACGCGCTACTCCACCGGACCGGGGATGCTCATCTTCGGCATCATCTCCCGGGGCGACCCCCAGAAGCTCTTCGCGGGCGCGCAGATGGCGTACAGCGCGGCGGTGTCCTACGGCAACCGCGAGTACCTCACCACGGGGACCAAGTCCGGCACCCTGCGCATGCGCCGGGACATGATGCCGCCCGCGTACCACGTGGGCATCCTCACCGGTTCGCTCAAGGTGCTGGGCCTCACGGGCAAGGCCACCGCGAAACCCCAGGGCATCGACCGCGTGGACTACGACATCCAGTGGGCGTGAAGCAGCTCAGTCCACGCGGGTGAAGGTCACATCCAGCTGCGCGACGACGCGCTCGCCCACCGACGCCGTGCAGGCGAAGGTGTGGTCGGCGCCGCGCACCTGCTTGCGGTGGGCACCGAAGACGACGGTCTGCCCCGCGTAGGCCAGGCTGTCCGCGGACAGCTTCACGTCCTTCGCCACGAAGCGGGCGGTGTCACACTGCTCCAGCGAACGGCCCAGCGTGGTGGCCATGCGCGTCATGCCGCCCGCGACGACGGCCACCGGCATCACCGGGTGCATCGCGAAGTGGCCCTTGCACAGCTCCGGGGTGACGCCCAGCGACGCGCGCAGGGTGCCGCCGTCCAGCTGCCAGTCCGTCAGCTCCAGCGGCTTGCTGTACGGGTTCTGCCGCAGCTTCGCCCACTCCTCCGGGGTGCGCTGCACGTTGTCCGCGGGCCGGGGCGCGGCGCGCATCTCCAGCTTCGCCTGACCGAACAGGCGGGTGAAGGCGGCGGCGGACAGCACGTTGTAGTCCACCTCCAGCCGGAACAGCGGCGTGCCGTCCGACAGCGACAGCAGCGTGCGCGCCGTGCAGGTGCGCTTGCCGGTGTACTCCGCCTGCGCCAGCGCCCACAGCAGGTCCGTGGTGCGCTCCTGGGGGGCGGGCTGCAGCCACTGACCGCGCGCGGCGCTCGCCAGATAGAAGTGCTGGCCGTCCTTGGGCGCCACCAGCGCCGAGGCGCACGAGCCCAGGATGGCCAGGTGACGGCCCGCCTCGCCCAGCCCGATGGGCATCGCCTGCGCGTCGGGGTCCATCTGCACCGGAACGCGCGCCACCACCTCACCCGGCAGCACCGTCACGTCCTTGAGCGCGAAGTACGGATCGCGAACGCAGATGCGCGGGTACAGCTCCTGCGCGCTCAGCACCGTGTAGGGCGCGGCCTCCGACAGCGGCATCAGCGGCCGGTTCACCCACGGCATGGCGGACGTCGCGGAGGAAGCCGAGGAGGACACAGGGGCGGGGGCGATGGCCTGGAGCATGGAAAGTCTGACCTCGTTTCAGACGCCGGGTGGCGGGGGACACCTGGCCGGAGAGTAACCAAGTTTGCTTACGTCAGGACAGGAATTTTTTCTGCCCCGCGAAAAGATTCTCGATTCATCGGCCGAAGTGTTGCTGCCCCACCATATTTTTTTATCCGAACCGGAATTCGCAGACCACAGCGGCGCAAGATGCGGCATCCCCGGGCGCCCGTAAACCCCCGCCTGACGTCCCGTGTCCACCGGGGGTGGGTCACAACAACCCCGTGGTTTTCCCCCGTTCCCAAGTCATTCCGGTCACTTGCACGGGGGAAAATGTTGTCCCACCTTCAGCACGCGGGGTGAGGATTCAAAAGAATTCCTTCTCGCGGGGTGAAGTCAGGATGCGTCACCCTACAGCTCCACCTGGCTTCCCAGCTCCACGACGCGGTTGGGCGGGATGCGGAAGTAGGCGGTGGCGCTGCGGGCGTTGCGGCTCATCCAGGAGAAGAGGGCCTCGCGCCAGACGGCCATGCCGGGCTTCTTGGTGGGGATGAGCGTCTCCCGGCCCAGGAAGAAGCTGGTGCCCATGAGCTGGAACTGGAGCCCCTTCTCCCGGCAGCGCTTGAGGACGTCCGGGATGCCCGGGTTCTCCATGAAGCCGTAGCGGGCGATGACGCGCACGAAGCCCTGCTCCAGGGGCTCCACCTCCACGCGCTCCACGCCCACCACGTGGGGGATGTCCTCCGCGATGATGGTGAGCAGCACCACCTGCTCGTGCAGCACCTTGTTGTGCTTGAGGTTGTGCAGGAGCGCGGGCGGGGTGCCCTCCGGGTTGCCCGTCATGAAGATGGCGGTGCCGGGCACGCGCACCGGCGGGTGGTCCCCGAAGCTGCCCAGCAGGTCCTTGAGGCTGATGCTGGACGCGCGCAACTTGGCCGCGAGGATGTCGCGCCCGCGCTTCCACGTCGTCATGAGGATGAAGATGCAGACGGCGAGCAGGAGCGGGAACCAGCCGCCGTCGGCGATCTTCACCGCGTTGGCGCCGAAGAAGGACAGGTCCACCAGCAGGAACACGCCCGCGATGGGCAGCGCCACGGCGCGGCTGACGTTCCAGCGCTCGCGGGCCACGATGTAGGCGAGCACCGTGGTGATGGCCATGGTCGTCGTCACCGCGATGCCGTACGCCGCCGCCAGCCGGCTGGAGGAGCCGAAGCCCAGCACCAGCGCCACCACGCCCAGCAGCAGCACCCCATTGAGGCCGGGCAGGTAGATCTGCCCCATCTCCTCCGCGGACGTGTGCACGACCTCCATGCGCGGGCTGTAGCCCAGCTGCATCGCCTGGCGGGTGATGGAGAAGGAGCCGGAGATGAGCGCCTGGGAGGCGATGACGGCGGCGCCGGTGGAAAGGGCAACGAGCGGGTACAGCGCCCAGTCCGGGGCGAGGAGGAAGAAGGGGTTGCGGGCGGCCTCCGCGTGGCGCAGCAGCAGCGCGCCCTGCCCCAGGTAGTTGAGGACGAGCGACGGCAGCACGAGGATGAACCAGGCGCGCTTGATGGGGCCCGCGCCGAAGTGGCCCATGTCCGCGTAGAGCGCTTCTCCGCCCGTCACCACCAGGAACACGGCGCCCAGCACCAGGAAGCCGTGCCACCCGTTGTCGATGAAGAAGTGCACGGCGTGCACGGGCGAGAGCGACCAGAGGACCGCGGGGTTGTGGAGCAGCTCCTTCACGCCCAGCACCGCGAGGACGAGGAACCACACGCACATGAAGGGGCCGAACACCGCGCCGATGCCGGCCGTCCCCTTGCGCTGCACGAGGAACAGGAGCGCCAGGATGACGAGCGAGATGGGAATCACATACGGCTGGAAGACGGGGGTGGCCACGCTCAGGCCCTCCACCGCGCTCAGCACGGACATGGCCGGGGTGATGACGCCGTCGCCATAGATGAGGGCCGCGCCGAAGATGCCCAGGGTGATGAGCACCGGCCGCGCGCGGTGCGACTGGCCCCGGGGGCGCTGCATGGCCAGCGCCATCAGCGCGAGGATGCCGCCCTCGCCCCGGTTGTCCGCGCGCATCACGAACAGCAGGTACTTCACCGACACGACGATGATGAGCGACCAGAAGATGAGCGACAGCACGCCCATCACGTTGGCCGGCGTCGGGGCGATGCCGTGCGGGCCGGTGAAGCACTCGCGCAAGGCGTACAGCGGGCTGGTACCGATGTCTCCGTAGACGATGCCCAGCGCGCCCAGCGCCAGCATCGCGATGCGTTTGGGAGAATCCGGCCCCTCCAAGGAGGCGGCCGTCGAAACCAAGGGTGCGTTCACGGCCCCCGCTTTAGCCGAACCCCGGGCCGCCGCAACCGAAGCCGTGCCGCTCCTTTGCTTTCCAACCGCTCGGAGGTGTTCCCATGTGCGCGGTCCGCCCCCTGCCCCGAGGGGCGACGGGCCGGGGAACGAGACCTCTGCGGTCCACCAACGGTTGCGGGGGTTGGGTGTCCTGCATCCGTGAAAGCGGGGATGGCGGGACCTGGGACGCACAGCGTTCCGGGCGGGAGCGTGCTCCCATGGGAGGGCATCGGGGGGCGCGGCATGACGATGGTGGCAACCAGGCTGGGCGAGGCGCGGCAGTTCGGGGCGCATGCACCGGAGATTGAAGAGCGGCTGGCGCTGCTGGCCGAGGCCTCGAGGGTGCTGGCGGACGCGTCCCTGGAGCCCCCCGCGGTGATGGAGCGGCTGTGCGGGCTGGTGGTGCCGCTGCTGGGGGCGGCCTGCGCGCTGCGGCTGCTCACGGAGGACGGGCTGTGGCTGCGCACGGTGGCGTCGGCGTCGGCGGTGCCGGAGTCGCGGGCGCGCTTCCAGGCGCTGCTGTCCCAGCGGGTGCGCGCGGACGAGGGCGTGGCGGAGGAGGTGCTGGGCACGGGCGAGGCGCAGGGGGTGGAGGCGGTGCTGGTGCTGCCCCTGCGGGCCCGGGGGCGCGCGCTGGGGACGCTGACGGTGTGGCGGGACGCACCGGAGGCGTCGTCCTTCGACCCGGGGGAGCAGCTGCTGTTGCAGGAGCTGGCGGACCGGGCGGCGATGGCGCTGGACGTGGCGCGGGCGTACGCGGCGGAGCGGCAGGCGCGGCAGGCGGCGGAGGTGGCGGCGGGGAGGCTCGCCCGGCTGCAGCACGTCACCGCGGAGCTGTCGGAGGCGCTCACCGCGGCGCGCGTGGCGGAAGTGGTGCTGGAGCAGGGGCTGGCCGTGGCGGACGCGAAGGCCGGAGGCCTGTGGCTGGTGGAGCCGGACGCGACGAGCGCCCTGCTGCTGCGCTGCGCGGGCTGCACGCCGGACGCGGCGGAGCGGCTGCGGCGGCTGCCCCTCACCGGGGACGCGCCGGGGACGCGGTGCTTGCGGGAGCTGCGGCCGGTGTGGCTGGAGGCGGAGGACGCGCTGGCGGCCGGAGGGGATGAGCGGCCCGCGTCCTCGTCGGCGTGTCTGCCGCTGGTGGTGGACGGCCGCGCGCTGGGGGCGCTGGTGTTCACCTTCGGCCTGCCGCACGGGTTCGACGACGACGAGCGGGCGTTCCTGCAGCTGGTGGCGCACCACGCTGCGCAGGCGCTGGCGCGGGCCCGGCTGTTGGAGCGGGAGCAGCGGGCGCGGGCGGCGCTGCGCGAGGCGCACCAGACGCTGGAGGCCATCATCCAGGCGAGCCCCGCGGCCATCATGCTGTTGGACCCTGACGGCACGGTGCGGCTGTGGAATCCGGCCGCGGAGCGGATGCTGGGGTGGACGGCGGACGAGGTGCTGGGGAAGGTGCTGCCGGTGGTGCCGCCGGAGCACTGGGAGGCGTTCCGGCAGAGCCTGGAGCGGGCCACGCGGGGCACGGTGCTGGACGGTGCGCCGCTGTTGGGACGCAGGCGGGACGGCAGCGCGGTGCAGGTGGCGGTGTGGACGGGCCGGGTGCATCCGGCGAGCGGTCCGCCGCAGTGCCTGAGCGTGATGGTGGACATCACCGAGCGCCAGCGTGGCGAAGCGGCGCAGCGCTTCCTCGCGGAGGCCGGCGGGGTGCTGGCGGGGTGCCTGGAGGAGGAGGAGACGCTGGAGCGCGTGGCGCACCTGGCGGTGCCGGCGTACGCGGAGACGTGCGGCGTGTTCCTGGAGGACGAGTCGGGCGGGGTGCGGTGCGTGGCCACGGCCGGCGAGGGCTCGGACGCGGAGGTGCCGCCGCCGGGGCTCGCGGTGGTGTCGCGGGTCATCCAGTCGGGGCGGCCGGAGACGCGCTCGGGGCTGTCGGAGGGGGACCCGACGTGCGCGCGGGCGGGCGGGACGTGCGCGTACCTGTGCGTGCCGCTGCGGGTGCGGGGGCACACGCTGGGGGCGCTGACGTTCGTCACGTCGCGGCGGGCGTACGACGCGCAGGACCTGGCGCTGGCGCAGGAGCTGGCGCGGCGGGCGGCGCTGGCGCTGGACAACGCGAGCCTCTACCGGGACGCGCGCCACGCCATCCGCCTGCGCGAGGAGTTCCTGTCCATCGCGAGCCATGAGCTGAAGACGCCCATCAGCGCGCTGCAGCTCCAGGTGCAGAGCCTGCTGGCGGGGCTGGCGCGTTCGGGGGCGCAGTTCGATCCGGAGCGGCTGAAGCGCGGGCTGGAGCGGGTGGACCGGCAGGTGAAGCGGCAGACGTTGCTGGTGAACGACCTGCTGGACGTGTCGCGCCTGAGCGCGGGGAAGCTGGAGCTGGTGCGGGTGCCGCTGGAGCTGGGCGCGCTGGTGCGGGAGGTGGCCGAGCGCTTCGAGCCGGAGTACGCGCGCTCGGGCACGCCGCTGGAGTTGTCGCTGGCGCCGGAGGCGCGCGGGCAGTGGGACCGGCTGCGGTTGGACCAGGTGATCACCAATCTCTTGTCCAACGCGCTGAAGTACGGACGGGGCAACCCGGTGCGCGTGGAGCTGGAGGTGACGGAGAGCAAGGCGCTGCTGCGGGTGAAGGACGGCGGCATCGGCATCGCGACCGAGCACCTGCCGCGCCTGTTCCACCGCTTCGAGCGCGCGGTGTCCGAGCGCAACTACGGTGGCTTCGGGCTGGGGCTGTGGATCGCCCGGCAGATCATCGAGGCGATGGGCGGCCACATCGAGGTGGAGAGCGTCCTGGGCGAGGGCTCCACGTTCAACGTGGAGCTGCCGCGCGGGTGAGGCGGGCCTTCAGGGGAGGCCTTCGGCGATGAAGCCGCAGCCCCGCTGGGGGGCGCGTGGGTGGAGGGTGTGGCAGCGCTCCGGGGCGGCGCAGTCGCCGTCGCCGGTGCAGGACTGGAAGCAGTAGCCGCTGGCCGCGTCGCAGGAGAGACCCGGGGCACAGGGCGTGCGGTCGTCACAGCGGGCGCGACATTCGAAGGCCTGGGTGTCGAGGCTGGGCTCCGCGAAGCCTCGCAGGCAGTCCTGGTTCTCCGCGCAGGGCGCGGCGTCCAGGCACGCGGGGCCCACGAAGGGGTGGCAGGAGGGCACGTCGCCCGGAGCGTCCGAGGCGCAGCGCTGGCCCTGGGGGCAGGGACGGTCGCGGCAGCTGGGGACGCAGGCGCCGCGCACGCGGTAGGCGTTGGGTGCGCACTCGGTCCCGGGGGCGCAGGCGTCCGGGTCGTGCACGTCACACGGTGGGCCGCAGCGGTCCTGGATGCAGAGGAGGCCCGGGACGCAGGTGTTCTCTGGCTCGTGGGGGAACGTCGCGCACCGCTCCCCGGCGAGGCGGTCTCCGGAGGGGGTGCAGCGGCGCAGGGGCTGGCCCGACGCGGAGGTGTCCACGGCGTGGCAGGTCTCCCCGAGGCCGCAGTCCGAGGCTTCGTCGCAGAAGCCGCGCAGCAAGCGGCATTCACGGAAGCCGAAGTCCGGGTGGTGCGCGCACACCCTGCCCGGGGGACACGCATCGTCCGCGGAGCAGAGGTCCATACAGGCGAGCGAGGCCTGGGTGTCGGCGCGGCAGTTGGAGGGGACGTCCGGGAGCTGGGTGCCGTTGCTCAGGACGACGACACCGGGAGGAAGGTCTCCCGCAGCGTCGGGATCATCGTCGGGGGCGACGCTGTCATCCAGGTCCAGGTGGACGGACCGTTGGGTCAGGTCGGCCTGGGACGTGAGGTCCGGCCCCGGCCACATGAGCCACACCGCCGTGCCCACCGCGAACACGCCCGCGAGCAGGGCGATGAGGAGGGAGAGCCTGCGCGGATTCACTCCGTGCCCCGGTCGTTCATCGACGCCCGCTTGCGTCGAGCACCTGCTGCATCCACCGCTGACTCTCCTCGTCCCGGGTCACGAGCCCGTCGAAGCGACCCGCGCGCATCATGTCCACGAGGGGGCGGTCCTGCGCGATGAGTTCAGCAGCCGCGAAGGGAAACATCACGGTGGAGCACCGACCTGGGACGAAGTCGGGCTGCTCCGGCAACAGGTCCATGAAACCCGTGAGCTGGCGGAACAGCGCCTCCACGCTGGAAGCCACCGGGACCACGTGCGGCTCCTCCTGCACATCGATGTAGAGCACGGGCTGCACGCCTTGGGCATCCGCCAGTCCTGGCACGACGCCGTAGTAGTACTCGAGGTTCGCGACCTGCCCGAAGAGGACACAGGCTGGGAACGGAGTCAGCCCTTGACCGCGCATCCAAGCGTTCACGTCGAGTGCGCCATCCGCACCAGAGCCCGGGCGATACAGCACGAAGTCGCCCAACGTGGCACGCCCCGTGCGCGCATAGAGGCCGGCGAGCATCGGGTCGAGCGGTGCACCGAGCCACTGTGTTCCCGGGGAGGGAGCATCGAGAGCGGGCGGATCCATCCTCACCGGGAAACCGTGTCGGTGGCAGGTCTCCACCAGTCGCGTCCATCCCACTTCGAGCCCGGCCACGTGAATCCCTCCTCTCGAAACGCAGGCGCCTCAAAGGCCCAGCAGGACTTCGACTTCCCGCAGCGCGGCCTTCTGCGCGGAGGACAGGGCCACTGCGGATTTCGACGGATCGTACACGACGTGAAACCACTGTCCGAAGTGCTTACGAGTGATGCGCGCGACTTCATCCACTTCGCTCGCGGAAACGCTTCTCGGACTCTTCCGAACCAGGGTCCAGACCGAATTGATGCTCGTATGGACCTCACGAGACACACCCACCAGGTTGCCCGAGACATTGATGTTCCGGAGGGGGAACAAATGCGCGTATTCGAGGGGAACAAGATGGTGCACGGGATACGTCGCCATGAGATCCGGCCCCAGTGTTCGCGCCAGCTGGGGTTGGAGCACGTCGAAGTACTCCTGCCGTGCCCACTCCCGAAGCTTGTTCTTCGCATATTGATCCTTGAGGGGCGCCCGCAGCCGCTGTTCCATGTCGCGCAGTAGGGCTTGGAGTTCTGCCTTCTCCCCCACCCCGAGCGCGGCCATCCCTTCCGCCTCCGCCTTCATCCAGATTCGCTGCAGCGCTTCGCGCTCCGCGGGTGGCGTCCGGATCAACACCGTGCGGAACCACTGCGCCGCCTTCGCTCCGCCCCGACCGAGCACCGACACCACCGTCGGCGCGACGGCCTCGAACATCCCGAGCGTGCCCTTCGCGATGAAGCCGCCCACGTACCAGTACGCGAGCTGTTCAAAGGACCAGGCCCCCGCGTAGCGCGCGTTGTCCGCGACCTCCTGACGCCAGTGACGCAGGATGTCCTCCTGCATCGCCCGGTACTCCTTCGCGATGTCCTCCAGGGGCTCGGGGGGTGCGTTGGGTTCGAGCGTCTTCGCCGCCACCACCCGCCAACGTGCCTCGGCCTCGCCGCGCACGTGCTGTCCCTCCAGCTCCACTTCGACCGTGCGGCTCCCCACCGCGTTCCGGAAGGGCAGCAACGCCAGCACCACCGGCATGCGCGCGTCCTCACTCGCGGGAACACGCTGGCGCCCCAGCCCCTCCTGCACCTCGAAGAGGCCCGGGTCGACCTCCTCCAGCAAGCGCATGCCTTCGTAGTGGAGCCGTGCCCGCTGGCGCACCCGTCCCTCCTGGGAGACTGCCTGGGCAGGCAGCAGGCGATGGGCCACCTTCAGGGCATCGGATAGCGCGGGCTCGGACGCGCCCGGCAACGCCTCCGCGACCGTCCTCGCCTGGGCCGCGACCTGTCCCCGCACCGTCTCCAGGTCGAAGCGCCAGTGCTCCAGGTCCCGCTCCAACGTGAAGCGCAGGCGTCGGGGCTTCACTCCCACCAACGTGGACAGGCTTCGCGTCAGCTCGCGGGAGAACCCGCTCCAGTTCGCAGTGCCACCGGGGCCCTGTCCCTGCGCCGTGCGACGGAAGGACAGCAGCGTCAGCGCGCCTCCGTGGTTCTGGTACTCGAAGGTCCACGCCTCTCCCGGGACGCCTCGCTCCCCCGCGACCGCCCACAGCTCGCGCACCACGCGGTCCGCTTCGGCCTGCCGGGCGCGCGCACCGTCCACCGACGCGGCGCGCTCCAGCGTCCCTTCCTTCGTGAAGCCTGGCTCCGCCGTGTCTTCGACGGACGCTTCGCTCCGGTCCACGTCGTAGGCGCCATCACTCGCGCACGCCGACAGTCCACACACCCAAAGCCATCCCAGCACCGGCAGCATCCAGCGCCAGGACTTCGCCACCGCCGCTCCGGAAGGCCTCATCGCCTTCCGAGCCTACGGGGAAATTACAGCGCCAGGAGCAGCAGCGACGCCTGTTCCTCGGGCGAGGCCGCGTAGAAGCCGGCCGGCAGGGTGATCACCGTGGGCGGCACGAAGGCGCGGTCACAGCTGCGCTTGCCTTCATAGACCCGGCCCGGCTCCCTTGCCTTCAGCCGGTACGTGCAGTCGCGCACGTACACAGTCAGCTCGTCCTGCGACAGCTTCAGCGTCACGGGGCGGCTCCAGAAGCCTCCCTTCGCCTCCAGCACCCCGCCCTCCTTCTTCACGTCCAGGTTCACCAGGGACGTGCCGATGGTCCCCTTCACCTCCTGGTCCTTCAGCTTCAACTGCACCGGCAGATCCGTCACCCGCCCGCGCAGCTCCCCCGGCAGCCGGGACACCTGGAACTCGGGACCCGTCACCGTGTCCTCCGTGATCCGCAGGTTGAACTGCCCCCTCGCGATGTCGAAGGAGAGATCCTCCTGGGCCACCGCGACCGCCCCGCCGACCCCCGCGA
>NZ_RAWA01000115.1 GCF_003611675.1 Corallococcus sp. CA053C
ACGTTGGGGGGCGGGCTGGAGGCCATGGTCGCGCTCGATGAGGTCGAGGGCGCGCCCCGCCTGCACGAATACATCTGGTGGTTCCTCGGCGCGGTGCTCGTGCTGGGCGGCTCGCTCATGGGCGTCCGCGAGGCGTGGCGGGCGCTCGGCGGCGTGCCCCGGCAGCTGCTCGTGTCGGGCGCGCTCCTGGGCTACCACGCGGCCTTCATCGGGCTGGGAGCGTTCCTGGCGCGGCGCTCGCTGTCGGCCGGGCGGGTCCTCGCGGGCATCGGGCTTGCCCTGCTGCCGGTGGTGTTCATCGCGCTGTCTTCGCTGGTGGCGTTGACACCGGTGGTGGGCTTCCCCGTCGCAATCGGGGTCGCGGCCCTCGCCCTCCTGCCGCTGAGGACCGCGGGGCGGCTGTTGCATGGGACGTCCGCCGGGTCGCTCGCGGTGGCGCTGTTCCCCTCGCTGCTGGCGGGGCTGCCGTTGATGGGGTGGGACGAAGCGCCCTGGCTGCGCGCGCTGTGTGCGTCCGCGGGCGTGGTGGCGCTCGGTGCCACGGTGTGGCGTGCGCGAAGGGCGGCTCCGGGCAAGGCGCTGTTCGTCAGCGCGGGCGCCGCGCTCTACGGGGCGCTCTGGCTGGCGGTCTTCTGCGTGGCGAGCGGGCCCTCCGGCTTCGATGCGCTGGAGCCGGGCAGTGCCCTGTTCGCGGGCCTCACGCTCTGGGCGGTGGCGCTCGGCGCGGTGGTGGCGTGGGCCGCGTCCACGGACTCCGTCCGCGAGGCGTATCCGCGCGCGGGCCCGGTGTTCGAGACGCTGGCGCACGCGGTGGTGGCGAGCGCCGCGCTCGCGGGGGCCCTGGGCGCGTTCTCCGTCTCGCCGGGGGATGACGGCCTGCTGGATGTGGCGTCCGCGTGCGCGCCCGTGCTGGCCGCGTGGATCTTCTTCGCGCTGGAGCCGCGACGCCGGGCGCTGGTGCACACGGGCGTCATGGCCGCGCTGCTCTCGGGGACGCTGTTCGCGCGCATCCTGGCGCCCGCGGAGCCGGCGTGGTGGTGCTTCGGTGTCGCGGCGGTGTCCGCCGGCTTGATGCTCATGGCACGGACGAACCCGGCCCAGGGCCTGCGCAACCGGATGCTCGCGTGGAGCATCGTCGTCTCCCTGGCGACGCTGCCCGTCGTCACGTGGGCGTCCTGGGGTTGGGGGTCAGGCGGGTTCTGGCCGAAGGCGCTGACGGGGCTGGTGGTCGCGGTCGCGGCCCACGTGGCAGGCGGCTGGAACTGGCGGGGCCTCCACTACCTGGGCGGAGTCGCCGCGCTGTTCGGGGCGCTCGCGTTCGTCGCGGGGACCCCGGAGCTTGCCTCGAACACGGCGAGCCTCACCGTCTTCGCGCTCGCGGCGGGGCTCTACGGGGTCGCCGGGTTCGTGCAGGACGCGTGGATGCGGCGCACGGGTCGGAGCGACCTGCTCCAGCCCCTGGAGGACCTCTCGCTGGGCCTCGCCGCGCTCGGGGTGGTGCTGGCCCTGGGCGTGACGCCCACCCTGCCGTCCATGGCCACGGCCACGAACGGAGCGCTGCTCGTCTGCGTGCCCACGGTGCTGGCCACGGCGGTGTTGCTGCTGCGCCTGCGCAGGGAGGGCAGCCGGCTGGTGGGCTTCCTCGCGGCCATGGGGCTCGCGCTCACGGTGACGCGCGGCCTGGGCACGGTCTCCGACTTCAACTCGCCGCGGGCCGCCCTCGTGGCCGCGTCGCTGGGGCTCGGCTTCGCGCTCCTCGCGGCGCTGCGCGGTCGCGGCCCTGCCACGGAGAACGCGCCGCGGCCGAAGGTCCGTCGGCTGCTGGGCGGCATCCCCCTGCCCTTCGGCGCGCGGGGGCGGCCCCTGTTCACGGATGGCTTCGCCGCCGCGGCGCTCGTGCAGGCCGTCTTCGCCACCGTCACGCTCATCCAGTGGATCCCCGTACCCGTCAGCGCCGAGCGGCCCGACTTCCTGCTCGCGGGAGCGCTGCTCACGGCGCTGGCGCTGCTGGCGTTCGTGTCGCGCGGCTTCGTGGCGTATCAGCTGCGCGGCTCGGTGGTGACGCTCGCCGCGGGCGGAGGGTTCATCGCGCTCACCGCCATCATCAACCGCGCGGGCCGACCGCTTCCGCCCGATGTGGTGGGCTTCCGCCTCCCGCTCATCGGCATCGCGCTCTGGGCCCTGGCGCTGGCGACGCGGCGCTTCGGCCCGTGGCTCGGCAGGCGCCTGGAGAAGCCGCTGCACGGGCCGCTCTACCACGCGGTGCCGCACCTGGGCGTGGCCGCGCTGGCCGTGGTCCTCGTGCGCTCCGCCGTGAAGGTGGGGCTGCCGGATCCGTCCCGTGCGCTCGGCGTGGTGCCGCCGCTCATGGTGCTGGGCTCGGCGCTGCTCTGGCTGTTGCTCGCGGCCTCCTTCCGCTCACGGCCGCTGATCCACCTGGGCCTCCTGCTGGGCCTGCCCGGCGCCGCGCTCTGGGGCGCGCAGCAGTCCCTGCTCGGGGCGCCGCTGGCCACGCTGCTGCCTCCGGACGGGCAGTGGGTGCGCGCCACCGCGGTGGAGGCCCTCGGCGCCTCTCTCTCCTGGCTCCAGCCCGAGGCGTGGCTTGCTCCCGGCGACACCCTCTTCCTCCTGTGGCAGCGGGCCTTCGCGGGCGTCGCCGCCGCGGGGCTCGTCTATGCCGGGGTGGCATTGGGGGTGGGCCGCCTGGAAGCGGGGCGCGCCTTCCTCCGCCGCCTCTTCTCCCTGGGCGACGAGTACCTCCACCTGCCCTTGCTCCGGGCCCTGCGCCGCTGGTCCTTCACGGCCGTGATGCTCGTGGCGGCGGCGGCGTTCTTCCAGCCCGGGCTCACGGCCGCGGGGCTCGCCTTCGCCACGGGGGCCGTGCTGTTCATCGGAGGGGCGCGCGGTCCGGGGCGGAGCGCCCTGGGCGTCGGCCTCCTCCTGCTCATCCATGCCCAGGCGCACCGCCTCGACTTCTTCGCGACATGGCCGGGCCCGGTGCTCGCGCTGGTGGCGCTGGCGGTGGTGGCGCTCAGCCCGTGGGTCGCGCGGCGGCGGGGGCTCGACGCGGGCTCCACGCGGTTCCGCGCCCACCTCGCCGTGGTGCCCTACGGCCTGGCGGCGATGGCCTATGCGCTGGCCGCGACGCAGGCGACGTCGACAACGGCGGCCGTCCCCGTCCTCGTCTGGCGGATGCTCGTGGGCCTGGACGGGCGGTGGATGGTCTCCCCCGCGCTCCCAATGACGCTCGCGCTCATCGCCGCGACGCTGCTCGTGGCGGCGTTCCAGTGGCGGGGCGCCTTCGCCGGGTTCGTGGCGGGGCTCGGGACGGCCGTGATGGGCAGCGCCGTCGTCTCCGCGCTGATGGTGTCCTTCGTCATCCGCGCGCTCCAGCTCGCGCAGTGGCCGGACTACGCGCCCCTCTTCATGTCCCAGGGCGCGGCGCTGGCCCTGGCCGCCGCGGGGAGCGCGCTGGCGCTGCACGTGGCCCACCGCGTGACGTCGCGGCGGCGGAGCGACGTGGCGGATGGAATGGGCTGGGGGCGCGACCTGTGGCTGGTGGCGACCGGCGTGCTGCTCGCCGTCCTCGCCGTGGGGGGCCAGGCGACGGAGGAGGCGCTGCCGCTGGCGCTCGCGGCCATCGGGCTGGCCGTGGGCGTGTCCCTGCACTGCGCGTGGCGCGAGCACACCGGCCGGCACGTGTACTTCGTGCAGGTGGCGGTGGTGGGCGTCTACGCGCTGGTGCGCGGCCTGTACGCGCAGGGCCTGCGCCCCGAGCATGACGCCCTCTTCGCGCTGTCATTGGGCTTCGTCCTGGTGGGCGTGACGGTGCTGGCGCGCAGGGCGGGCGTGCGCCCCGTGGAGCAGGCGACGCGGCGGTTCGCGGCGCTGCTGCCCATTGGCATCGCGCTCGTCCTCCCGGGGGACGCGACGGGCGAGGCGGCCCTGCTCGCGGGCGGCTCGGGCCTGCTGTATTCGGCGCTGGGCGCGGTGGAGCGCAGCCGGATGTTCGGCGCGTTCGCGGCGGGTGCCGCCAACCTCGCGCTGCTCATCGCCGCGCTCGCGTTCGGGCTGGAGGGGCTGGAGGTGTACCTGGCGCCGCTCGGCCTGCTGCTCCTGATGCTGGGGCAGCTCTTCACGGCCAGCCTGCCGCACGCCGCCCGCAACGCGGTGCGCATCCTCGGAGGGCTGCTGCTGTACGTGCCCGCGGCGGCGAAGCTGGCGCTGCGGATGGGCGAGTCGGCGGACGGGACGTATGCGCTCGTCTTCGGGGCGGTCTGCCTGCTGGGCGTGGCGGTGGGGATGGCGTTGCAGATCCGCGCCTACCTCGCGCTGGGGACGCTGTTCCTCACCCTGGACGTGGTGGCCAACCTGCTCGACGCGGGGCTGAGGGACCACCGCATCGGGTTCCTGGTGATGACGCTCACCGGGCTCACCATCGTGGGCGGCCGCGTGCTGGCCACCCTCAAGCGGGAGGAGTGGGCGCTCCTGACCCAGCGCGTGCGCATGCAGCTGCGCGGCTGGGATTGAGGGCCGCTACTGCACGAGGGGCGCGCGGAACACCTCGCCGTCGCTTCCCTCCAGCACGAGGCTCGCCTCGTCCGAGTGCCCCACGCGCAAGGCCGCGCGCGTCTGTCCGCGCCGGTCCACCAGCAGCAACCCGGGCGAGCCGTTCTCGTCCGCGCCGAGGATGGCGCGGGGCCGCCCGTTCGCATCCGCCAGCTCCAGCCGCGAAGAGCCGTCCACCTGGAGCCCCACGGAGAACAGCTCCACGCCTCCGGAGTTGGACAACGTGAGGCGCGGGGCCTCGTCCGAGAACACCATCAGCTCCGCCAGCGACTCGCCCTCCGCGGTGGAGAAGCGCAGCCGGGGGGACTCGTCCTCGCCCAGGCCCAGCAGCGCCCGGGGCCGGCCCTGATTGTCGTGCAACACCAGCGCCGCGCCGCCGCCCCGGTCCGTGCCCAGGGTGGCCCGCGTACGGCCCTGCGCATCTCGGAGCACCAGCCGGGAGACGACGAGCTCTCCAGGATGCGTCGGTGCATCCCGCAGGGCCGCCGCGCCCAGGCCCACGCCTGCCAGGGCGAGCGCGGCGAAGGTGAGGCCCTGCAACCGTCGGAAGCGGGCATCCAGCCGCTCCAGGCGCGTGTCGATTGAGTCCATCCCGGGGTCGCCTCCTGTCCGCGCCACCCTGGCGGGACGAAAGCCGACGCTAACAAAAGCGAAACCCGCCCGGGCGCCGGGACCTGCTCGCGCCGTCAGGGCAGGACATTCACGTGGACGGCCGGCGTGCGGCGCTCCGTCGCGCGCTCCACCACCCGGCCCAGGCGCAGCAGCAGGTGTTCCTCATAGGGCCGTCCCATGAGGTGCACGCCCACCGGCAGGCCCGCGCGGTCGAAGCCCGCCGGCACCGAGAGGGCGGGGCAGCCCGTGAGGTTCGCCAGGCGGATGAAGCGCATCAGCGCGTCCACCATGGGCAGGTTCGACTCTCCGGCGGGGAGCGCCGCTTCGGGGATGAGCGGGGCGGTGCTGGCCGTCGTCGGCGTGACGATGACATCCACGTCCGCCATGAGCGCCAGCAGCTCCCGGGTCAACCGCTGCCGGTGCCGCAGCGCATGGACGAAGTCCGTCGCCCGGAAGTGACGCCCGAGCGCCAGGTTGGTGCGCGAGTCGAGCCCGAACACGGACGCGCGCACCTTCACCTGCGGCAGCATCGCCTCCGTCATCTCACTCAGGATGATGCAGCTGTGCGTCCAGAGAATGGTGTTGAGGTCGGGCGGAGGAAGCTCCACCACCGTGGCCCCCGCGTCGGTGAGGGCCCGCACCGCGTCGCGGCACCGGGCCACCACGTCCGCGTCGGCGTCCTCGAAGTGCGGCGTGCAGAGGCCCAGACGGACGCCCTTCAACGCGCCGTCTTCATAGCCAGACAGGTGGTGCGGCGGTTGTTGCAGCGACGCGACATCCCGCCCGTCGGAGCCCGCGACAATCGCATACACCGCCGCGACGTCGTCCACGGTGAGGCCCATGGGGCCGACGTGCGCCACGTTCCAGCACAGCGGCGGCACGCCCGTCTCCGGGATGCGGCCCCAGGTTGCCTTGAGGCCCACGACCCCGCAGAGCGCGGCCGGGATGCGGATGGAGCCGCCCCCGTCCGCGCCAATGCTCACCGGGCACAGCCCCGCCGCCACGACGGCCCCGGAGCCGCTGGAGCTGCCGCCGGTGAGGTGGCCCCGGTTCCACGGGTTGCGCGCGGCGCCGTGGTGCGGGTTCAGCCCGATGGGGTTGATGCCAATCTCCTGCATGTTGGCCTTGCCCAGGATGACCGCGCCCGCGGCCTTCAGGCGCGCGGCCACGGTGGAGTCGGCCTGGGCCGGCTCGGAGCGGAACGTCGTGCCCAGCGTCGTGGGGAAGCCCGCCAGGTCCAGCTCGTCCTTCAGGACGACGGGCACCCCGTCGAGCACGCCCAGGGGCCTGCCCGCGCGCAGCCGCTCCCCCGCCGCTTCCGCCGCCCGCAGCACCTCGTCGGGTTTGCGCGCGATGAAGAGGCCCAGGCGGTCGGCGCCGCCGTCCAGCCGCTCGATGGCTTCGTGGAGCCGGTGCACCACGGCCACCGGATCCGTCCCGCCGTCCCGGTACGCGCGCGCGAAGGCCGCCACCGTCTCCCGCGGTGGCGCCACCGGCGACGCGGCGATGGCGCGCGCGGCCTGCGCCTCCGGGGTCTGCGGTTCGGCCGGCGGCGCACCGGGCGGCAGGGGGTACTGGAGGGGCGTCGCATCGCCGGCGGACAGCTCACGCCACCGGTCGATGCCGCTGTCCCGCATCAGCTTCTCCACCAACGCGGGCCCGACGCCGCCCCGCTCCAGGGTGTTGACGAGGGCCTTGAGGGCCACGCCAGACAGACGCGGGGCCTTCACCGGAGGGCGTTGGTAGGGCATGGAAAGGCAGCCTACATGATGTGTTGCGGATCCTGTGCCGCGCCCCAATCCTGCGCGTACGCCTGGGCCATCGTGGGAACGAGCTCCGCTTCGCCCTCCACCTTCTCCTTGCGGCCGGCCTTCACCTCTCCGAAGCCGAACTTCGGGTAGATGAGGCCCGCGAACAGCGAGTCCGTCCCGTTGATGTCCACGCCTCCCAGGATGGGCTGCCCGTCGCGCGTGATGGAGGCCGGCAGCTGGTAGCACATGATGGAGGTCTGATCCGGTGGCGTGGAGAAGATGGTCTTGTCATCGAGCGGGGTGAGCACCTGCTGGTCGACCGTGGCCTTGTCCCAGCCCTGCGTCCGGAGGAAGTACGCGTACGCCTTGGCGGGGTCGATGCGCGCCACCAGCTCGCGGCGCATGTGCTCGTGCGGGAAGCCCAGCGTGTGCCCTGCCTCGTGCCGGATGACACGGCGGTACTCGGACTCCGGCGTGTTCATCGTGAACGCGTCCAGGTTCATCGTCGGCAGGTGCGTGGGGATGAGCTTGATGTCCGTGCCCAGGTACGACCAGAAGCCGTCCGGGCCCCGGGAGATCCGGACGTCGCCCGTGCCACTCGTCTCGACGAACGAAACCCCGGCGCTCGCGGCCCAGGCGTTCAGGTGTTGGACGATGCGCGCGCGCAGGTTGGCCGGGGTGGACTCCAGGAAGCTGACGGTCAGCTTGCGCGTGGCGGGCCCCCAGTACTTCGACGTCAGGAGCGCGATGCGCAGCGGGTCCAGCGGAAGGCTCACGCCCATCGCGGCGAGCGGCCCCAACACCGGCGCGTTCACCGGGTTGACCTTCGTCGCCACCTCCGCGGCCCTCACCAGCAGGCGCCTGGGCAGCAGCTTCAGCGTGCACCCCCCCGTGCTGGCGGGATGGTACTCCCTGCTTTCCGCCTCCTCGAAGTGCTCATGCTCCGTCACTCCTCCCTCCTGCGTCACCGAGCGGATCAGCTCGGAGATCTGGAGGAGGACCGCGCGGATCCTGTCTGCGTCACTCATGGCATTGCCTTCCGTGGGATGGGCCCGTGGGCCCAGGGTCCCCCGTAACTTCAGACACGCGGGTGCCACGTGCATGCGGGTGCGCGCGCCCGCCCCCGGCGAGGGCCCGGGCCTACTGCAAGGAGGGCTGCGGCGCCTCGTCCCTGCCCATGCGGACGCGGGCGTAGTCCTCCGCCCCGGTGAAGTCCACGACGCGGCAGACCTCATCGCCCACGACCCAGGCATCGTGGCCCGGCGGAATGAAGGCGACGTCGCCCGGATCCAGGTCCAGCTCCTGGCCATCCCGCATCTGGATGTGCATCCGTCCGGTGAGGACGCAGAGGGTGTGGACGACCTCGCAGGACTCGGTGCCGGACAGAGGCTTCACGTGCTGGGACCACTGCCAGCCCGGTTCGAAGACGCCCCGCCCGATGATGAGCTCTCCGAGGTTCAGGACGTCTGCTTCACCGTGCGAAACAAAGAGCCGGCGCTCGTCCGCCTCGCCGGCCTTCTTGAGGATTGCGCGTGCCATGGTGCTGTCTCCTGGAAGGGGAGGCCGTGCCTGGACGGCCTCGGGTCCAGATCCAATCTGGAGACGAGGGCTCCCTCTCGCCCACCCACTCGGCCGTCTGGCCTGGCAGGGGCCGGCGCCGGGCGGGCATGGCTTCCGCTCCTCCCGCAGGACGCGCTACTCGCGGGACGTCGTCGCGGGGCCCGGGCGGGGCGTGTACACGTTGGCGCTCACCGAGCGCGCCGCCGCGGTGATGCCGATGAGGCTCTCCGCGTGCCCGAGGAAGAAGTACCCCGTCTCCGGCAGGCGCTGGAGCAGCCCCTGGATGACGCGCGCGCGCGCGTCCGCGCCGAAGTAGATGAGCACGTTGCGGCAGAAGATGAGGTCGAACGTCCCTTGGGGCCACGTGCTGGGGACATGCAGGTTGGCGCGGCCGAAGCGCATCACGGCGCGCAGCTCCGGGCCCGCCGTCATCAACCCCTCCTGACTGCGCACGCCCTTGAGCATGTACCTGCGCAAGAGCGGCGTCGGGATGGTCCGCGCCCGCTCCTGGCTCCAGAGCCCCTGCTCCGCGCGCTGCACGGCCCAGGTGGACAGGTCCGTCGCCACGACCTCCACGTTCCACCCGGAGCCCCGGGGGAAGGCCTCCAGGAGCGTCATCGCCAGCGAGTACGGCTCCTCTCCCGTGGAGCACCCCGCGCTCCAGACGCGGACGCTGCGGGGGCGCTGTCCCCTGCCCCCCTGCGCGGCCCACTCCGGCAGGACGTGGTCGCGCAGCAACTCGAAGTGCCGGGGCTCGCGGAAGAAGGACGTCTCGTGGGTGCAGAGGCTGTCGAGCATCCGCACCTTCTCCGCCTCGTTCCCGCGCGAGGTGACATACGCGTGGTACGCGGCGAACGAGCTCAGCCCCAGCTCGCGCAGCCGCCGCGACAGCCGGTTCGCCACCAGCGCGTTCTTCGCCGTGGACAGGTGGATGCCCGTCTCCGCCTCCACCAGTCGCTGGAACAACATCAGCTCCCCGTGCGACAGCGCGGGAGGCAACGCATGCGACCCTGCCGCGAGCACGGTCATCCCCTCACCCGTTGCCCTGGGCTTCCGGAAGCGCGGCCCCGGACGACTGCGCGGACGCCGGAGCCGGCATGGGAGCCGTCACCTCGTCGGCGGCGCTCGTCAGCCGCAGCAGCTCGTCGAGGGACAGGAGCCGGTCCAGGTCCAGCAGCAGGATGAACGCGTCCTCCTGCCGGCCCATGCCCCGCAGGAACTCCAGCCGCACGCGGGTGCCGAAGGCCGGGGGCGGTTCGATGTCGCCGGGGCCCAGCTCCAGCACCTCGCGCACGGTGTCCGCGAGCAGCCCCAGCACCGTCTGCTGGCCGTCGAACGTCGCCTCGACGATGACGAAGCAGGACCAGCGGGTGATGGGCCGGGGCGGCAGGCCGAACTTCACGGCCAGGTCCACGACGGGCACCACGCTGCCGCGCAGGTTGATGACGCCCTGCACGGCGGCCGGCATCCCCGGCACGCGCGTGACGGGGCGGTACTCGATGATCTCCCGCACCTGAAGGAGGCCCACGGCGTACTGCTCGTCCGCGAGCATGAAGCTCAGGTAGCTGGACCGGGCGCCACCGGGTTCGTTGGGGTTGTTCATGGTGCGCGGTCTCCCTAGAATCGCTGGAAGTCGGGGTGGGCCGGAGACTCCGCCGCGCCGTTCAGGTGCCCGTTGGCATGCCCGTTGGCGTGCCCGTTGAGGTGCCGGGACACGGACAGCGGCGAGGCCGCGGCGAGCGCCCCCTGCGCGGACATCTGGAGCCCCCGGCCAGGCGAGGCCGGCAGCCGGGGCGCCGTGGGCCGCGCCGGGGCGGTGGGGGCGTTGAAGCCGAAGCCCTCCACCAGCCGGAAGAACGTCATCATCTGCAGGAGCGACTCGGCCTGGGTGGCCATCTCCTCGGCGGTGGACGACAGCTCCTCCGCGGCGGAGGCGTTGCGCTGCGTGACGTGATCCACCTGCGTCATGGCGCGCGTCATCTGCGAGACGCCCACGGCCTGCTCGCGCGAGGCGTTGGTCACCTGCTGCACCAGCTCCGACGTGCGGCGGATGGCGGGCACCAGCTCACCCAGCAGCTGTCCGCTGCGCTCGGCGACCTTCACGCTGGAGGAGGCCAGGCCGCCAATCTCCTTCGCGGCCTTCTGGCTGCGCTCGGCCAGCTTGCGCACCTCCGTGGCGACGACGGAGAAGCCGCGCCCGTGCTCGCCGGCGCGGGCCGCCTCCACGGCGGCGTTCAGCGCGAGCAGGTTCGTCTGGTAGGCGATCTCCTCCACGATGGAGATGCGCTCCGCGATGGCGTTCATCGCCTCCACGGTCTCCTTCACCGCGCGGCCGCTCTCCTCCGCGTCCCGGGCGCCCTTCACGGCCGTCTGCTCCATCTCCCGGCTGTTCTCCGAGTTCTGGCGGATGCTCACGTTGAGCTGCTCCAGGCTGGCGGTGGTCTCCTCCACGGAGGCCGCCTGGGAGCTGGTGCCCTGCGACAGGCCCTGCGCGGCGGAGGCCACCTGGAGGGACGCGGACGACAGCGAGCCCGCGGCGCCGCGCACTTCGCTGATGACGCCCGACAGCCGCTGGATCATCTCCCGCATGCTGCCCATCATCCGGCCCGTCTCGTCGCGGCCCTGGGCGGTGATGTTCGCCGTGAGGTCGCCGGAGGTGACCTGCGCCGTCACCTGCACGGCCTCGTTCAGCGGCTGCACGATGCTGCGGGTGAGGAAGTAGGACAGCAGGCCCGCGAGCGCCACGCTCAAGAGGCCGCCAAAGGTGAGGGCGTTGTACAGGTCCCGCCCCAGCACGGCGGTCTGGGCGATGCGCTCCTGCAGCAGGGCCTCCTCGTCGTCGGCCAGCTTGGTGAGCATCGTGCGGATGCGGTCCGCGGTCTGCTTGCCGCGCGCGGACTGCTCCACCGCGATGAGCTGCGCCAGGTCACCCCGACCCGCGTTGACCTCGCGGCGCTGGGCGATGAGGGGCTCCAGGTGCTGGGTCACCCACTGCTGCATCAGGTCGCGGATCTCCTGCAGGCGATCCTGCTCGCGGCGGTTGCCCTGGGTGAGCTCGCGGATGCGGTCGATGTTCTGGGAGATGCTCAGGCGCGCCTGGGTGTAGGGGTCCAGGAACTTCTCGTCGCCGGTGATGAGGAAGCCGCGCTGACCCGTCTCCAGGTCGGCCATGTCACCCTCCAGGGTGCGCACGGCGATCAGCACCAGCCGGCTCTCGGTGTCGTAGTTCGACGACACGGCCGCCCGGTCCAGCGTCATGTACACCATGGCGACGAGGGCGACGATGATGGCCACCATCGAGCCGAAGGCGAGCAGCAGTTTTCCCGAGATGCTCAGGTTCTTGAACATGGTCACTCCGAAAGGGGGGACGGCCGTGACAGCGCGCGGGGCGCGTCGGAAGGGGGGAGGAGGTCCTGCGGGGAAGAGGAGGCGTCGGCAGGCTCGCCGGGCTCGCCGGCGCGGAGGATGGCCCTGCGCACCAGCGTGGGCGTGTCCAGCAGCAGGCCCACGCGGCCATCGCCCAGGATGGTGGAGCCGGAGATGCCGGGCACGCCCTGGAAGAGCTTGCCCAGGGGCCGGATGACGCGCTGGCCTTCACCCTGGAGTTCGTCCACCGCCAGCCCGATGACGCCGTCCGGGTGCTTGAGGACGACGACGTTCTCCCGGGCCGGCAGCTCGCCGCCCAGCCCGAACACCTGGCGCAGCCGCAGGTAGGGCAGCGGCTGGCCGCGCAGGGACAGGACGCCGGAGGCGCTCGACGAGCGCTCGTCCGCGGGGACCTCCATGCACTCCTGCACGCCCTGGATGGGGACGACGTAGACCTGGTCGCCCACGCCCATCGCGAAGCCCTGGATGACGGCGAGCGTGAGGGGCAGGCGCAGCGTCAGGGTGGTGCCCTTGCCTTCCTGGCTCTGGACGGAGACGGAGCCGCGCAGCGCCTCGATGTCCCGGCGCACCACGTCCATGCCCACGCCGCGTCCGGACAGCTCCGTCACGGTGGCCGCGGTGGTGAAGCCCGGCTCGAAGATGAGGCGCAACAGCTCGTCGTCGCGCAGCCGCTCGGGCGCCGCCACCAGGCCCCGCTCCCGCGCGCGCTCGCGGACCCGCTCGCGCTGGATGCCGCGGCCGTCGTCGGCCAGCTCCACCACGACGCTGCCGGCGTCATGGTAGGCCTTGAGCCGCAGGTGGCCCCGGGGGTCCTTGCCCGCGGCCCGCCGCTCGTCGGGGGACTCGATGCCGTGGTCCAGCGCGTTGCGCAAGAGGTGCAGCAGCGGGTCGCGCAGCGCGTCCAGCACCGCGGTGTCCAGCGTCGCGTCCTCGCCCTCCAGCTCCAGCAGGGCCAGCTTCTGCTGCGAGCGGGCCAGGTCGCGCACGGTGCGCAGGTGCTGGCGGAACAGCGGCCCCACCGGGACCATGCGGACCTTCATCACCTCTTCCTGGAGCTCCTCGAAGAGGGGATCCATCTCCCGCTGCTGGGCGAGCGCGTCCTCCCAGCTGGCGCCGGAGCCTTCCGCGCGCGTCAGGAATTGCGTCATCCGGCCGCGCGCGACGGACAGCTCCGCGGTGAGCGTGACGATGCGGTCCAACCGCTCCAGATCCATCCGCGAGCGGCCCCGCGTCGCGCCGCGCGCCTCCGGAAGCCGCGGGAGGCTGAGCGGGGCCGGGGCCGCCGGGGCCGCCTTCACGGACGGGTGGGCGCTGGCGGTGCTCTTGAGCAGGGCGAGGTGCGCCTTGTGGACCGCACCCAGCGAATCCACGCCGGCGAGCGACGCCTGGCTCAAGTCGCGCAGGTGGTCCACGGCGGCGAGCAGCAGCGACACCCGCTCCTCGTTCACCGTGAGGCGCTGGTCGAGCAGCGCCTGGAGGAGGTCCTCGACGCCGTGCGTGTAGTCCGTCACGGCCTGGAAGCCGAGCGACCCCGCGGCGCCCTTCAGCGTATGCGCCCCGCGCAGGATGCCCGGGAGCAGGTCGTCCGCGGGAGACACCTCCAGCGCGATGAGCCCCTCTTCCATGGAGGAGACGAGCCGCTCGGCCTCGGCCGCGAAGATGACGAGCACCTTCTCCCACTCTCCGGCTGTCTCTGACGTCATGCCCCCCAGGCCCGTCACCGTCCGGCTCCCGGACTCAAGGGAACCGTCGCGCGTAGCGGAACGTCAGGAGGGGAGTTCAGCGACAGCCGCTCGGGGGCGGAGGTCATGGGGGCTCGATGCGACAGGGGGTGGAGGCAGCGACCCTTCGGGAAACGCAGACACACGAATCCCGTCCTCACAATGTGAGCCATTGCCGCGGAGGTGGGCCGACCTCCCCGGAAGAGGAATGAGCTGAGAAAATGAGAGTATCAAGAATGTAACACGAGCACAACCCGACTGAACAAACGGCGTTTAAACGGAATTATCAGCCAGACAGCCGGCCTGCTTGCCTTCAGCTTTTTCGGAGCCCGGCCCTACCTGGGGCTGGGGTTTTCCGAGTGGGACAATGCCAGTCCTCCCCCAGCGCACCTGCACCTGCATGACCTGAAGGATTGGATTGGGACGTGTCGCGACCGCACCTGGGTCGTGCTCAACCTGCCAGCCCGCTGAAACCCGCGTCGTGTCCTGTGTCGGGCACGCCGCCATCCTGATGCGCAGTGGCAGGACCCGGCGCGACGACGCAGATCACGGCGTCGTCGCCGTCAACCCATGCCTGCCCGGGCGCCCTTTCCCCGTAGGGGCCCCAGGGGGAGAACCCGCCATGAAGTCCCTCATCCGGCCCCCCCGACGGTGGGGCGCGCTCGCGCTCGCGCTGGTCGTGCTCGCCTCGGTCCCCCTCCTCGCCGCCTCCTCGTCCCCGCCGGTGGCGTCAGCGAAGCCGCCGCCATCGAAGCCGGGCAACGCCGTCTGGCTGGTGCTCCGCCAGAAGGCAGACCTGGGCCCGGCGTATGCCATCAAGGACTGGGCCGCGCGGGGCCGCTTCGTCACCCAGCAATTGCAGACGGTCGCCCAGGGCAGTCAGAAGGACCTGCGCAACGCGCTGAACCGCCGTGGGTTGAGCTACCAGTCCGCGTGGATCATCAATGCCATCCGGGTGGATGCGGACGCCCTCACCACCAAGGAGCTGGCGCGGCACCCCGACGTCGAGCGGGTGGTGCGGGACGTGCGCTTCCAGATTCCCAAGCCGCGCCCTGGCCTCGCGGTCCATCCCACCGCGCTGGAGTGGAACGTCTCCCGGATCCGCGCCCCCGAGGCCTGGGCCACGTTTGGCACCCGGGGCGAGGGCATCACCGTGGGCAGCATCGACACGGGCGCCCAGTTCGACCACCCCGCGCTGGCGCGCCAGTACCGCGGGCGCCAGGCGGACGGCAGCGTGGACCACAACTACAACTGGTTCGACCCGACCCAGACATGCGGCAGCCCGTCGCTCGCGCCCTGTGACAACGCGGGGCACGGCACGCACACGCTGGGCACGATGGTGGGCGACGACGGCGCACCGGGGGCGAACCAGATTGGCGTGGCTCCGGGCGTGCGGTGGATGACCGCCAAGGGGTGTGAGGATCTGGGCTGCTCGGTGGAGGCGCTGTTGGCCGCCGGCCAGTGGATGCTGGCCCCCACGGACTTGAACGGCGGCAACCCACGACCGGACCTGCGGCCGCAGATCATCAACAACTCCTGGGGCGGTGGGCCCACGGATCCCTTCTTCCAGTCCATCGTGCAGGCATGGGTCGCCGCGGGCATCTTCCCTGTCTTCTCCAATGGCAATGATGGCGAATCCGGCTGCGGCACCTCCGGAACCCCCGGTGCCTACCCGGAGTCCTACAGCGCTGGCGCGTTCGACATCAACGGCACCATCGCGTCGTTCTCCGGCCGGGGCGCCTCGGCGTTCGGCGGCATCCTCAAGCCAGACATCGCGGCGCCGGGCGTGAACGTGCGCAGCAGCGTGCCGGGCGGCGGATATGAAGCCTACAGCGGCACGTCCATGGCCTCGCCCCACGTCGCGGCGACGGTCGCCCTGATGTGGTCGGCGGCCCCCTCGCTGCTGGGGGATGTGGCCACCACGCGCGCGCTGCTCGACGCGTCGGCGGTGGACCGGGAAGACCTGGGCTGTGGGGGCACGCCCGCTGACAACAACGTCTGGGGCGAAGGGACCCTGGATGCCTTTCGCGCGGTCGAGCTCTCTCCGCGAGGGCCCACGGGGCTGCTCGCGGGCCAGGTCACCGTGGCGTCCACGGGCACCGCGCTCGCGGGGGCCCGCGTCGACGTGACGGGCCCCACCGAAAGGACGACGGTCACGGACGCCCAGGGGAGCTACTCGCTCGTGCTCCCCGTGGGCAGCTACACGGTGACGGTCCGCCTGTTCGGCTACGAGACGGTCACCGTCACCGGGGTCGGGGTGAGCGAGGGCGGCACCGCCACCCAGGACTTCTCCCTGGCCCGGGTGCCTTCGCACGAGGTCTCCGGCCGCGTCACGGATGCGTCGGGCGCCCCGGTGGCCAACGCCACCGTCACCCTGCTGGGGACGCCCCTTGCGCCGGCCATCACCGGCGCGGACGGCCGCTACCACTTCGAAAAAGTGCCGGAGGGTCCGTATGACGTCCGGGTGGAGGCAGGAGGCTGCTTCGACGCGGTGACGCTCCCGCTGGTGGTGGACGGTGAAGAGGTGCTGGACTTCGTGCTGAGCGGCCGGTCGGACGCGTACGGCTACTTCTGCCGGCTCCAGGGCTCCGCCTATGTCGAAGCCACCACGGTCGTCCCGCTGACAGGGGATGACGAATCCATCGAGCTACCCCTGCCCTTCCCCTTCACCTTCTATGGGCAGACGTATGACAAGGTGTTTGTCTCGACGAATGGCTCGCTGAACTTCCTCGCGCCCAACGCGTTCAACATCAACGGCCCGGTTCCGGACACCGCTCCCCCCAACGCGGCCCTCCACCCGTTCTGGGATGACTTCATCGTGGACGCGGCGGCCAGCGTCCGCATCCTGGAGCGGGGCACGGCGCCGTCGCGCGAGTTCGTCATCGAGTGGCGGGACGTCTCGTTCTACGAGGCCCCGGAGGCGAGCGTGAGCTTCGAGGTGGTGCTCTTCGAGGACGGGCGGGTGCTGATGCAGTACCGGGACCTCGACGCCAGCGCGCTGGAGCAGGGTGGTTCAGCGACGGTGGGCATCGAGAACGCGTCCGGCACCGTCGGGCTGATGACCTCGTTCAACACGCCCTCCCTGCGCTCGGAGCGGGCCATCCTGTTCGACCTGCCGCCCAACGGCTTCGTCCAGGGCGTCGTGACGGATGCCAATGACGGGCTGCCGGTCGCCGACGCCACCGTGCGCGCCCTGGTGGGGGGCAGCGTGTTCCGGGTCGCCACCACGAACGCGCAGGGCCGCTACCGCCTGCAGTTGCCGCTCGGGACGTACGGGCTGGCGGTCTCCGCGCCCAACTACGGGACGGAGTCCGGCGGAGTCCGGCTGTCGGTGGATGAAGAGGTGGTGAACAGGGATTGGGTGCTGCGCACGGCCCGCGCCGTGCTCACCCCCACGGTGCTGGAGTTCATCGTCCCGCCGGGGCAGCGGCGGACGCTTCCGCTGACGCTGGGCAACACCGGTTCGGCGCCGCTGAAGTGGGAGCTGGCCGAGGCGGGCGGCGAGCAGGTGCGGCTCACGTCGCTGCGCTCGCGGGTCCGGAACCTGAAGGCGGAGCCGAACAGCCGCACCACGCGGCAGCTCATGGGCCTCGCGGCGACGCCCGGCTGGTCCGCGAGCCTGGTCGGGGACGTGCTGCGCAGCTGGCCCGCCACGGGGCTGGACGTCCCCTGGGGCGTGGGCTTCACGGGCAGCGTCTGGGTGGGGGATGCCTCACTGCGCTTCAACCACGAGTTCACCGTGGAGGGCGCGGCCACGGGGCGGACCTTCGCGACGCCGTGGGCGGGCGAGTGGCCCGCGGACATGGCCTATGACGCAGGCCGGGGGCTGATGTGCCAATTGGCCGTGGGCGGCGACAATGGCATCCACTGCTGGAACCCGCTCACGGGTGAGGAGGTGGAGGTCATCAGCGGCGCGCTCCCGTGGACGGTCACCTCCCAGCGAGGTCTGGCCTACCGCGCGGATGACGACACGTTCTACGTGGGCGGCTGGAACGAGGGCATCGTGTATCACATCAAGGGGCTCTCCCATGCGGACCGGGGCGCGGTGATCAGCCAGTGCAGCCCCCCGGACAACGCCATCTCCGGCCTCGCCTGGAACGGTTCGATGGGAGTGCTCTGGGCGGCGACCAACAGCCCCTCGGACACGATCTACGAGCTCAACCCCGCCACCTGCACCGTGCTGAACACGCTGGCGCACCCGACGCCGGGCTTCAACGGCGCCGGCCTGGAGATGGATGAGCGGGGCAACCTGTGGATGGTGGGCATGGAAGCCAAGAAGGTGTTCCTCCTGGAGAGCGGCGTGCCGGCGTTCACGGACGTCCCGTGGCTTTCGGAGCAGCCGCAGCAGGGCAGCCTGCCCCCCGGGCAGCGTCAGGAGATCGCGGTCACGGTGGACACGCGCGGGCTTGCGCCCGGTGTCTATCAGGCCACGGTGTTCGTGCGGACCAACAGCGGGCGGCAGCCATTGCAGCAGGTGCGCGTGAGCCTCATCGTCCCGGCCTACCAGCAGGCGGTGAACTCGGGCGGCGACACGTATGTCGACCGCTTCGCGAACCCGTGGGCGGCGGATCAGCGCCATGCGCCCGGAAGCTGGGGGTACCTGGAGCCGTCGGACCGGGCCTCGACGTCACGGGCCATCGCCGGCACGGTGGAGGATCGGCTCTACCAGCGGGGGCGGCGGGGCTTCGTCGAGTACCGCTTCGACAACCTGCCGCCGGGCGTGTACCAGTTGGAGCTGCGCTTCGCGGAGATCCAGGGCAAGCAGCGGCTGGAGCGCATCTACGACGTGGTGGCGGAGAACGACCTGGTGCTGCCGGCGCACGACATCGCCAACGAGGTGGGGCTGCTGCGGGCGGATGATCACGGCTTCTTCGTCACCGTCACCGACGGCCAGTTCAACCTGCGGCTCATCCCACGCCAGGGCTTCGGAGAACCGCTCGTCAATGCCATCCGGGTGACGCAGCGTCCGGACCGCTAGGTCCGGTCGCGACGCCCGTGCGTCCCCGGTGTCGGGGGACGCACGGGCGCTGGCTCCTGGACCTTCCGCTATCCAACGCGCGGATCGCGCGGGTGTCGCGCCGCACGGCCAGCTGGGCTTGTCTCGTGCGCCATGACACCAAGGAACACCCCCCTGGAGAAGGCCACGGCGAAGACGTGGGATGGGCTTTCGCGCATGGCGTTCGCGGCCGACTGGAACCCCGAGACCGCCATTGACTGGAGCCGCCCCATTGAACGGAGCGCCGTCAAGGACGGGTGGATCCAGATCCTCCAGTACTTCTACGAGGGCGAGTGGCAAGGGCTTGAGATCATCCAGCGCCTGATGAACAAGGCCGCACACCTGTTCGACACGAGCGAGATGGTCACCTACTACTCCACCCAGTGCTACGACGAGTCCAAGCACCTGTTCGTCTTCCGCACCTACCTGAACAAGCTCGACTCGCCTCCGGCGAAGCAGCGGGCATTTGATCCGCTGGTGTTCCTGGCGACGACGGGTCCCCTTGCGGTGGAGCGGTGGCTGTTGGCGACCTACTTCACGGAGTCCCTGGCGGCGACCCTCTTCCAGCGGTCGCTGGAGCTGGACGCGGTGGACCTGACGGGGAAGGAGATGATCCGCCTGATGTTGAAGGACGAGTCGCGGCACATCGCCGGCACCCGGCTGGGCGTGCAGACGCTGATGGCCCATGCGGGCCCCATCAAGACGGCGCTGCTCAAGCTCTGGTGGAAGCTCTTCGTGCGCCTGGCGGTGGCGCAGGTGCGCAGGCTGAAACGCCATGGCGACCCGATCGGCATGGAGCCCGAGTCCATCCTCGAGAAGACCTTCGGGAGGATGGCGGGGATGGAGGAGTTCGACGGCAAGTTCCTGAGTGATGACTTCGCCCGGGGATTCCTGCGCGACAGGGTCGCGTAGCGTCAGGGTGTCAGGTGCCGCATGGGCGCTCGCCGGACGGCCTGGTGCCGGACGTGGATGAGGTGGTGGGGGAGAAGCGTCTGGCTTTTCCCTTGGTGGTGGCGGACAAGGGGGCCTTCGAGGCAGATGGTGGCCAGCTCTCGGACCTGGCGCTGCGGATCTTCCGGGGTGATGGGCTCCTCCAGGTCATGGTGAGGATGGATCACACACTGCTACGGCAGTAGAAGTGCCGCTCATGTCCATCACCAAGACCCTCGGATTCAGCGCGATCGCGATCCTCTTCATGGCCTCCGGCTGCACTGCGACAGGCGGGGTGGCACTGCGCGCGGATGGAACTCCGGGACCGCAGGACTGTTCGGCGGAAGCGAAACAGATCATGCGAGCACTCCGGCTCCATGTCGGAGATACCGCGCTGGTGGAGCTCGATGCGAACCAGATCAGGTCCCGTCGCATCACGCTCTACGATGGGCCCATCGAGAGCATCTTGAAGAGCGACTTCGGCACGCTCGAAGCGACGACCCGTCTGTATGGGCAGGTCTGGACGAGCGGCCCGCAGGTCGTCATCCGTTGGTACGAGGCCCACCCTCCGGACAGCGAAAAGCTGCCGATCTGCGCGGTGGCTCGGCTCAGCGAGGACCAGATGAGGAAAGAGCCCGAGTCGAAGCCGGGCACCGCCATCCTCGACGGCTCCGTGGCAGCCGCCTACGTCGTGGATGCCTTCCGGTGAGACCGCTACGGCGTTTCTGAGCCCCCGCCGCGCAGCAGCGCCAGCCCACGCAGGAAGTCCTCGGGCAGCGGGGACTCCACCTGCACCATCTTCCCCGTCGCGGAGGAAGGCACCTCCAGGCGCCACGCGTGCAAGGCCTGTCGTCCCACGGCGAGCGCGGCCGGGTGCGTGCGCGCGGCGTCCGTGCCGTAGACGCTGTCTCCCAGCACCGGGAAGCCCGCTTCGGACAGCTGCACGCGGATCTGGTGCGTACGGCCCGTGTCCAGGTCGATGTCCAGCAGGGCCCCTTCCCGGAACCGCTCGCGCACCGTGAACGTCAGCGCCGCCCGGCGCGCGGAGGGCACGCGGGTGGTGAAGCGGCGCGGGTCCTTCGGGTCTCGCGCATACGGGCCTTCCAGCCGGCCCGTGTCCGGCGGCCTTCCCAGCACCAGCGTCTGGTAGCGCTTGTCCACGCGCTTCTCCTGAAAGGCCTTCAGGAGCGCCGCCACGGCGTCATCCGTCCGCGCCAATGCCAGACAGCCGCTCGTCTCCCGGTCCAACCGGTGCACCACCCCCGGCTGCGCCACGCCCTCCACGTCGAACGGCGGGCACCGCGCCGCGAGCAGCCCCACCACGGAGGCCGCGCGCCCCTCCGGCTCCACCACCAGCCCCGGCGGCTTGGCGATGATGATCAACGCCGCGTCGTCGTGGAGCACCGGCAGCTCCGGCCCCTCCAACGAGGAAGCCGGCGGCGGGCGGGGCTCCGGCGTCTCCAGCTCCAGTTCCTCGCCACCCCAGAGCTTGCGCGTGGCCTGCGCCTTCTTGCCCCGGATGCGCACGCGCCCCGCGTCCAGCAGCGCGCGGGCGCGCTCCGGCGTCAGCCCTGGGACGTGCTTCGTGAGGAACCGGTCGAGCCGCTCGCCCGCGACCGCCTGGGGAACCACGAGGACCTTGTGCCGCGTCATGCTCCTCCCGTCCCTCATGGCAGGCAGGGAGTCAACGCCCCTGCTGCCTCCCTCCCCTCCTCGCCGCCGTGTAGGCATGCACCCACCGAGCACGCGTCAGGGGAGCGCAGTAGAACCGGGCCCGCCTTGGCCACCTTCCAGCTCTCGCGCTTCTCCTCGTTCCGCGCCCTGTCGCACCGGGACTTCGCCTACCTCTGGGCAGGCATGCTCGTGTCCAACATCGGCACGTGGATGGAGTCGGTAGCCCTGGGCGTCTACGTCACGCAGGTGACGGGCAAGGCCGCGTGGACGGGCGGCGTCGCCGCGCTCACCCACCTGCCCTCGCTCGTGCTCGCCCCGCTGGGAGGCGCGCTCGCGGACCGCTTCGACCGGCGCAGCTTCATGGCCGTGTGCATCTGCGTCCAGGCGCTGCTCGCCGCGATGCTCACGGTGCTGGCCGCGACGGGCAACCTGACCGTGCCGTGGGTGGCGGGCATCTCGCTGCTCAACGGCGCCTTCAGCACGCTCGCCATCCCCTGCGCCACCGCGCTCACCGTCGCCGTCGTCCCGCAGGAGGACCTGCACAACGCGCTCAGCCTGGACTCGGCGCAGTTCAACCTGGGCCGCATCATCGGCCCCGTCCTCGCCGCGCTCGTGCTCACGAAGCTGGGCATCGCCGGGGCGCTCTTCATCAACACCCTCTCCTTCCTCGCCGTGCTCCTGGCCCTGGCCCGAATGCACGGCGCGGTGCGCACCACGCCGCCGAAGGTGGAGGCGCTGTGGGCCGGCATCGTCCGGGGCGTGAAGCTCGCGTGGACGGACCCCGGCATCGCGCTCGCGCTGGGGACGGTGGGGTTCGTCGGGCTGCTCATCTCCCCCTTCGTGGGGCTCATCCCCGTGTTCGCCCTCAAGGTCCTGGGCGGAGACGCCACCACCACCTCGCTGCTGCTCACCGCGCAGGGCTCGGGCGCGGTGCTCGCCGCATTCGGCACGGGGGCCATCGTCACGCGCGTGGGACGGCGGGCCCTGCTGGAGGTCTCCGTGATGCTCGTGGGCCTGTGCTCCGCCATCTTCTGGCTGTCCCCCACCCTGCCCGTGGCCATGGTCGCGCTGTTCGTCCTGGGCGCCGTGTACCTCGTCGTCTTCACCGGCCTGAAGACGGTGTGCCAGGCGCGCACGCCGCCGGAGCTTCAAGCGCGCGTGAGCAGCCTGTTCCTGCTGCTGGTGAACGTGGGCTACATGCTGGGCGTGTGGGGCCAGGGCATGCTGTCCGACCGCCTGGGCGTGCGGCCCATCACCGTGGGCGCCGCCCTGCTCTTCTTCGGCATCGTCGCGGTGACGCGCGCCCTGGGCCCCCGGGGGCTCACCACCCTCGGGGACGTGAAACCGGGCTAGGCTGGGTGCGCAGTGAATTCAGGAAACCATTTCCCTGGAGCACCCATGCGAGCAGGATTCATCAAGGGGTTGTTGCTGGCTGCGGGCGTCATGCTGGCGGGCTGTGGCGGCACGGAGGCCGTGGACGTGTCGGAGGAGCCGTCCCTCACCGACACGGAGCAGTCGCTGACGTGTGGTTCGCGGCTGCCCCCGTGTCCCGAGGGCCAGCACTGCAGCACGGACGGCATCCGGGGCACCTGCGAGTTCGACAACCCGGCGCTGTGTGGACCGGCGCTCCCGCCCTGCCCCACCGGCACCTATTGCTACGCCTACCCCCGGGGCTACTGCCGGCCCAGCCCCTGAGACAGCTTCAGGGCTGGCACTCCCCGGGAGAAGTAGATGGAGAGGCGAGCGGGGGCAGACATCGCCACCCGCCCGCTGGCGGGTGGCTCAGCTCTCGGCGGTTGCGCCCTGCTCAGCGTCCGGACGATCCTCGCGACACACCGGGGCGGCGTCCTCGGACTGAGGGGACGCGTTCGCCGTAATAGAAGCGGACGGCTCATCGTTGCGGCTCGGATCTCCGCAGTAGCCCTCCTTCTGACAGGTCGACGTGCGCATGCCTACCGCGCAAAAGGTGTTGCAGGGACTGGAGAAGCACACGTCGTCACACTGGGAAGGGAGGGCGAAGCTCGTGGCGGGGAGCAACGAGAGGAGAGCAGAGGCTGCGAGAAGGGGACGGAAGAGCATGTCGGGACTCCGTTGCGGGGTGGCGCGTGGATGCTGACCCAAAAGGAACAGCCCCGGAATCGTGGCAAACCGCTAAACCGGCTCTCGTTGACTCTCTTCCGCGCGCACACTTCGTGCGGACCGCCAGGGCATGCGGCACAGCAGGTACGTCCATGGCCTCCTGCCGCTCTCCAGCCCCGTGCTCCGAAGGCGATTGCACCCGGCCCCGGGCGCCCAGGCACCGGCGCTGCCACGGGCGCCTCATGCGGCAGCGGCGCGGGCAGTCCCTATCGGAGCCGCTGCGCGAGCCCTACGCGACGCACTGGGACAGGCTGACGGCCGCAGCCCTGGCCTACGCCGAGGCGGACGACGGCGACGAGGAGGAGTTCTCCCGCGCCCAGGACCGGCTCCGGAAGGCAGCCCAAGCCTATTCGCAGCGGGAACTGCCCCCCTG
>NZ_RAWA01000116.1 GCF_003611675.1 Corallococcus sp. CA053C
CGGCTCACGCGGGGCGGGGAGGGGGGCGGCGTGGTGCAGGCCCTGCGCCAGAAGGACAAGCCGTTCGACGCGCGCGACGCGCGGCTGCTGGCCACGCTCGCGGAGCTGCTGGTGATGCTGCTGGAGCAGCGCCGCCTCCGGGCCGAGTCCGCGCGCCAGCTCACCGAGACGCGCCTCCTCCTGGACCTGGCACGCACCACGTCGGGCGTGCTGGAGACGGCGAGCATCCTGGACGTCGCGTCCGACTTCCTCGTGCACCTGTTGGACGTGTCCAACTGCTTCATCCTGCTCTACGACGAGCAGGCCAAGGTGCTCCGGGGCGCGGCGGCGTCGGCGGCCCACCGCGACCTGTTCCGCACGGTGGTGGTGCCGCTCGACAGCGACGACCTGGCCGCGCGCGTGGCCCGGGAGCGCAAGCCCATCGCCCTCGAAGACCTGTCCCGGGGCGGCGCGTCCGCCAGCACCGCGCTCGTCGAACGCCTGGGGGAGAAGGCCCTGCTGGGCCTGCCGCTCACGTCGCGCGAGGAGCTCATCGGCGTGGTGATGGTGGACGACGTGCGCGGCCCGCGTCCCTTCGGCCCGGAGCTCATCGACCTGGCGGAGGCCACCTGCGGTCAGCTCGCGCTGTCCATCGCGAACGCGCGCCTCTACGAGTCCCTCTGGGCCAGCTACGCGGAGCTGGCCGCCACCCGCGCGGAGATGGTGAAGCGCGAGCGGCTCGCGGCCCTGGGCGAGCTGTCCGCCATCGTCGCGCACGAGGTGCGAAACCCCCTGGGCGTCATCTTCAACGCCGTGGCGTCCCTCCGGCGCATCGTGAAGCTGGAGGGCGACGCCGGCATGCTGATGGACATCCTGGTGGAGGAGAGCGACCGCCTCAACCGGATGGTGGCGGACCTGCTGGACTACACCCGCCCGCGCAACCCGGTGCTCCAGCACGAGGACCTGCGGCGCGTGCTCCAGGATGCGCTGGAGGGGGCCAAGGCGCTGGGGGCCACGGAGCGGCCGGTGCACATCCACTCGGAGGTGGAGCCCGACATGCCTCCGGTGCCCATGGACCGGCGGCTCATCCGCCAGGCCCTCGTCAACGTGGCCGTCAACGCCATGCAGTCCATGCCCCAGGGCGGCCAGCTCCAGGTGAAGGCCCGCCGCGAGGCGCACGGCGGCCGGGAGCAGCTGCGCATCGACGTGACGGACCAGGGGCCCGGCATCCCGGCCGAGCTGCTCCACCGCGTCTTCGAACCCTTCTTCACCACCAAGGCGCAGGGCACCGGCATGGGCCTCGCGGTGGTGAAGCGCATCCTGGACGAACACCGCGGTGAGATCGCGGTGGAGAGTGCCCCGGGACGCGGAACCACCTTCATCTTCCGGCTGCCCCTCACGCAGCCCCTGTCCTTCCCATGACGACCGACGCGACCACCCCGATTCCCCGAGGACGCATCCTCGTGGTGGACGACCAACGCAACATGCGCGCCACCACCGCGCTGCTCCTGAAAGGCGAGGGCTACACCGTGTCGGAGGCCGCCACCGGCGAGGAGGCCCTGGGCGTGCTCGCGCAGGGCCGGGTGGACCTGCTGCTCACGGATTTGAAGATGGAGCCCATGGACGGGCTCACGCTCCTCAAGCGCGGGCTGGAGGTGGCCCCGCGCCTCCAGGCCATCATGATGACGGCCTTCGGCTCCATCGAGAGCGCCGTGGAGGCCATGCGCCTGGGGGCGTACGACTACGTCACCAAGCCCTTCAAGGAAGGCGAGCTGCGCTACCGCGTGGAGCGCGCCTTGGAGCGGGCCAAGCTGCAGGCGGCGGTGGACAACTTCGCCACCGAGTTCAACCAGCGCCACGGCCTGTCCGCGCTGGTGGGCCGCAGCCAGGCGATGCGCGACCTCACCACGCGCCTCTTGCGCGTCGCGCAGAGCGACGCCACCGTCCTCATCCAGGGCGAGAGCGGCACGGGCAAGGAGCTGGTGGCCCGCGCCCTCCACGCGCACAGCCGCCGCAGCGGCCAGCCCTTCGTGCCCGTCAACTGCGCGGCCATCAGCGAGACGCTCCTGGAGAGCGAGCTCTTCGGCCACGCGAAGGGCGCCTTCACCGGCGCGGTGAAGACGCGCCGGGGCCTCTTCGAGGAGGCGGACGGCGGCACGCTCTTCATCGACGAGGTGACGGAGACGAGCCCCACCTTCCAGTCCAAGCTCCTGCGCACGCTCCAGGACGGAGAGGTGCGCCGCGTGGGTGAGTCCACCGCGCTGCGCGTGGACGTGCGCATCGCCGCGGCCACCAACCGCGACATCGAGCTGGAGGTGCGCGAGAAGCGCTTCCGCCAGGACCTCTACTACCGCCTCAACGTGGTGATGCTGCGCGTGCCCCCGCTGCGCGAGCGCCTGGAGGACGTGCCCGCCCTGGCCGAACACTTCCTGCAGCGCTCCAACGCCCGCAGCCCCCGGCCCCGGCGCCTGTCCGCCACGGCCGTGGAGCACCTGATGACGTACAACTTCCCCGGCAACGTGCGCGAGCTGGAGAACCTGGTGGAGCAGGCCGCCGCGCTGGCGGAAGCGGACGAGCTGCTGCCCGAGGACTTCCCGCTGCGCCCCCAGGGCCGCGTGCTCCCGGCGGCCTCCCCCGGCCCGGGCGGCCTGGGCCTGCCCCCCACGGAGGCCCGCGCCACGGGCCCGGAGTCGTCCGGCGGCCCCACGCTTGCAGAAGTGGTGGAGGACGCCGAGCGCCGCGCCATCGTCCAGGCCCTGGAGCGCCACGGCGTGGACCTGGCCCGCGTGGCGGACGAGCTGGGCGTCTCCTCCACGACGCTGTGGCGGAAGATGAAGCGCCTCAACCTCCGGCCGCCCGCGGGCGCCCGCGAGTAGGCCTTGGAGTCCGTGTCGCACCCCTCTCCAGGGCGAGTGCAGATCCGAAATCGGGCTCGTTCAAGGTTGAAAAAAACAAACCCCTGGTTTTGCTAGGCCTTTTCAAATCTGAAACGCGATTTCAGCCCTGCAATGCCGGAAGGTGGGGGTGGCAGTGTTGTCCGCCCCTCCAAGTGCCTGAGAACCCTGGAGTTTTGCTTCGCGAGGCGGCTGGCATGGCACCTGCTAAGGCTTAGGTCCGGGACGCATCGAAGCGAGGCTGAAAGTGGTTCCCCCCCACCCTTTCAGCACTTCCGGTGTGTCACCTTGAGAAGACCCGCGGCCCGACACCCTTCCGGGTGCCGGGCCGCCTTCTTTTCCGCTCCAAGCCTCCCCGCCGCGCCCTCCGCCCATTTCACTTCTGCAATGCCCGCGGGGCCGTGACGCCGCTTCCGGCTCCGGCGCCGCTCCGCTGCCAGCCTGCGTCATGCGCGGATCCGCTGCCGGCCTGCGTCACACGCGCACCGCAACCCCGCAACGACAACGCCCGCCGGGCCAGGGGCCGCGACGGGCGTCGGGTGCTACGGGCGCTGCGAGCCGGGAGCTACTGGCCGAACAGCGTGCCCGCCTGGGCGAGCCAGTCGGTGACGTGGCCGGGGAGGATGCCCAGCAGGACGACGGCCACGGTGGAGATGACCAGCGCGGCCTCCGTGCCCCAGTTGCGCTCCAGGGGCTGCGCGCCCTCCGGGACGGGGTGCATGAACATGTAGACGACGACGCGCAGGTAGTAATACGCGCCCGCCGCACTGGAGAGCACCGCGACGATGGTGAGGCCCACGAGGCCCACGTCGATGGCGGCCTGGAAGATGAGCAGCTTGCTCATGAAGCCCACCGTGGGGGGGATGCCGCCCAGCGACAGCATGAAGGCCGCCATGGCGAACGCCCAACCCGGCCGGCGCTGCGCCAGGCCCGCGAAGCGCTCCAGGTCCCACGCGGTGCCCTTCTCCTCGTCCTCGCGGCGCTCCAGCGCGGACACCATCGCGAACGCGCCCGCCGCGCTGAAGGTGTACGCCAGCAGGTAGTACAGGATGCCGCGCAGCGCGTCCGAGCGCGCCACGTCCAGCGGCGTCCCGCCCGACAGGGACGACGCGGCCAGCACGCGGAAGTGCTCGCCCGGCGCGGTGACGAACAGCGCCGCCACGCCCAGGAGCAGGTAGCCCGCGTGCGCGATGGAGGAGTACGCCAGCATGCGCTTCACGTTGCGCTGCGGGATGGCCATCAGGTTGCCGGCCACCATGGTGAGCAGCGCCAGCGTGGCGAACAGCATCAGCGGCAGCTTGGGGTCCATGCCCTTGCCCACCGTGAGGAACACGCGCACCAGCGAGGCGAACGCCGCCGCCTTCACGCCCGCGCTCATCAGCGCCGTCACCGGCGTGGGAGCCCCTTCGTACACGTCCGGCGTCCACATGTGGAACGGAACGGCCGCCACCTTGAACGCGAAGCCCGCGGCGATGAGGACCGCGCCCACGTAGACGAGCGCCGGATTGGTGGAGAGCGCCTGCTGCAGCGGGCCCACCATGTCGTTGAGCTTCGTCGTGCCCGTGGCCCCGTACAGCAGCGCCGTGCCGTACAGCAGGACGGCGGAGGAGAAGGCGCCCAGGATGAAGTACTTGAAGCCCGCCTCGCTCGGACGGGTGCCCCGGCGCAGGTACGCCGTCAGCGCGTACGTCGCGATGGAGAGCACCTCGATGTTGATGAAGATGGTGATGAACTCCGACGACATGGCCAGCAGGCTCATGCCCGCGGACGCGAAGAGCATCAGCGCGTAGAACTCACCGCGCTCCGCCCCGCGCTTGCGCAGGAAGCCCACCGCGCTCAGCGCCGCCAGCCCCAGGCCCACGCTCACCACCAGGGTGAGGAAGCTGGAGAAGGGATCCAACACGCCGAAGCCGAGGAACACCTCGCGCGGCGGCTCGAACATCAGGCCCACGGCCACGGCGCCGCTGGCCGCCGCCGCCACCACGGTGAGCACCGCCTGGTAGCCGCGGGACGCCGTGGCGGAGAGGAACACCTCCGACAGCAGCAGGACGGAGGCCGCCACCACCATGATGATGGCGGGCAGCAGGGGGAGGAAATCCGCCAGAATGAGGTTTGGCAGGTTCATGGAGTCTTTCGGGGCCTACTCGCGAGCGGCGAGCGGCGCGGCGGGAACGGAGGGGCGGGCCGCCGCGGCGGTGGAGGGCAGCGACATCACCTCCACGCGCAGCTGGTCGTCCTTCGCCTGGAGGGCGCCCGGAGCGCCCACGCTGGCGCGCGCCACGTAGCGATCCGTGGACGGGGCGAGGCGGTCCAGGAAGGGCTGCGGCATCAGGCCCATCACCGCCACCAGCACGATGAAGGGCGCCGTGGTGAGCATCTCGCGGATGTTCATGTCGCGCAGGTGCTGGTTCTCCCGGTGGGTGATGCCGCCGAAGAACACCTTCTGCACCATCCACAGCATGTACGCCGCGCCCAGGATGACGCCCAGCGTGGCGAACGCGCCGAAGCCCAGGGGCAGGGTGCTCTTGAAGGTGCCCATCAGCACCAGGAACTCACCGATGAAGCCGTTGGTGCCCGGCACCGCCACCGACGAGAACGTGATGATGACGAACGCCGCGGTGAACACCGGCATCACCTTCGCGATGCCGCCGTAGTCCGACATCAGCCGCGTGTGGCGGCGCTCGTAGAGGAAGCCGAACAGGAGGAACAGCGCGCCCGTGGACACGCCGTGGTTCAGCATCTGGTACGCGCTGCCCGTGGCGCCCTCGCTCGTCACCGCCAGCAGGCCCAGCATGCAGTAGCCCAGGTGGCTGACGGACGAGTACGCGATGAGCTTCTTGATGTCCCGCTGCGCCAGACACATCAGCGCTCCGTACACGATGCCAATCACGGCCAGCACCGCGAGGAACGGCCGCGCCGCCTGGGCCGCCACCGGGAACAGGGGGATCGCGAAGCGCCAGAAGCCGTAGGTGCCCATCTTCAGCATCACGCCGGCCAGGATCATGGAACCCGCCACCGGCGCCTGCACGTGCGCGTCCGGCAACCAGGTGTGCACCGGCCACATCGGGACCTTGATGGCGAACGCCAGCGCGAACGCGGCGAACATCCACGGGCCATACGTGTGCAGCGTGGCGGCAAGGCCCGTCAGCGACGCGCACGCGCCTTCAGGACCGCTGGCGCACGCGGCCAACTGCTGATTGGCGCCGAGCAGGTTGTTGTAGAGCGTGCCGTAGTCGAACGAGCGCGTGCCCGGGGCGCCGCTCACGAAGTACAGCGCCACGATGGCCACCAGCATCAGCAGCGAGCCGACCAGCGTGTAGAGGAAGAACTTCACCGCCGCCATGCGCCGGTCCTCGGCGCCCCACACGCCCACCATCAGGTACATGGGGATGAGCATGGCTTCGAAGAAGATGTAGAAGAGCAGGACGTCCATGGACGCCAGCGCGCCCAGCATCGTCGTCTGGAGCACCAGCAGCGCCAGGTGGAACTCCTTGATGCGGTGCTGGATGTACGTGGTGGAGGCGAGCACCACCAGCGGGCCCAGGAACACCGTGAGCAGCAGCAGGCTCACCGCGAGGCCGTCCACGCCCAGGTGGTAGCTCATCCCGAACTGCTGGAACCACGGGACGCGGAACTCCATCTGGAACTCCGCGCCGGAGGGCTCGAAGCGGAAGTACGCCCAGACGCCGAACACCAGGTCCAGCAGCATGCCCACGAACGTGATGGTGCGGACCTGCCCGTGCTCCGTGGAGGGCAGCATCAGCACCAGCGCCGCGAACACGAGCGGCAGGTAGATGACGACGTTCAACAGGTGGGTGTCGAAGAAGCTCATGAAAGCACCTGCAGGAGGGCGTAGACCGCGCCGCCCAGGATGGCGAGCGCCATGATGGCGGCGTAGGCCTGCGCGTCACCCGTCTGGAGCCGGCGCAGCCCGAAGCCCACCTTCTCCGTCACGTAGGCGGTGCCGCGCACCAGCACCGTGTCGATGACGAGCGCGTCCACCACGCGGAAGAGGATGAAGGCCACGAACTTCACCGGCCGGATGAGGATGAACTCGTACAGCTCATCCACGTAGAACTTGTTCTGCGCCGTGCGGCGCACCGCGCGGGCGAACGCCGGCACCGGCTTGCCCACCTGGGCGGGGAAGAACTTCAGGTAGAGGAACGCCGCCGTCGCGCCGCCGGACAGGGCCACCATCCACGCGATGAGGTAGTCCACGAAGGCAGGGGAGCTGGTGTCCAGCGCCACCGTCTTCGCCGTGCGGGCCACGGCCTCCGCCGGGCGCAGCACGGGGCTCAGGAAGTTCTCGAACACCGGCTGGAAGCCGCCACCCGAGCGCGGCATCAGCGGCAGCGCGTACACCAGCGTCACGATGCTGAGGAACGCCAGGATGACCAGGGGCAGCGTCATGTGCCACGCGCTCTCGTGCGCGTGCGCCACCTTGGCCTCCGGGGAGCGCCGGCCCGTGAAGGTCAGCAGGTACACGCGCGACATGTAGAACGCCGTGCACGCGGTGATGACCAGGCCCAGCGCGTAGACCAGCCCCGACACCCAGTGCAGCTCGTGCAGGTGGTTGTGGTGCACTCCGTGGAAGACGGCGTCCTTGGAGAAGAAGCCGGAGAGCGGAATGATGCCGGTGATGGCCAGCGTGGAGACGAGGAACGTGGCGTGCGTCCACTTCTGCTCCTTCCACAGGCCGCCCAGCTTCTTGATGTCCGTCTCGTCCCCGTTGCCGTGCATCACGCTGCCGGCGCCCAGGAAGAGGCAGGCCTTGAAGCACGCGTGCGTCACCAGGTGCAGCGCGGCCGCCCAGAAGACGCCCATGCCCACGCCCATGAACATGATGCCCAGCTGCGACACCGTGGAGTAGGCGAGCACCTTCTTGATGTCGTCCTGCGCGAACGCGATGAGCGCCGCCAGCAGCGACGTGAGCGCGCCCACGATGGCGATGGTCGCCATGGCGGTGGGGGAGAGCACCAACAGCGAGCTCATCCGGCAGAACAGGTACACGCCCGCGGTGACCATCGTGGCGGCGTGGATGAGCGCGGACACCGGCGTGGGGCCGGCCATCGCGTCCGGCAGCCAGACGTACAGCGGCAGCTGCGCGCTCTTGCCCGCGGCGCCCAGGAGGAACAGCAGCATCGTGGCGGTCATCACGCCGCCGAAGGTGTAGCCGGACAACGGCCCCGCCTCGATGGGCGTCTCCAGGGACACCGCGCCGCCCATGCCTTCGGGCAGGGCGAGCGCCATCTTCTCCAGGCCCTTGAAGGTGACGGGGCCCTTCTCCGACAGGCCCTGCTCGTAGCGGGCCCGGGAGGTGCCCGCGACAGCGTAGTCCCGCGCGTCCGCCTGGCGGTTGAAGGCGCTCACCGTGAGGATGAGCAGGAACGTGCCGATGAGGAACGCGAAGTCACCGATGCGGTTGGTGACGAACGCCTTGCGGCCGGCCCACGCCTTCGCGCTGTCCGTGTACCAGAAGCCGATGAGCAGGTAGCTGGCCATGCCGACGCCCTCCCAGCCCACGAAGAGCAGGACCAGGTTGTCGGCCATCACCAGCGTCAGCATCGCGGCGACGAAGAGGTTCAGGTACGCGAAGAAGCGCCAGTACCCGTCGTCGTGCTCCATGTAGCTGGTGGAGTACAGGTGGATGAGGAAGCCCACGCCGGTGATGACCAGCAGCAGGATGCCCGACAGGTGGTCCACCAGCAGGCCGAAGTTCACGCGGAAGTCGCCCGCCGCGAACCAGGTGCCGTAGTCATGCGCGATGGCGTAGCGCACCACGTCCCGGTCCAGGCCGAACGCGTTGGGCATGCTCACCACGCGCCCGCCCGCCGCGTCGCTGGTGGCCCAGAAGGCCATCAGGCTCAGCACGAAGGCGCCGGCGATGGCGGAGCACGCCACCAGGTGCACGTTCGCGCGGCCCAGCCACTTGCCGAACACGCCGCACACGAACGCGCCCAGGAGCGGCAGCAGGATGATCAATCCCAGCGAGGGTGAGAACACCTCGGGGGGGATGGGTGCCGTTCTGAAGAATTCGACGATTCCGTCCATGGATGGGCTCAGGGAGTGACGGGATTCAGTGCTTCATCGTCCGGATGTCGTCCACGTTCACGGAGCCGCGACTGCGGAAGACCGCGATGACGATGGCCAGACCGATGGCCGCTTCCGCGGCCGCCACGGCGATGACGAAGAAGGCGGACACGTGCCCCACGCCGAAGACGGCGTTGGGGCCGCCCCCGAGGGCGCCGTGCATGCGCGCGAAGGCCAGGAACGTGAGGTTGACCGCGTTGAGCATCAGCTCCACGCACATGAAGACGACCAGCGCGTTGGTGCGCACCAGCACGCCGAACATGCCCATGCAGAAGAGCGCGGCGGCCAGCAGGAGGTAGTAGGTGATGGGGACCATGTGCGGAAGCTCTTGGCTTTCAGGCGGACGGCTGCACCAGCCCGCCCGCGCCATCTAGCAGAAGTTGTCCGAAGGCGGGGATCAGATCCGGGACTTGGCCACGACCACCGCGCCCACCATCGCCACCAGGAGCAGCAGGCTGACGGCTTCGAAGGGGAGCAGCCAGGTGGTGAAGATGGACTCGCCGATGGCGGCCATGGTGCCGAACTTCCCCTGGACCTCGGCGCTCATCTGGGCGGGCAGGGCCTGGGTGCGGCCGAGCGTCACGGCCAGCACGGCGAGCAGGCCGAACGCGGAGGCCCCTCCCAGGATGCGCGTCACCGTGGGGCGGCCGCGGTGGGCCGCTTCCCCCAGGTTCAGCAGCATGATGACGAACAGGAAGAGCACCATGATGGCGCCCGCGTAGACGAGCACCTGCATGACGGCCACCGTGTGCGCCCACAGGAGCACGTAGATGCCGGCCAGGAAGAAGAACGTCGACACCAGGGCCATGGCGGAGTTGATGGGGCTGCGCGCCGTGATGACCAGCCCCGCCGACACCAGCGTCATGACGGCGAAAACGCCGAAGAGAACCAACTCAGTGTTCAAGACCAGTCTCCGTAGGAACCCCAGGGGCGGTCACCGAACGGGCAGCGCTTCTCCCGCAGGTGAGCCTCGAACTCGTCCCGGAACCGCATGAGGAAGGAGTGCGTGGGCAGTGCCGCCGCGTCGCCCAGCGCGCAGATGGTGTTGCCCAGACCGATGGGCGGGTAGGGCGCGATGGAGGACGCCACGTTCGACAGCATGTCGATGTCGCCCGGCTCGCCGCGGCCTTCTTCAATCTTGCGCAACAGGCGCGTCTGCCAGGGCGTGCCCTCGCGGCACGGCGTGCACTGGCCGCAGGACTCTTCCGCGTAGAAGCGGGCCACGCGCCACAGGCTGCGCACCATGCAGGTGGCGTCGTCCATCACGATGACGCCGCCGGAGCCGGCCATCGTCTGCTTCATCTTCAGCGCCTCGAACTCCAGCGCCACGTCCAGCTCGTCCGCGCCCAGCACCGGCGCCGAGGAGCCGCCCGGGATGACCGCCTTCACCTTGCGGCCCTTGGGCATGCCCTGGCCGTACTGGTCGTCGTGGATGAGCTCCAGGATGGTGGTGTGCATCCCCACCTCGTAGACGCCCGGCCGGTTCACCGACCCCGACAGGCAGACCAGGTGCGTGCCGCCGGACTTGTCCGTGCCCAGCTTCGCGTACCACTCCGCGCCCTTGGCGAGGATGCAGGGCACGCTGGCGAGCGTCTCCACGTTGTTCACCACGGTGGGGCTGCCGAACAGGCCGACCACGGCGGGGAAGGGCGGCTTCAGGCGCGGCCAGCCCTTCTTGCCCTCCAGGCTCTCCAGCAGCGCCGTCTCCTCGCCGCAGATGTACGCGCCCGCGCCGCGGACGACGTAGCAGTCCAGCTGGAAGTCCTTGCCCAGCATGGACTTGCCGAAGATGCCGGCCTTGTAGGCCTCGTCGATGGCCGCCTGGGTGCGCTCCGCCTGGAACTTGAACTCACCGCGCAGGTACACGTAGCAGGTGTGCACGCCCAGCGCGTACGACGCGATGGCGATGCCCTCCAGCATCATGTGCGGGTCGTTCTCCAGGATGTAGCGGTCCTTGAAGGTGCCCGGCTCGGACTCGTCGCCATTGACCGCGAGGTACTTGGGCTTGGGGCTGTCCTTGGGGACGAAGCTCCACTTCATGCCCGTGGGGAAGCCGGCGCCGCCGCGACCGCGGAGGTTGGACTTCTTCACCTCGTCGATGATGGCCTGGGGCTCCATCGTGAGCGCCCGCTTGAGCCCGTCGTAGCCACCGCGCTGCCGGTAGCTGTCCAGGGTCCAGGACTGGGGCTTGCCCCAGGCCGCCGAGATGACGGGTTCAACCGCCTTTGCCGTAGAGGCCATGGATGGGTGTCCTAGGAAAGCGAGGGGGAGGAGGAGCGACTCACGACAGCCGGGCCAGGATGGCGTCCAGCTTGGCCTGGGTCAGGCGCTCGTGGTGGTCCTCGTTGATCTGCAGGCAGGGCGCCGTTCCGCAGGACGCCAGGCACTCGGTCTCGCGCAGGGTGAACTTCTCGTTCGTCTCCCCCGCCGTCATGCCCAGCTTCTGCTCCAGGTAGGCGAGCATCTTCTCCGCCCCCCACAGCGAGCAGGACAGGTTGGTGCAGACGTCGATGACGTACTTGCCCGGTTTCTTCAGGTGGTACATCACGTAGAAGCTGGCGACCTCGTAGGCGCGCTCCGGCGTGACTTCCAGATTCTTCGCCACCAACCGCAGGCCTTCGGGCGGCAACCAGCCCTTGAGGTCCTGAAGCAGGCGAAGCGCGGGCAACATCCCGGCGCTTTTGCGATCAGAGGGGTAGTGCGAGAGGATTTCCGCGATCCCCGCGTCGAACTTCTTCTGCTCTTCAGGAGTGAACAGGGGCTCCGCCATGGCGGGCCGTACGTATTGCCGCAATGGCTTCGTTGTCAACATAAACCCTCGGCGGTAGACTGGACCGCCATCAGCAAATTTCCGAGCGATTTCAACCCCTTGTTATGAGCCCGGACCCTGCGGACCAGCGGCAGCACCCCCGTATCCCCACCATCCTCCGGGTGGACTACCCGCATGGGCGTCCGCTCAGGGACGTGACGGAGAACCTGTCCGCCGGGGGGTTCTTCGTGCAGACGGAGCAACTCTTCGTCGTCGGGGACGAGCTTCGGCTTGCACTTTCTTTCCCGGGACTGCTGGATCCGGTAGAAGTCGGCGGCACCGTGGCCTGGGTGCGGCTGGCCGCCCCCGATCAGCCGGGGGGCGTCGGCATCCGTGTGGAGAGCGAGCAGGATCGGCGGCGACTGGGTGACATCTTGAGTGCGGCGGGACCTGACGACAGCGCGACGACCCCCTCCGAGCAGGACGGGTACCGTGTGCTCATCGTCGAGGACAACCCCCACATCATCGAGATGTACAGCTACGTGCTGAAGAAGCTCGCGAGCAACGACCTGCACGGCAAGGTGCCCCTGGAGGTCCACTTCGCGCCGGACGGGCACCACGCCCTGCTGCGGCTGCGCGAGGACCGCTTCAGCCTGGTGATGCTGGACCTGTACATGCCGGTGATGGACGGGTTCGCCCTGGTGGAGCGCATCCGCGAGGAGGAGGCGCTCAAGTCCATCCCCGTCATCGCCATCTCCGCGGGTGGCAAGGAGGCCCAGGACCGGGCCATGCAGCTGGGCGTGGACATCTACCTGCGCAAGCCGGTGCGGTTCGTGGAAGTCCTGGAGACGGTCAAGCAGCTGCTGCGCATCAAGTAGTTCGTCGCGGCAGACGTTGAAGCGCCGGGGTGGTGCCGCGTAGAGTCCGCGCACCCATGACGAAGCCCGCAATCCATCGTGACACCGTCAGTGGCGAGGCGCTGCTCATCCTGCAGAATCTGCGGGAGAACGGCCGCCTGGGACGCTCGAACAAGCTGGCCGACGTGAAGGCCGCCCTCGAACCGTCCGTCTCGCTGGAGTTCGACAACTACTTCTTCTTCCTGCGCAAGTTCCACTACATCGCCATGGACCGTGAGGCCCAGCTCAAGCTCACCGAACAGGGCGAGCGCGTGGTGGGCGGGGACCTGCAGGACCGCTTCTCATCGGAGGTCGACGAGTTCTTCGCCGATCAGCTCCTCGCGCCCGAGGACGCCACGCACATTGGCCGTCCGCTGGACGAGGACGAGCCCATGAGCAGCGTCCCGCCGCCGCCGCCGGAGCTGCTGCTGGACGAGGCCGAGGTGGAGGCCGGGGCCTCCCATGCCCCGTCCCACGGGGGCCCGCCGCCCGTACCGCCGACGCGCACCCACCGGGTGGCGATGCCGGCGCTGGAGCTGGGCGCTGGCGGGCCGCAGGGGGCCGCCGCTCCCATCGCTCCCATCGCCACGCCCGTGCCGTCGGCCTGGCAGGACGTGCCGGAGCCGCGCCGGGAGACGCTCATCGGACTTCCGCCCTCGCCGCCGACACCAGTCCCCAGCGCCCCCCAACCCCTGGTCATCACCTCTCCGCTCGCCGCCACGCCCGCTCCGATGCCCCCTCCTCCGACGACATCCGCTCCCGCGGCCCCGGTCCCGAATGCCGCCGCCGCGGCGAAGGGCGCCAGCGACCTGGACCTGCGCTACCAGAAGTTCGACCCCATTGGCACGGGCCCGCTGGGCACGGTCTTCAAGGGCCGCTACAACGCCCTGGGCCTGGACATCTGCATCAAGGAGCTGAAGGACATCTTCGGCTACTTCTCCTTCCTGCAGCGCGGTGAGGTCCTCAAGCGGCTGAAGAAGGAGCTGTGCGCGCAGGCGCAGGTGCGCCACCCGGGCGTGGTGCAGATCCTCGACCAGAACGTGGAGTCCGCGCGGCCCTACTTCGTGGTGGAGCTGATGCGCGGCAGCCTGAAGGAGCGGCTGGAGTCCAGCGGCGGCAAGGGCATCGACGTGCCGCACGCGCTGCGCACGTTCCTGCAGCTCGCCTACGGCCTCCGGACCGCGCACGCCGCGGGGCTCACCCACCACAACCTCAAGCCGGAGAACGTCCTCTTCGACGCGTACGGCAACGCGAAGCTCGCCGACTTCGGCATGAGCCGCGTGGTGGAGGTGGACGCCACCAAGGGCATGCCCCAGGTGTTCATGGGCATGGGCGGCATGGCGTACATGGCGCCGGAGCTGATGAACCGGGTCGCCGGCGCCAAGGAGCCGGGCCCGTCCGCGGACGTGTACGGCCTGGGCATCCTGCTCTACGAGATGTTCACCGGGCAGATTCCGGGCCGCCGCTCGCCCCTGCCCTCGGAGGTGAACCCGGAGGCGCCCAGCGGCCTGGATCAGCTCTTCGACAAGGCCACCCAGGACAAGCGCGAGCAGCGCTACCCGGACATGGACGCGATGCTGGAGGACTTCTACAAGGCCTTCCCGGAGCGCGAGTACCTGGAGCGCGGCGCGCTCATCGTCTCCTCGGATCCGCAGCAGGATTGAGTGAACGGGCAGGCGGGCCTCCACGCGAGGCTCGCCCGTCCCAGGACAGGCTGTCAGACTGCGGTGCGTCATGACCGTACGCCCCTCCGACAGCGTCCTCCTCACCGTCACGGGAAGGGACGGCCCCGACACCACCGCCCGCCTCACCGGCTTCCTCGCGGACGTGGGCGCGGAGCTGCTCGACGTGGAGCAGGTGGTGGTGCAGGGCCTGCTCACCCTGGCGCTCCTGGTGCGCCTGCCCGACAGCGTCAGAAGCGCCGGCGACGAAGGCCCGTTGCAGGCGCTGCGGGCCCTGGCGCGCGAGCTGGGCGTCACGGTGGACGTGCGGGCGGTGGCCCCCGTGGCGATGTCCCCCTCCGCGCCTCCGGGCCCGGAGCCGCTGCGCTACGTCGTCACCGCGGTGGGCAGGACGCTGGGCGCGCGCGAGGTGCACGCGCTGACGGCGCGGCTCGCGGCGCAGGGCGCGCGCGTGGAGCGCATCACCCGCCTGAGCGAGACGCCGCTGGGGTCGGTGGAGCTGCACGTCACGCTGCCGCCGGGCGTGGATCCGTCCGCGCTCAAGCAGGCGCTGCTGGCGCTGTCCATGGAGAGCACCACGTTCGACGTGGCCCTCCAGCGCGAGAGCCTCTACCGGCGGAGCAAGCGGATGGTGGTGATGGACATGGACTCCACGCTCATCCGCATCGAGGTCATCGACGAGCTGGCGCGGGCGCACGGCGTCCACGCGAAGGTGGCCGCCATCACCGAGCGCGCGATGCACGGAGAGATGGACTACGACGAGTCCCTGCGCCAGCGCGTGGCGCTGCTCGCCGGGCTGGACGTGCAGGTGGTGCGGGAGCTGGCGGCGAACCTGCCGCTCACGGAAGGGGCGGAGACGCTCTTGCGCGTGCTGCGGCGGCTGGGCTACCGCACCGCGGTCATCAGCGGCGGCTTCTCCGTGGCGGCCGAGGCGCTCCAGGCCCGCCTGGGCATCGACTTCGCGTACTCCAACACGCTGGAGGCCGCGGACGGCAAGCTCACCGGCCGCACCGTGGGCACCATCGTCAACGCGCGCCGCAAGGCGGAGCTGCTGGAGACGCTGGCGAAGCAGGAGGGCATCCTGCTGGAGCAGGTCATCGCGGTAGGCGACGGGGCCAACGATTTGCTGATGCTGGAGAAGGCGGGGCTGGGCATCGCCTTCCGCGCCAAGCCCCGGCTGCGCGAGGCCGCCGACACGTCCATCTCCGCCGGCGGGCTGGACACCATCCTGTACCTGCTGGGCCTCACCGCGCGCGAGCTGCGCGAGGTGACCTGAGGGCCTTGCGCTACAGGCGCATGCGCGCGGCCAGCTCGCGCTGCTGCACGGCGCCCTTCTCGAAGACGAGCTCCAGCAGCGCGCGCAGGATCTTGGAGCTCTTCTCCTGGTTCTGCTGCACCGTCTGAAGGCGCTGCAGGTCCGCCTCCGTCCACTCGGAGGTGGGCGAGCCGCCCGCCAGGATTTCATCCAGGATGTCGGAGGCGCTGGAGCCCGCGGCGGCGGACGCGGCGGTGTCCGCCGCCGGGGCGCGCGCGGCGGCGGCGGGGGGCGCGGCGTTCGGGTCGACGATGTCGCTGATGCGCTTCACGATCGTCTTGCCGCTCATGTCCACGACCTTGAAATCCTCCTCCTCGGGGAATTCGCCCTCCTCCTGGGGCTTCGTGTCGGGCTTGAAGCGCTTCTTCTCCACCGGCTCCTGGTTGCGGTAGTTGCGCAGGATGGCGTGCTCGATTTCACGGTCCCCCGCGACCATGGGCACCACGCGGGCGCGGCTGCGCGCCGCCACCTGGTCCAGCGTGGCCAGGTCCGTGGGGTCCGACATCGCCAGCACCAGCGTCTTCCCGTTGTCCTTGAGCTGCACGGGGAAGACGCCCTTCTGCTCGGCGAGCGTCACGTCCACGCGCGCCAGCGCGGCCGCGTCCTTCGTCAGGTTGCCCAGCTGCACGCGGGGCATTCCCAGCCCCTGGCAGATGGCCTGGGTGATGGTCTCCTCGGACGCCAGCCCCAGGTCCGCGACGACGCGCGACACGCGTCCGCCCCACTGGTCCAGCGACGCGAGCGCGCTGCGCAGCTGCAATTCGTCGATGACGCGCGCCTTGATGAGGATGTCCGCGATGCGATTCCGGGAAGGGGGAGCCATGGGGTGGGGATTCTAGCGTCTGATGGCGTGGACGCTCAGTCCACGTCACCGAACATGCCTTGAGAGCAAGGAGGCCGACGATGCAGCCCTTCGCGGATGCCGCCACCCAGACGTGCCCGTACTGCGGTGAAGAGGTGGAAGTGGACGTGGATTCGCTGGGCGCCTCCTCCGAGGCCTACGTGGAGGACTGCCCCGTCTGCTGCCGTCCCTGGGAGGTGAAGGTGACCCGGGACGAGGACGGCGCCTTCGTCACCCTGGGCCGCGACGACGACTGAGCGGGCCTCCCGGCTGGGGGGCAGGCGGCCGGGCAGGGGGCTCCTGGAGCGCGGTCCGGGACGGCCGGGGCCGTTGCTTGACACGTCCCGAAGCATGGTTCTTTTGAGTCTGTGAGGCGCTGCCGGGCCCCCCCGCAAACGAGGCGCGGGGGGCACGGCCGCCGAACTCAAGAACGACTGTGCAACGCACGACGTGCGTCCTTCGGGACGACACGAACAGGAGACGACCATGCTGACCCACCGCAATGCCTACAACGCCGCCGTGACGCTGCCCCTGCTGCGCGACTTCGACCTGCTGTTCCGCGAGCTGTCCTCGGGCAACACCCGTCCGGACATGGAGCACACGCTGACGCCCGCGGCCGACATCCTCGAGGCCGAGGCCGGCATCACGCTGCGCATCGACCTGCCGGGCCATGACGCCAAGGCCATCCAGGTGAAGGTGGAGAACGACGTGCTGACCGTGCGCTCCGAGCGCAAGGCGGAGGCCGTGGCGGAGGGCGCCACCCTGCGTCGCCAGGAGCGTCCCGCGGGGGTCTACGCGCGCCAGTTCCGCCTGCCCAACACGGTGGATGCCAGCCGCGTGGAGGCCCGCTACGACAACGGCGTGCTGTCCCTCACCCTGCCGCGTCGCGAGGAGACCAGGCCCCGCGTCGTCCAGGTGAAGGTCCAGGGTTGATGCGCATGCATCACCTGTCACCGCTCAGGGAGGCCGCTGCCTTCGCAGGCACGAGGCGCGGCGGCTCCCGCAAGCATCCATCGACTCGAGGGCTTCCGCTGTGGGCCAGGCGGAAGCCCTCGTTCTCTACTTGCGGACGTTGAGCGCCAGAGGCACCCGGAACAGCTCCATCACCTGCGTCACGTCCAGCGGCTTCGCCAGGCACGCCACCGCACCGGCCTGCTTCGACTGCTCCACGACGTCGGGCGTGTGAAGGCTCGTCATGGTGATGAGCCGCACGCCCTCCATCTGCTTGCGAGCGCGGATGCGCTTGCAGACCTCGATGCCGTCGATGTCCGGCATGTTGAGGTCGATGATCATTCCGTGCGGCTTCTGCTCCGACACCAGCAGCAGCGCCTCCACGCCGCTCGTCGTCGTCTGAAGTTCCACCTGGTTCGCGTGCGGCTTGAACGCGCGCTTGATGGCGTCCAACGTCTGCCGCTCGTCGTCCACGACCAGCAGGCGCACCGTGCTGCTGCCCAGCTCCTCGGGCACGGGCATCTGGTGGGTGACCAGGAAGGTGCGCAGGTCCGTCGAACGCACCCGACGGTGGCCGCCCGGAGTCCGGAAGGCCATCAGGATGCCGCGGTCGATCCACTTGCTCACCGTCGACGGGTCCACCTGAAGCAACCGACTGATGTCGTGCGTCGTGTAGAGCTGGTCCGTCATCGCCGTACTCCCCTCGGACTGCATCGTTCCACTAGCCATGGAAATAAACACCTACCTTGAATGCGGGGTTTGATCAACCCACCTACGACGTGCTGCGTTTATCTGCCCTTCTCATCAGACCCACGGCGTCATCCCAACGGCCACTGGCACGGAGGCACAACTCCACCAACTCGCGGGCGGCTCCGTGACCGCCAACGTTCTGGGTAACGAAGTGCGCCTCCTGGCGCACCTCTGGAACCGCATCCGCGGGACATGCGGAAAGCCCTGACTGGGACATGGGGTCCAGGTCGTTGAGGTCATCGCCCATGTAGGCGCAGGCGTCCGCGGGCACCTGGAGCTGGGCGAGCAGTTCATCAAGGGCAGGGCCCTTCTCCCGGCGACCCTGGAAGACGGCGGCGAGGCCCAATTCTCGGCCTCGCGCTTCGACGATGCGGGAGGTGCGCGCGGTGAGGATGGCGGCGGGCAGCCCCACCAGCCGGGCCATCACGAGCGCGTGGCCATCCTTCACGTTGAAGCGCTTCATCACTTCGCCGTCGCCGCCGTAGTACAGGCCGCCGTCGGTGAGGACGCCATCCACGTCGAACACGAGCAGTCGCACGCGCGACGCACGCGACGTCAGCTCTTCCCTGCCCGGCTTGGAAGGCGCTTCCGTCTGCATGGCCTCCTCACCTTTCGCGTCCATCAACCGGCTTCGTGACCCAGCGCGCGACGGATGCTGAGCACATCTCGTACCACGTCCTCGAACATCTGTGGATTGAGCGAGCACGGACCGTCACACAGGGCACGGTCGGGGTCTTCGTGGACTTCTGTGAATAAAGCGTCAATCCCGGCGGCGGCGGCGCTGCGGGCCAGCAGTGAGACGAACTTCCGCTCGCCGCCCGTCTTCCCGTCGCTGGAGCTGGGCAGCTGCACGGCGTGGGTGGCGTCCATGCACACGACGAGGCCGGCTTCGCGCATCTGCGCCAGGCCGCGCATGTCGACCACGAGGTTGTTGTAGCCGAAGGAGGAGCCCCGCTCGGTGACGAGGATGTTGGGGTTGCCCGTCTCCACGGCCTTCCTCGCCGAGTGGACGATGTCCTTGGGGGCCACGAACTGTCCCTTCTTCAAGTTCACCCCCCGGCCCGAGCGGGCCACCGCCTCCACGAGGTCCGTCTGGCGGCAGAGGAAGGCGGGTATCTGGATGATATCCACGACTTCAGCGGCTGGCCCGACGTGGCTGGTTTCATGGACGTCCGTGAGCACGGGCACGCCCACCTCGCGCTTCACGCGGTCCAGGATTCTCAGACCTTCCTTCAAACCGGGGCCACGGAAGGACTTGCCGCTGGTCCGGTTGGCTTTGTCATACGAGCACTTGAAGGCATACGGCACGCCCAGCCGCTGGGTGATGCCCTTGAGGAGGTGGGCGTGGCGCAGGGCCATCTCCTCGGACTCGATGCTGTCGGGGCCGGCGATGACGAAGAGGCGCTCGCCGGGGCCGACCTTGTGACCGCACAGCTGGATGGAAGGCGTCGTGCTCATGCGCGCACCGGGGTGGTCGTGGCCGTGGCCGTGGCCGTGGCCGTGGCCGGGATGGTGGCGCCGCGGTTGGAGTCCCGCTGGGCGAGCGCCGCGCCGATGAAGCCGGAGAAGAGGGGGTGGGGAGCGAAGGGCTTGCTCTTGAACTCGGGGTGGAACTGGCAGCCGACGAAGTACGGATGATCCGACAGTTCGATCATCTCCACCAGATTCAGCTCCGGATTGTGGCCGGAGATGACGAGCCCCGCCTCCTGGAGCCGGCCGCGGTAGGCGTTGTTGACCTCGTAGCGGTGGCGGTGGCGCTCCTGGATGTTGTCCTGGGCGTAGAGCTTCTGGGCGACGGTGCCGGGCTTGAGGGCGCACGCGTAGCTGCCCAGGCGCATGGTGCCGCCCTTGTCCTGCACCTTCACCTGGCTCTCCATCAGCGTCACCACCGGGTGCGCGGTGTGCTCGTCGAACTCCAGGCTGTTGGCGCCCTGGAGGCCCAGCACGGTGCGGCTGAACTCCACCACCGCCATCTGGAGGCCCAGGCAGATGCCGAAGAAGGGCAGCTTGTTCTCCCGCGCGTAGCGGACCGCGGCGATCTTCCCCTCGGTGCCGCGCACGCCGAAGCCGCCGGGGACGAGCACCGCGTCCACGCCGCCGAGCATCGCCTCCGGCCCCTGCGCCTCCACGTCCTGGCTGTCCACGAAGCGCAGCTTCACGCGCACGTCGTTGGCGATGCCGCCGTGGAGCAGGGATTCGTTGAGGCTCTTGTAGCTCTCCGTGAGGTTCACGTACTTGCCCACGATGGCGACGGTGACTTCACCGCGCGCGGGCTCGTAGATCTTCCGGACGATGGTCTCCCACTTCTCCAGGTGGGGCGCGCGGCTCCAGATGTTGAGCACCTCCGCCAGCCGCTCGTCGAGGCCCTGGCGGTGCAGCTCCAGGGGCAGCTCGTAGATGCTGCGCACGTCGGGGGACGTGAACACGTTGCCGTTGTCCACGTTGCAGAACATCGCGATCTTGTCCTTCAGCTCGCGGGAGATTTCGCGGTCGGTGCGGCACAGCAGGAAGTCCGGCTGGATGCCAATCTCCCGCAGCTTCATCACCGAGTGCTGCGTGGGCTTGGTCTTCACCTCGCCCGCGGCGCCGATGTACGGCAGCAGCGTCAGGTGGATGTATACGGCGTTCTGGCTGCCCACGTCGTAGCGCATCTGGCGGATGGCCTCGAGGAAGGGCAGGGACTCGATGTCGCCCACGGTGCCGCCGACTTCGACGATGACGACGTCCACGTCCTGGGAGGCCTGGCGGATGCTGGCCTTGATCTCGTCGGTGATGTGGGGAATCACCTGGACCGTCTTGCCCAGGTACTCACCGCGACGTTCCTTGGTGATGACCGCGTTGTAGATGCGGCCGGAGGTGAAGTTGTTGAGGCGGCTCATCCGGGCGTGGGTGAACCGCTCGTAGTGGCCCAGGTCCATGTCGGTTTCGCCACCATCCTCGGTGACGAAGACCTCGCCGTGCTGGAAGGGGCTCATCGTGCCCGGATCCACGTTGATGTAGGGATCCAGCTTGATGAGGGTGATGTCCAGCCCGCGGTTCTCCAGGAGGGCGCCAATGGATGCGGAGGCCAGTCCCTTCCCCAGCGAGCTGACCACGCCGCCCGTCACGAAGATGAACTTGGTTTTCTTGGAGCGCATGTCCCTTCCTGCCAAGGAGGCCAGGGGGCGTCAAATAATCTCTGCCGGCGGGACGGCTGGCAGGCCCCGGGAGGCCCGCCGGACCTTCACTGCGCGTCCCAACCGCCCGGTCGGGCGACCGCGAACTGCTGGGCGTCCGGCTGGCCCACGCGGAAGCGGCGCAGGTCGCAACCACGGCAACTCCAGCCTTCCCAGCCTTTCTTCACGACCTGGTGGAGGCAGGCGTCGTAGTTGGGACAGAAGAGGTTGCGCTGGGTGTCCACCATCTCCTCGTCACGGAGGGCGGAGGGCAGGGGGATGGGACAGGGCGTGATGGACACGAGGTTCTCTCCGACAGGCGACCACGGCAGGCGTGGGTGGCTCTTTCCCCCGGCGCCTCGAACCGGCGGCCCGGGCGGACATTCCCAGCAGGGAGGGGGACAAAAAAAGTCGCCCCCGTCGGCAAGGACGGAGGCGACCGGTACCGCGGGCGTCAACCACCGCCGAGGAGACCCTCGCTAGCAGGCCACCGCGACGGAGGTAGACGCCTGATTCATGCTGTCGATCAAGGCATCACCTCCTTTCTTGAGGCGCTTGAAGTAATGCGCCTTCCTTTTTCGCGCCACGCAGACTGCGGGGAGGGTGGGGCAGTCCGCGGAGCGAGCGTTCAGGCGGCGACAACCTGGCGTTCCACGAGGCGGCGGTAGAGGCCCTCTTGCGTCATCAGCGAGGCGTGGGTGCCGCTCTGCACCACGCGGCCGGACTCCAGCACCAGCACACGGTGGGCGTTGGCCACGGTGGACAGCCGGTGCGCGATGATGAGCGTGGTGCGGCCCTGCATCAGCCGCTCCAGCGCGTCCTTCACCAGGTGTTCGCTCTCCGCGTCCAGGGCGGACGTCGCTTCGTCCAGCACGAGGATGCGCGGATCCTTCAGCACCGCCCGCGCGATGGCGACGCGCTGCTTCTGGCCGCCGGACAGCTGCACGCCGCGCTCACCCACCTCCGTGCGGTAGCCGTCCGGGAAGCGGGTGATGAAGTCGTGCGCGTGCGCGGCCCTGGCGGCGGCCTCCACCTCCGCGTCGGTGGCGTCCGGGCGGCCGTAGCGGATGTTGTCCCCGATGGAGCAGGAGAACAGCAGCGGCTCCTGGGCGACCATGCCCACGTGGCGGCGCAGCCAGGTGGGGTCGAGCGTGTCCAGGGGGCGCCCGTCGAGCAGCAGCCGGCCCTGGTGCGGGTCGTAGAAGCGGGACAGGAGCGCGGCGAGGGTGGACTTGCCGGCGCCGGAGGAGCCCACCACGGCGACGACCTCGCCGGCCTGGAGGGTGAGGTTGATGCCCTGGAGCACCGTCACGTCCGGGCGCGAGGGGTAGGCGAAGCGCACGTCCTGGAACTCCACCCGGCCCTCGACGGTGGCGGGGCGCTCGCCGCCCCTGGCGGGGATGGTGGGCTCGCGGTCCATCAGCTCGAAGACGCGCTCGGCGGCGCCCGAGGCGCGCATGAAGTCCGCCCAGAGGTCCGCCAGGGAGCCCAGGGACATGGCGACGAGCATCGTGTAGATGAGGAACGAGGTGAGGGCGCCGATGGTGAGCTGGTCCTCCACCACCAGCCGGCCGCCGTACCAGAAGACCACCACCGCGGCGATGTAGCCCGCGCTGGAGACGGCGCCGATGAAGGTGGAGGACTGGAGCGCGCGGCCGCGGGCCACCTCGAAGGCATGGCGCACGGTGTTGCCGTAGCGTGTCACCTCCGACGGCTCCGCCGCGAACGAGCGCACGGTGCGAAGGCCGGACAGGCTCTCCTCCGCGACCTCGCTGGCCTTGGCGAGCGCGTCCTGCACCTGGCGTGACATCAGGCGCACGCGCCGGCCGTACAGCACGCTGCCCACGGCCACCGGGGGGACGATGCCGAGCATCAGGAACGTGAGCGTGGGCGACGTGTAGAAGAGCAGCACGAGTCCGCCCAGCGCCTGCACCGCGTGGCGCAGGCCCATGGAGATGTTGACGCTCACGGTGTTCTGCAGAACGGTGGTGTCGGACGCGAGCCGGCTGGTGAGCTCTCCGGTGCGGTGCGTGTCGAAGAAGGCCACCTCCTGGTCCATGAGCCGGTGGAAGAAGTCGCGGCGCAGGCGCATCACCACGCGGTCGCCCACGACGGTGAAGAAGTAGGCGCGCAGCGCGGTGGCGACGCCCTGCACCAGGAACACGGCCAGCATGATGAGCGCGGCCCGGTCGATGAGCGCGCGGTTCTTCGCGTTGAGGGCGTCGTCGATGAGGATGCGGATGCCTTGCGGGAACGCGAGGCTCGCGCCGCTGCTGATGACGAGGAAGCAGGTGGCCAGCACCAGGGTGGGGACTTCGGGGC
>NZ_RAWA01000117.1 GCF_003611675.1 Corallococcus sp. CA053C
ATAAGAGACAGGGGGGCGGACAGTCGGGGCGGGATTGCGCGAAGGCCGGCAGGGCCAGCAGACAGACGAAGAGCGTGGCGAGCGTGACTCGCATGGTTGGAACCTTGGGTTTCAGGGTGTGCCGGGGGGACATTGCAGCCCGTGGGCCAACCCCATACGGCTCGGAAACCCCTCGGAAACGGCCCGGTGTGTCGGCCCGCGGGAGACACTTCGCGCGCGGGACCGTGGCTGTCCGGCCACACGTTCAAGGTATCCTGGAGTTCAAATCAATCCCGGGAGACGTGTCGCCATGGACCTCAAGCGAAGCGCGGTCGTGTTGGGAGTGTCAGGCCTGCTGATGGCGTGCGGTGGGACTGAGCCTGTCGGGGGCGCGGTGGAGGAAGCCGGGCCGGACGAGCAGGGGGGCACGGTCACGGCGATGGTCTACACGGACCACGCCATCGTCACGTGTCAGAGCGCGACGATGTACGGGAACTACTCGACGACGTCGGGGCCGAGGGATCCGATCCGCACGCTTGGCTACGGCGACAAGGTGGGCATCCGGCAGGACGCGGGCACGGCGTCGTGGGCCGTCATCCTGGACTACGGACCGGATGACTGGGGCTATCTGCTGCGCTCGTGCATGACGCGCTGCTACGGCCCCAACAACCCCATCGCTGGCTGCTTCTGAGAGGACACGACCATGACGACGACCCAGACGCTCAAGCGCGTGGCACTGGTCGCATTCTGCGCGGTGGGCGCGTGGCAGGCCTTCCAGGTGAAGCCAGCGTGGGCGGCGACGCGGCTGACCGTGTGCGCCCAGGACCTGTACGTCCGCGATGCGCCCGCGGGCATCTTCATCGGCACGCTGTACGCGGGGCAGACGATGGACGTGACGAAGTACTCGCCCAGCGGTGACTGGGCGTATGGCTTCGCCTACGGCCACGTGAACAAGTGGGGCTGGGTGCAGAACGGGTGGTTCTGCAAGTAGCCCGCGCCGCTCGCCTCTTCGCTGACGGGGGGCACCGGGAGGTGCCCGCCCTCGGCGTCAACCGCGGGGCAGGGACGGCGCGGTGCGCTTCCACGCATCGAGTTCCTGCACGCGCCCGAGCCAGGCCCGGAGGTTCACGTAGTCCGCGATGGGCAGGCGCGCCGGACCGGCGAGGGCGAACGACGAGGCCAGGGAGAAGTCCGCGAGCGTCAGGCGATCCTGCGTGACCCACGTCCTGTCCTTCAGGTGCGCGTCCAGCAGCTGCGCGTTCTGCGCGACGAGCGCCTCTCCCCTCGCGACCTCGACGGGGTCCGCCGGCCCGCGGCCCGACTGCGCCTTCACGAAGTTCTCGAAGACCAGGACGGTGTTCGCCGGGGCCATGTGGGCCGCGCACCAGAAGAGCCAGCGGTTCACATCGGCGCGGCCCTGCGCATCCGTCGGGAGCAGGGTCTGCCCCGGTGTCTTTTCGGTCAGGTACAGCATGATGGCGCGCGACTCCCAGAGCAGGAAGCCGTCGTCATCCAGCACGGGGACGCGCCCATTGGGGTTGAGCTTCAGGTGCGGAGCCCCGCGCTGCTCGCCCTTGGGCAGGTCGACCATGATGCGCTCGAGGGGCACGTCGAGGTGGGCGGCCACGAGCAGCACGCGGCGCGAGTTTCCAGACAGGGGATGGAAGTAGAGCTTCATGACAGTCCTCCTGGACCGCATCGGGTGGATGGGAAGAACCTTGCCCGCCCGCTGTGACAGGTGATTGTCAGGTATTGTCTGGCGCGGACGATTGTTCAGCGCCTTCGCACGAAGGCCCCCGGACCGTGCTTCCGGTCCGAGGGCCTCGATTCTCACAGGTGCATCAGCCGCCCTTGAGCTGGAGCGTGGGCACCGCGCCCTCGCCCAGCACCAGGTGGACCTGACCCACCTTGGCGGCGAGGTCCTTGTACGCCTCCAGCTCCTTGAGCCGCACGAGGAGCGGGTTCTCCGCCAGCACCTTCGCCGTCTGCGCCATGGACCGCGTGGCCGCCGTCTCCTCGCGGCGCGTGATGACGTTGGCCTCCGCTTCCTTCTGCGCCTGGATGACCCGGTTGAGCAGCTCCTTCATCTCACCCGGCAGCACCACGTCCTTGATGCCGAAGCGCAACAGCTCCAGGCCCACGTTCTCCGCCCCCGTCCGCACCTGTTCGAACAGCGACGCCGCCACTGCTTCACGGGACGCGAGCAGCTCGTCCAACGTGCGCGTGGCCACCGCCTCCCGTGAGGCCAACTGCATCGCCAGGTACAGCACGTCGTCCGGCGCGCGCGCGGTCACCGCCAGCCGGCGCGCGTCCGCCACCCGGAACGCCGCGGACAGGTTGAGGCGCAGCGACACGCGGTCCTTCGTCATCACCTCCTGCCCGGTGACGTGGAGCAGCTTCTCGCGCAGGTCGATGACCGCGAACTGCACCTTGCGCGCGACCGTCCACGCCGCGTGCCGGCCCGGAGGCAGCACCGTGTCCAACACGCCGTCCACGTACCGCAGCGCCACGCTGCCCTCCGCGGCGATGGCCTCCGTGTAGTCGGTGGCGGGAAGGAGCGCGCGGACCTCGTCCGACGGAGGCGTCGTCGTCACGCCGGACACGTCCACGCGCTCCACCCGCACCGTCGGCGTCTCGGGCCGACCGGTACGACCGGGCAGCCGCTGCGCCGTCCACACCTGGTGCTGACCCCGCTTCAGCCACTGCACCGGCTGGCCGTGATGGAAGAGGATGGCCCGCTCGTCCGGGCCCAGCTCCACCACCTGGAGGTCCGTCTCCGGCACCAGCGCCAGTTTGGCTTCGTCCAGGCGGGTCAGCGGCTGATCAACCGAGACGCGTTCGAAGCGGACGTGCTGGAACGGACGCACCACCCAGTGCCGGCCCGGCCCCAGGTACTGCTCCGCCCGCCCGTTCACCACCACGAACAGCCGCTCGTTCTGCGCCACTTCCACCCGACCGATGCCCATGACACGTCACCTCAGTTGCCTCCCGTGAAGGGGAGGGTGCTGCGAAAGAAAGGAAGGAAAAGGACCCCGCCGCTCACGGGCGCTTCACGCGAACGGACCGTCCGGTCCGCCTACCGCCGCCCGCGCGTTCGCACCGGATGCCGGTCACGGACGGCGACCGGTGCGTTCCGCGAGCAACACGGAAGCATCCGGAGGCCCTGGCGACCGGCCAGGCTGCGTCGAGGAGGTGGAGGAAGCGGTGGACTCGCGGTGGCACCAGCGAAACGACGGGGTCCCGGCGAACGAAGGAATCGAACCTTCGACAGCGAGAGTTGGGGTCTCGTGCTCTACCAGTGAGCTAGTTCGGTAAGCGCCCAGCGTGGGCATCCGTTGCGCGCCTTGCGGTGGCGCGCGACCGGTACGGCCTTCGATGGTGGGGGAATGCGCGAGCGCGATGGCCTTGAAGAACGTCCAGCCCATGCTCCGACGCAGAGCGCCCTTGCCTGGAACCGGATGCCCCGGGCCAGCCCCGTGCACCCCCTGAAGCTGCCGACGGGGGCACCAGACGCGGACGCGAAAAAAGCCTGACAGGCGCCCGCAGCGAAACTCAGCCCCGCGTCACGTCCCACCAGCCGAACCACATCGTGCGCTCCTCCACGAGCTGCACCCATCCAGGCGCGTGCACGTAGCTCCCAACATGCAGCCCCGCGGCCTCCAGCGCGCGCGCCGTCTCCGTGAAGGACCACAGGTGCAGCGTCACCTCCGCGTCCGCCGTGCCCACCGTGCGCGTGGCGTCCTCGTGCGCCTCCAGCCCCGGCCTGTGCTCCAGCACCGTGAAGAGCATCCGGCCCCCGGGCTTCAACGCCCGGCCCAGGTGCCCCAGCACGCGCGGCAGGTCCTCACAGAAGTCCAGGCAGCCAATGGCCAGCGCCACGTCGAAGCGGCCCAGGTCCTCCGGCACCGGCTCCAGATAACCATGCACGCGCCACGTTCCGGAGGGCCGCGCCCGCTTCGCCAGCTCCAGCATCTCCGGCGCCAGGTCCAGGCCCACCACGTCCACGGATGCGTCCAGTCCCCGCGTGTGCAGGCCGGGCCCGCAGCCCACGTCCAGCACCCGCATCCCCGGGGCCACCGCTTCCGCGAGGAAGCGCTCCACCCGGTCGCCGTAGCGGTGCAGCGCGGGGTAGAGCACCTCGTAGGCGGAGGCGATCTCCCCGTACACCCGCGCGACGGCGGATCCACCGTGCCCGGGTCCTCCGCCGTCCGCTTCATCCGCCATGCCGCGCACCCTCGCTCACGCGAGCGGTGCGCCGCAAGCCATCACAGCGCGCTGCTGCCCCCGCTCTTGCGGAACACCGCGAGCGAACGGCCGGCCATCTCGAACGAGCCCGGCTTCATCTCCTCGTCGCCGCGCTTGTCGTCCGCCGTGTAGAGCTCCAACACCCAGACGCCGCCCTCGCCCAGCGGCGGCACCTTGAAGGACACCGTGTCGTGGTGCGCGTTGAGCAGCACCAGCAGCGAGTCGCCGCTCACGCGCTGGCCTCGCTCGTCCGGCGTGGGGATGGCGTCGCCGCCCAGCAGGTACGCCAGCGAGCGCACGAAGGGCTTCTGCCAGTCCTCCGCGCCCATCTCCGTCCCGTCCGGGCGGTACCACGCCAGGTCCTTGTGCTCGGAGTCCCACAGGTGCTCGCCCTGGAAGAAGCGGCGGCGCTGCAACACCGGCTGCCCGTGACGGAAGTGGATCAGCTTGCGCGTGAACGCGAGCATGTCCTGCTTCGTCTTGTCCAGGTTCCAGTCCACCCACGACAGCTCGTTGTCCTGGCAGTACGCGTTGTTGTTGCCCTTCTGCGTGCGCCCCATCTCGTCGCCCGCGACGATCATCGGCACGCCGTTGGACATGAAGAGCGACGCCAGGAGATTTCGCTTCTGGCGCTCGCGCAGGGAGATGATGGCCTTGTCGTCCGTCTCCCCCTCCACGCCGCAGTTCCAGGCCTGGTTGTCGTCCGCGCCGTCGCGGTTGTGCTCGCCGTTGGCCTCGTTGTGCTTGGAGCTGTACGTCACCAGGTCGTGCAGCGTGAAGCCGTCATGCGCTGTGACGAAGTTGATGCTCGCCTGCGGCCTGCGGCGCGCCGCCGCGAACAGGTCCGCGCTGCCGGTGAGCCGGTAGCCCACCTCCGACGCCTGGTTCTCGTCACCCTTCCAGTACTTGCGCAGCGCATCCCGGTACTTGCCGTTCCACTCGTGCCACGGCGACGGGAAGCCGCCCACCTGGTAGCCGCCGAGCCCCACGTCCCACGGCTCCGCGATGAGCTTCACGCGGCTGAGCACCGGGTCCTGGTTGATGATCTGGAAGATGGGCGCGTTCGGGTCGTAGCCGCCCTGGCCCACGCGCCCCAGCACCGTGGCCAGGTCGAAGCGGAACCCGTCCACATGCATCTCCTCCACCCAGTAGCGCAGCGAGTCCACCACGAAGCGCGCCGTCTGCGGGTTGGAGGTGTTGATGCTGTTGCCGCACCCGGTGAAGTCCAGGTAGTGCCGCGGGTCCGGCATCGTCCAGTAGTACGACGCGTTGTCGATGCCCTTGAACGACAGCGTGGGCCCCAGGTGGTTGCCCTCGCACGTGTGGTTGTACACGACGTCGAGGATCACCTCGATGCCCGCCGCGTGCAGCGACTTCACCATCGACTTGAACTCGGCCACCGCGCCGCCCGGCGTCTTGCGGCTGGCGTAGCGCTGCTCCGGGGAGAAGTAGTTCAGCGTGCTGTAGCCCCAGAAGTTCGACAGGCCCTTGTCGTTGAGGAACGAGTCGTCCGCGAACTCGTGCACCGGCAAGAGCTCCACCGCCGTGACGCCCAGCTTCTGCAGGTGTTCGATGATGGCCGGGGAGCCCAGGCCCGCGTAGGTGCCGCGCTGGTGCTCCGGCACGCCCGGGTGCTTCATGGTGAGGCCGCGCACGTGCGCTTCGTAGATGACCGTCTTGCGCCAGGGGATGTCCAGGCGCCGGTCATTGCCCCAGTCGAAGAAGTCGCTCACCACCACGCCCTTGGGCATGCCCGCGGCGCTGTCGCGCTCGTCGCGCATCAGGTCCTTCTTCGGATGCTCCAGCGGGTAGCCGAACACCGGCTGCTTCCAGTCCACCTCGCCGTGGAGCGCCTTGGCGTAGGGGTCCACCAGCAGCTTGTGCGGGTTGCAGCGGTGGCCCTTCTCCGGCTCGTAGGGACCGTGCACGCGCAGGCCGTACAGCGTCCCGGGCTCCAGGTCCGGCACGTAGCCGTGCCAGACGAACTCCGTGCTCACCGGCAGGTCGAAGCGTTCAATCTCCTTCGTCGGGTCCGCCCTGTCGAACAGGCAGACTTCCACCCGCGTGGCCACCTGGGAGTAGACCGCGAAGTTGGTGCCCGACCCGTCGAAGGTCGCGCCGCGCGGCCAGGGCTTGCCCGGCCAGATCTCCCGCTTGCCACTCATGGGTATCGCTCGATTCCGTGGGGAAAATGCCGACGGAATCTGGATGCGACCTCGCGGTGCGGCAAGACGTCAGGGCTTCCTGACTGTCCACCGGACGGCGCTCTGGCGAGTCATGGGGCCTGCAACAACCCCCCTGCCCTCAGGCCGCCACGGCGTGATCCAGCGAGCGCCAGGTGCCCAGGGCCCAGTCCTGTTCGTCCGGGTCGTCGAAGCTGACGACGCACAGGGCCCGGCGGTTGCCCGAACGGCAGAGGGCGGTGAGCCGGCACTCCCCGGGCCCGACGTGGAGCGACGCGCGGCCGCTGACGCGCGCCCCGTGGTGCTCCAGCTCCAGGGCGCGGCGCTCCGGGCTGGTGGGCGCCAGCTGCTCCTCCGCCGAGTCCTCCAGCGGCAGCACGCGCACGGTGCGGCGGTGGTCCCGGGCCACCCAGCTGCCGTCGCCCAGGAGCGTCTCGGCCAGGGAGCCGGGGATGCGGATCTCCCAGCCCTCGGGGAGCGCCACCTGCACGGAGCCCCGCCGGTAGCCGATGGAGGGCCCGGTACCGGGTGACTCCAGGGCATGGCGGTGGACCTCCTCCGCGACCGTCCCGCCCACGCCCAGGTAGCCCAACACCTCCTGCCATTCGCGCCACGGGTAGGGCAGCGAGGGGTCCTCACGCCACGCCTGCTCCAGCAGCCGGGCCACGTCGCGCAGGCGCTGGCGCTCCTCGTCCAGGAGGGGCGGGCGCCAGACCACGTCCGTCCACAGGCGGCACAGGGCGCGCTGGAAGCGCACGCGCGCGTCCACGCCCGGAGTCCACCAGGGGAACACGTCCATGCCCTGGCGCGGATCCTCGACGACGGCGCGCAGCCAGCGCTCGTCGCGCGGCCCCATGGGCGTGAGCAGCGCGCCCGGGTGCTGGAAGGTGTGGCCGAAGCGCATGGACAGCGCGAAGCCGGAGTTGCCCAGGCTGCGCATGCGCAGCACCTGCCCCACCGAGTGCTGCAACCACCCCAGCATGTGCTCCTCCACCGGGCCAGCGTCTCCGGAGTGGAAGTAGCCCGTCGCATCCCCCACGCCCGCGTCCGCGTCCGGCGGGGCCCAGATGATGCCGTGGGCCTCCCCCAGGGCCTTGAGCAGGTCGCAGAGGTACAGGTGGTAGCCGGGCCCCACGGCGCTGGTCTCCGCGGACACGACGAGCCGCTCCTGGGTGGCGGCGAGCACCGACACCTCCCCCGCGGCCGGGTGCAGGCGCAGGCGCAGCACGGGAGCGCCCTGGGGGCCGTCCTCGATGCGGGAGCCCTCCTCCAACAGGTCCCCCGCCGCCTGCTGGACCCAGGCCTCCACGCGCTCCAGCCAGCGCAGGGGCGCCTCCGGGGGGAACGACAGCGGGTCGCTTGCGCCTCGTCGGCCTGCCAGCAACAGCTTCATACGTCGGGTGCCTTCGGTTCGGGTGGAGGGTGGAACCTCTCTGGATAATGCCGTCCCCTGCTCCCTGTCATCCTGGGATGCCTGCTTCCGGATGGCCGCGTCCGCTTCCAGGGCCCCTGGCGGAGCGCCCGGAGGGCATCCAGGCGCGGGCCATGACCGAGGGCCCCGGCCGGGGCTCCCCTCCCTGGTGGCATGCGGAAACCCCCGAAGCACCCCACCGTTGGAGTGACTGAAAGGAGGCGTTTGTCATGAGCAAGAAGGACGTGTTGCACATCCCCCTGGAAGGGTTGCCTCCCGCGCCGGAGCGTGAGGCGGGGACGGAGGACGAGGAGCGCGAACACCACGTGCCCCCCACCTTCCATCCCGACGGTGGCCCTGGAGATGGGCCCGGCGAGTCGAGTGATCCGTTGATCATCACCCCCGTGAGCCACCCCCGTTCGTACCCGGGCGTCAGCGTGACCTGAGCGACCCTCCGCTCAAGAAACGCACGAAGCGTCCGTGACCCCGAAGGTCACGGACGCCCGTGGTCACCGGGGCGCCGTGCCTTCACGGCGCCTCACGTCTCACAGCATGAGGACCTAGCGCGTGGTGCCGCTGTTGGGCGACAGGGTGCCCGTCGAGTCCGGCACCGGGGTGTTCGTGGTGCCCTGGGGCGCGCTCGGGTCGAGGGTGGAGTCATTGGGCAGGCTGCCGTCCTCCGGCATGGTGCTGTCCGGGGACATGCTGCCGGAGCCACCCGTGCCGGGCTCGGTCATCTCGCCGTCGTGCACGCCCGGCTCGCTCTCGCTGGTGCCCGAGCCGCCGGTGCCCGGCGTCACGCTGTCATCGCTGGGCGGCGGGGTGGTGGAGTCCTCCGGCATGCCGGAGCCGCCGCTGCTCGAGTCGGAGGGAGGCATCTGCTGCGAGTCGGGCGTCGTGCTGCCCGTGTCGTAGCCGGAGCCGCCGCTGCTGGGCGGCGGGGTCGTGGTGGTGCCGCTGCCGCTGGTGTCCGTCCCGGTGCCCGTGGAGTCCATGCCGGTGCCGGTGGTGTCGGAAGCCGGCGTGGGCTCGGTGCCGCGCGTGGCGGACTGATCCGACTTACAGCCCGTGCCGAGCGCGAGCGCGCCAGCGAGAACAGCGGCCACCGTGAACTGGGTCTTCAGAAAGCGCTTCATGTGATTCCCCTGGGTAGGAGTCCGACTGCTTGGAAGGTTCCGACTGCTGGACCGAAAGTGAGCAGGCCGGGGGATGTGTGCAGGGGTGGCTCCTCCGCCTGCCTGCCCGGGGGACAGCATTGGCAGGCCGGGTTGCCCCCTTGCGCTCATGAAGATGTCGTTTGAAGGGCCTGCCCCCTGGGCCCCCGGACGTTGCACCGCCGTCGAGCGCCCGGCGGGTCGCCCGCGCTTCAGCGCCTCTCGCCCTGGCTCTCGTCCACGACGGAGCCGCCGCCCAGGGGCGTCACGGAGTTGCTGGACGTGTTGGTGTCCGGCGACAGCGTGGTGCCCGCCGCGCCCGACACCGAGGGCCCCACCGCGGGGGGGATGACCGCGCCCGAGCCGCTGACCGTGTTTCCCGTGCCGGGGGAGCCCATGCCCCCCGTGTCCGGAGGCAGCACCGCGCCCGTGCTGCTGACCGGGTTTCCCGAGATGGGGGAGCCCATGCCCCCCGGAACCGGAAGCAGCACCGCGCCGGAGCCCGTGACGTCGCCCTGGGCGCCCGCCACCGGGTTGGTGAGGGAGGGCGTCGCGGTGTAGGGCTGGGGCAGCACCGCGCCCGTGCCGCTGCCGCCGGTGCCCGCGTCCGCGCCGCCCCCCATGTCGGCATAGGGCTGCGCGGAGGGAAGGCCCGTCGCGCCGGTGGAAGGCGTGCCCGTCACGGTGCCCGCGGGTGCGCCCGGGTTCGTCTGCCCGCTGTTGATGGCGCCCGCGGAGTTGGGGTCCACCTGCGCCACCATGACGGCGGCCAGGCCCATCCAGATCCATTGTTGAGACATCGTCCCGCTCCTTGCCCGTGTGTGGCCGGGCAGGCGACGCCTCGGCCTTCAGTGGGACGGCGTGGGCCGGTGAGGTCCCTGGCCGTCCTTCACGAGGTGCTCACCCCGGACGCGCGACGGAACCGCACGGCGGCGCCGCTTGCGCTCGGAGAGCACCAGGAGCAGGGCGGGGAAGGTCACCAGCATGATGAGCAGGTTCATGCCGAAGCCCAGGTTCGCCAGCGCGCCAATCGAGTTGAGGCCCGGGTGGTCCGCGAGGAACAGCGCGCCAAAGCCCACCGCGCTCGTGAGCAGGCCGCCGCAGATGGCCTTGCCCGTCTCCGAGTACACCCTCTTGAAGTCGCTCCCCGGCGACGCCAGCCGCGTGACGAGGTGCACGCCCGCGTCCACCGTCGTCCCGATGAGCACCGGGATGACCAGGATGTTGAGGTAGTTGAACTTCGCGTGCATCAGCGGCATCAGCCCCAGCAGCGCGAACAGCGACACCACCGTGGGCATCAGGCACAAGAGCGCGGTGCGCAGGCTGCCCAGGGTGATCCACATCGCGAGCAGCACCGCGAGCGTCGCGCCCAGCAGGATGAGCGGCGCCTCGTGCGACACCATGTCCACGATGTCCGCGAGCACCATCGCCTCGCCGGCCACCACCGCGGGCCGGCCATCCGGCAGCGTCACCCCGCGCACCTCCCTCGCGAGCTGACGCATGGCCTGCCCGTCGGACTGGTCCGCGGACGGATACACCAGCACGAAGCCGGTCCCCGGGCCGCCGTGTCCCTCGAACTGCTGGCGCACGCTGGCAGGCAGGTCCGCCGTGGTGTACGGCGCGGCCCGCACCTGCTGGCGCAGCTCCGCGAGCTGTTCCTTCTGCGGCCCGCTGAGCTGTCCTTCGGGCACCTTCTCCAGGAGCTTCCCGATGTCCTGGAGGATGACCTGCTTTCGCGCCTGTTCCTCTGGTACGAGGCTCGCGAGCGACGCGGCGAAGTCCACGGTGGAGTCCGCGCCCCGCTGCTGCTTGCGCGCCTGGAGCTCCCGGACGACCACCGCCTCCTCCTCGCGGGAGTCGGTGAGCACCACCAGCGGGACCTGCGAATAGCCGATGAGCCTGTTGACGGTGCGGTCCAGGACGAACGAACCCAGGCGCTGGTCCTGCAGCGAGGAGATGTCGTAGTCGAACCGCAGGCGCGGCAGCTGCGTGAGCAGGCCCGCCACGATGAGCGCGGACACGGCGGTGAGCAGCCCGCGCCGACGGGTGATGAGCCCTCCCAGCGGCGCCTCCGTCGTCTCCGTGGAGGACGCGCGCGGCTTCCAGCCGTGGCGCGACACCAGCCCCAGCACCGCCGGCAGCACCAGCACGTACGCGAGGATGAGCACCAGCATGCCCACGCCCGCGATGACGCCGAACTCGCGGAACGCCCGGAAGCGGGAGGTGCTCAGCACGAAGAAGGTGAGCGCCGCCACCAGCGCGGACACCAGCGCTGACCCGCCCGTGTGCGTGAACGACTCGCGCGTGGCCTGCTCGGAGGCCATCCCCTCTCCGCGCAGGTTGAGGTAGCGGCCCATCAGGTGGATGCCGTGCTCCACGCCCAGGCCGCCCAGGATGGCGCCCAGGAAGGCCGTCAACAGATTGACCTGCCCGTACACCACGCCCACGAGGCCGTACGTCCACGCAAGGCCCGCGCCCACCGGCGCCAGCACCATCCCCACCGCGAGCGCGCTGCGGAAGTGCAGCAGCAGGTAGAGCAGCACCAGCACCGAGGCCACCGCCGAGGACACCGCCACGTCGCGGGTGATCTGCGCCTGCTGATCAATCTTCTTCTGGAACGAGCCGGTGATGGAGAGGTGGAAGCCCGTCCCGTACTTCGACAGGTCCTGCTGCTTCAGCACGCCCTGCACCTCGCTGACGATCTTCCGTGAGAAGGTGAGGTCCGCGGACGACGTGTCGGGCTTGGCCAGCACCACCACGCGGCGCTCGGCGGGGTCCAGGTAGTAGTCGCTGGGGTTGCTGGACAGGCGCGTCACCGCGCCGCCGCCGTACTTCTTCTCCAGGTCGGAGAAGTCCAGCGACGGGGCCGGCGCGTCGTCCAGCGACACGAAGAGCGGGTTGGCGCGTTGCCGCTCCCACCTCAGGCGTGCGTCGATGCGGCGCTCCACCTCCTTCAAATCTTCTGGCGACAAAAAGTAGAGCGCATGGCTTCGGAAGAAGCTGCTGGGGCGGGTGATTTCCACGTAGCGGATGCCCGGCAGCGCCTCCAGCTGGGGGGCCAGGTCGTCCGCGAAGCGCTGGAGCTGCGCCGGGTCTCCGTCCTCGCCCACCACCACCACCCACCCCTGGGCGCCGAAGCGCTCCTCCAGGGTGTGGATGGCCTGCACGCTCTCGAAGGACTTCGGCAGCAGGTCCACCAGGTTCGCGTTGAGGGAGAGGTGGCGGGCGGACAGCAGGCCCAGGCCAGACAGCACGAGCGCGCAGAGCAGGGCGAGGACGGGGCGGCGGTGGTTGTGCGCGGCGAGCGCACCCAGCGTGCCCTCCACGCGGTGCATCCAGGGGCGCTCCGCTGGCGAAGAGGGGTCCGGGGCCTTCATTCGAGCCAAAGCTGGCCACCCGGCGGACCTCCTGCAGGGGGGTGTGCCCCCGGGGCCTGCCCGGCTGCCCTGGACCAGGAGAGGCACGGCGGGTGCGGCGCCTGTGCGCACCCGCGTGATGCTGATCCACTGGCGGAGCGCCCGCCCGGACGGCATACCTCCTCGTTTGTTTCATTGCTGCCTGCTCCCCGGTCCCACCATGCGGCCGACGGAGGCCCCGGGACGACGCCTGGACGCACGATGGCCCCAGGCATATACGCGTGGGCGGCCCGGTTTGGCCGGGCTCAAGATGCCTCGCCGTCACGGCAGGCCTTCAGCAGGAAGTCACATCCATGAGCGAGATGCGGTGGTCCGAACGGTTCGAGGCGGCGATGGGCTCCCTGGCGGCCCGCAGCCACCAGCGACCCTGGGTGGCGCTGTTCGTGACGCTGTTGCTGACGGGCCTGGGCACCTTCTGCGCCCGCAACCTGACCCTCAACGCGGACCTGGTGAACCTGCTGCCCAGGACGTTCCAGTCCGTGCAGGACCTGGAGAAGCTGCGCACGCGCTTTGGCGGCATGGGCAACGTGGTGGTGGCTGGCATCGGCGCGGAGCCGGAGCAGCTCAAGCAGTTCGTGGATGACATGGCGCCCAAGCTGGCGAACCTGGCGGAGGTCCGCTTCGTCAACTACCAGCGGCCCAGCCAGTTCTTCGAACAGCACGGGCTCTACTACGTGGACCTGCCGGACCTGAAGGTCATCCAGGAGCGCATCGACGCGCGCTTCGCGTGGGAGAAGGAGCAGGCCAACCCCCTCTTCGTGCGGCTGGAGGAGTCGCCGCCCCCGTCGCTGGACTTCACCGACATCGAGCAGAAGTACACCGGCGGCGCCAACCAGCGGCTGTCGGGTCAGGGCGGCGAGCTGTACTACCTGGATCCGCAGGAGCGCATGGTGGTGATGCTGCTCAAGGCGAAGGGCAGCTCCGCGGACCTGGGCTACTCCAAGCAGGTGATTGCCCAGGTGCAGGACTTCCTGTCCAAGCAGGACCTGTCCAAGTACGGGCCCGGCTTCCACACGGAGATCACCGGCACGTTCAAGAAGAAGATCGACCAGCAGGGCGTCATCACCGGCGACCTGGCGCGCGCGTCGACGCTGGCCCTCGTGCTGCTGCTGGCGTACCTGGCCTTCCACTTCCGCAGCGCGCTGTCGGTGGGGCTCACCATGGTGCCGGTGGTGGCGGGCCTGATGTGGACCTATGGCTTCGTGGGCGTGGCGTACGGGCAGGTCAATCTGCTGACGGGCTTCCTCGCCGCGGTGCTGGGCGGCCTGGGCGTGGAGCACGGCATCCACCTGTTGGGACGCTGGGGCACGCTGCGCTCGGAGGGCATGTCCTCCGTGGACGCGGTGCGTGAGACCTTCATGCACACGGGCTTCTCCGCGCTCATCTCCGCGCTGGTGGCGGCGCTCACGTTCCTGAGCCTGTCGCTGTCGGAGTTCCGAGCGTTCCACGAGTTCGGCGTCATCGCGGCGGTGGGCATGCTGGTGAGCGTGGCGTCCTACCTGCTCATCCTCCCGGCGATGCTGGGGCTGGTGTCGCGCTGGGGCTGGACGCCGCGCCAGCACCAGGCGCAGTCGGGTCCCATGGCGATGCTCGCGCGCTTCCTGCCCCGCCGCTACCGCGCGGTGGCCATCGTCCTGGGCGTGGTGCTGGTGGGGCTCATGAGCCAGGCGTACCGGGTGACGTTCAACTACGACTCCACCAAGCTGGATGACGTGACGCTGCCGAGCGTGCGGTTGGACCGGCGCATCGACCACATCCTCGGGTACTCGGCGACGCCGGTGGTGGTGCTGACGGACTCGGAGAAGATGGAGCGCGAGGTGGTGAACCAGCTCCAGGCGCGCAAGCAGCAGTACGGCAAGGACTCCACCATCGACTTCGTGGGCGCGCTGGAGGACCTGGTGCCCCAGCAGCAGGCGGAGAAGCATGCGCTGCTCCAGTCCATCCACAAGAAGCTCTCGCGCATCGACCCGGAGAAGGTGGCCAAGGAGACGCGCGCCAACCTGGTGCGCGCGGTGAAGATGACGGATGCGCAGCCCTTCACCCGCGAGGATCTTCCGGTGAGCCTGCGCCGCCAGTTCGAGCCCGCGCACGGCCAGAAGGGCGGCGTGGTGCTCGTCTACGCGAACGTGAGCCTGTCGGACGGCATCGGCACGCGGCGCTTCACCAAGGAGGTGCGCAACCTCCAGCTGTCGGACGGCAGCCAGGTGTCCGCGGCGGGCGAAGCGCTCATCCTGGCGGACATCCTGGACATGGTGGCCTCCGAGGGGCCGCGCATCCTGGTGGCCGCGGTGCTCAGCGTGTTCGTGGCGATGTGGATGACGCTGGGCAGCCTGCGCAACGCGGTCATCTGCATGCTGCCCACGCTCTTGTCCATCGCGGCGCTGGTGGGCCTGATGTCCATCCTGGGCCTGCAGTTCAACTACCTCAACATCGTCGTCATCCCGGTGCTCATCGGCACCACGGTGGACGCGGGCGTGCACCTCATTGAACGCCTGGGAGAGCCGGGCGCGGACTTCGCCACCGTGTACGCGGAGACGGGCCGGGCCATCACCGGCGGCCTGCTCACGAGCGCCATCGGCTTCCTCGCGCTGGTGTTCGCCAAGCACCCGGGCCTCAACTCCATTGGTGACCTGGCCAACCTGGGTTTCGCGGTGAACATGGTCGTCGTGCTGGTGGGCTTCCCGGCGCTGCTCCTGCTGGTGGACCGCTGGCGCAACAAGCACGGCGCCACCACGAGCACGCCCGGCGGCGACGAAGCCCAGCACCCCGCGCCGGAGAGCTGAAGCGCGGGACGGACGCGGTGAAGAGAAGGGCCCCGGCACAGCGCGCCGGGGCCTTTTTCATTGCAGGCGACACTTCAGCGAGACGCCCGGCCAGGGGCACTCGGCGGTCCCCCGCCCAAGACTCATTCGCGTATGAGTCGCTCCTTCTTCCGTCATGAGTCCGGCCGCATGTTCGAGAACGCCTTCCTCGAGGCCAGCTCGAAGCTGCATCCCGCGGGGCCCCCCCTCTTCTATGGCCCGCTCACGCTGGGGCTGCTCGGGTGGGGCCTGTCCGCGGGAAGGACGACGGTGGGGATGAGCGCGCTGTTCGTGCCGCTCGGCCTGCTGACGTGGTTCATCATGGAGTACTGCATCCACCGGTACTTCTTCCACTGGGAGGGCAAGGGCCCGTTCACCCGGCGGGTGCATGAGATTGCGCACGGCTACCACCACAAGTACCCGGACGACGCCCAGCGCCTGGTGATGCCGCTGATCGCGAGCCTCCCGATGGCCCTCATCATCGGCGGGCTGCTGTGGCTGGTGGGCCGTCCGGCGCAGACGCTTCCGTACTTCGTCGGCATCGTCTGGGGCTATCTGTTCTACGACTTCATGCACTGGTCCACGCACCACCGCAGGCCGCGCACGGCCTGGGGCCGGGAGCTGCGCGCGCACCACATGGCGCACCACTTCGCGACGCCGGACCGCAACTTCGGCATCAGCAACCGGTGGGTGGACGTCCTGATGCGCAGCGCCGGACGACGCCTCAGGAACGCCAGCAGGGACGCGCCAGGTCAGGCCCCCCATCCCGGAGAGCGCTCGGACGTGAAGCCCTGAGGTGCGTGGAAGCCGCGCCCGCTGCTACGCGGCCTGCTCCGGCACGCCCGTCCACGCGGCCACGAAGTCCGCGAGCCCGCGAAGCTGACGGTCGTTCAGCGTCGCCTGCCAGCGCGCGTGGCGCACCGCCCGGTACGCGTCCGGCGCGTCCCAGCCGCGCGCCACCATCACCGCCAGCCCCATCAGCGGGCCCCGGCCCACGCCGTGCTCGCAGTGCGCGTACAGCACGCCGCCCGCGTCCAGCCGGGGCAGGGCCCACCGCACGCCCTGGGACAGCTGCTCCACCGACGGCGGGAAGCGGTCCGTCACCGGCAGGTGCATCAGTTCGATGCCCAGCGCGGCCAGCGCCTCGCGGTCATCGCAGCGCTCCGCGCGCAGGTCGATGACGGCGGTGATGCCCCGGGCCTTCAGCTCGCCGTAGCGCGAGCGCGGCACGCCGCCGCCCACGTGCAGCCACTCATTCACCTGGGACACGTTGAGGGCGCGCTGGCCGGGCAGCTTGGTGGTCCACTCCACCCCGCGCGCCACGACGCGCAGCACCTGCTTGCGTACGAACCCCCGGACGCCGGGGACGTGATGTACCGACCGAAGCAGCGACTCGCTCACGGGCCCTCCGCCTCCTGCTACTCGCCTTCCAGCGTGACTTCCATCAAGCCTTCGACCGGCGCCTTGCCGGCGCGCTCCAGCACCGCGCGGTGCAGGTACGTCACCGGCGAGCCCACCATCGGCTTCACCAATCCGCCCAGCATGCCCAGCGACTCCACCGGCGCGCTGCGCTGCAAGAGCGACGTCGTGCGCAGGGCCAGCACCTGGCGGCCGTCGTCGCCGGTGAACTCCGCCTTCCACGCGCTTCGCTCCTTGGTGCCCTCGCGGCCCAGCGTGAACGACTCCAGGAGGCGCGGCGCCTTGCCGTCCTCCCAGAGGTACACCGGGCCGTAGTCCCCCTCCAGCCCCTCGCGCGCCAGCAGCACCACGTGCTGGCCCCCGCGCAGCGCGCGGAAGCGCACCCAGCGCTTCGCCAGCTTCGCCGGAGCGATGGTGGACCGGCTGTGGTCCGAGTAGCCGCCGCCCACCAGCGTCTCCTCGGAGGCCTTGGGCACCTGGAGCGTCACCTTCACGGGGCTCGCGCCCAGCAGCACCTCATGGCGGTAGCGGTCGTTGCCCAGCTCCACCACCGAACCGTCGGGCGACCACGGCGCGGGCTTCTGCGCGTAGTCCAGCACCACCCTGCCGCCGTCGAGCGCCACCTCCACCCGCACGCTCTTGTCGGTCGTCTTCGCGCTGCACGCGCCCACCTTCAGCGTGTCGCTGGCCGCGTCGTAGCTCCACTCCTTGCCGCCCACGCGCGCCTGCGGCGACCACAGCGGCTTGCCGGGCCGCAGCACCGTCGCCCGGCAGATGCCCGTGCGCGAGCCCGGGCCGATGTTCGTCACCGACAGCTGCGTCAGCACGAAGCCGCCGTCGTCCGTGTCCGCGATGAAGGTGAAGCTCTCCCCGTACCGGTCGTTGGTGCTGAACGTCGGCTCCAGCACCCCCGCGCCCGCCAGCCCCGGCAGGGCCAGGGCCAGGGCCAGCATCACCCCGGAGACACGGCGGCGCGTCTCACGCCGCATGGGGGCGCTGCTCCAGCAGCGCGTCCGACGAGGCATCGTTGAAGACGTAGTCGCGCTGCAGGGGAAGGTTCCACGCGAAGTACACGACGCCGCGCACCAGCCACCAGCCCAGCGTGTAGGCCAGCTGCGGGTGGAGCGTGAGCAGCGCCACGCCGCCCGCGTTGAGCAGCGCGCTCGTCCCGCTCACCAACACGTAGCGCGCCAGCTGCGGCGCCACCGCGCCGTGGCTGCGGAAGGTGATGACCCGGTTGATGGAGTAGTTCACCACGCCGCCCAGCACGCAGCCCGCCACCGTGGCCAGCACCGGCGACAGCCCGGCCCACTCCACCATGCCCAGCACCGCGACGAAGTCCACCGTCGTGGCGATGGCGCCCGCCGCCGCGTTGAAGCCGAACAGGGCCACGCCCGAGCGCGGCTGCACGGGCTTCTTGGGCGTCAGCGCCCGCACCAGCGTGCGGAAGCGCGACACCGCCGTGACGTTGCTCATGATGGCGACGAACACCAGCCCCACCACCGCCAGCCAGTGCATGGGGTGCTTCTGCTCCGGCCAGAACAGCGCCTCCAGGATGGGCGACAGCGCCGTGCCCACGCCCAGGAACAGCACCCGCTCCAGTCGCTGCATCGCACCGTCGCGCACGCTCACGCCCAGGCCTTCTCCCTTGGCGCGCACGTACGGCACCAGCGACGAACCCAGCAGCGCGCCCAGCGCGGGCAAGAGCACCCAGGTGTCCCGGTAGTACCAGGCCAGGCCCATCAGCATCGCGGAGTCCACATAGCGGTCCAGCACGGAGTCCAGCGCCGCGCCCGCGGGGTTGGCCTCCTTGCGGGTGCGCGCCACCCGGCCGTCCATCACGTCCAGCACGCCCGCCAGCAGGAACAGCCAGCCGCCCACCGTGAAGCGGCCCGCCGCCACCGCCACGCCGGAGGACACGCCCAACAGGCCCGACAGCATGGACAGCGCGTTGGCCGGCAGCCCCGAGCGCAGGAGCACCCGCCACAGCGGCTGGATGACCCAGAAGAAGTAGTGGCGCAGGAAGAAGCCCACCAGCACGGACTTGCCGCGCGTCAGCGTCTCCGCGTCCCTGGGGATGCCCTTGATGGCGCACCGGATACAGAAGAGCACCAGCCCGCCGAGGAAGTACGCGATCGCGAGGAGCGCGGGCGCCAGCGCGGTCCAGATGCGCGCCGAGGGGGACAGGTCTCCACTCAGCCAGGCCAGGACGTTGTCATGCACGGGTGTTTCCTCCAGACGGCAGGGGCATGGGCGCCGCTTGCGACGCCTCGCTGCTCCAACGAGCGAATACGGCCCTCACGACGACGAACGCCACGATGGCCGCGACGGACCCCGCGAGCACGTCGAGGATGTAGTGGTGCGTGAGGTAGATGGCGGAGAAGGCGACGAGCAACGCGAAGATGATGGTGCCCACCCGCCACGCGACGCCCCGGTGCCAGAGGACCAGCACCATCATCAGCGGGTAGGCCGCGTGCAGCGACGGCATGGCGCCGAAGACGTTGGGGTTTCGCGAGTAGAAGTTGGCGAAGTAGTGGATGCCGAAGAAGGCATCGAAGCGCGCGGTGCCCGCGGGGCTGGGCAGCGCCGCCAGGTTCGCGGGGCCAGGTCCGTACTTGAGCACGTACCAGGGCGGTGCCGCGGGGTAGAGCACGTAGATGACGACGCCAATGGCGTTCACCACGAAGAACGCCCAGCAGAGCGATTCGAAGCGGCGGTCCTTCTTGAAGAAGAACCAGAGCGCCACGATGAAGACCTCGTAGAGGTACGCCGCGTAGGCGAAGCCGCACAGGAGGTCCAACGGGGTGTTGGGGTTGTGCCACCACCACTCGGGCCAGATCATGCCGCCCGGAGCGGGGAACAGCGTCCTCTCCAGGTTCCACAGGTCGCCGGTGTGGATGGCGCCACGCACCCCCAACCACAGCGACTGGCTGTCGAGGATCATCCCGGTCAGCCACAGCGGGAACGCGCCCCGGAGGAACCGCCGCGGGCCGGCGCCGGCCCAGGCCAGCACCACCAGCAGCAGGTCCGCCGCGACGTGTTCCCACCGGATCCGACCGGTGATGAACACCAGCGCGAAGTGGCCCGCCGCCAGGACGGTGACGAGCCACTTGAACGCGTTGGGGTTCTTAGCGGGCGAGCGGGAGGTCATCCCCGTAGTAATCAAGGCCGAGGTGGGTGATGGGCTCTTCGCCCGCGACGACGCGCAACGTGTTCTTCAGCTTGGTCAGCTGGATGAACAGGTCGTGCTCCACCGGGAGACCCGGGTGGGCCATGGGGCTCTTGAAGTAGAAGGACATCCACTCCTGGATGCCCCGCCACTCCAGCCGGCGCGCCAGATCCAGGAACAGCGCGATGTCCAGCACCAGCGGCGCGGCCAGGATGGAGTCGCGGCAGAGGAAGTTGATCTTGATCTGCATCGGGTAGCCCAGCCACCCGGTGATGTCGATGTTGTCCCAACCCTCCTTCGCGTCGCCGCGGGGCGGGTAGTAGTGGATCGACACCTTGTGCGAGTACTTGTTGTACAGCTCCGGGTACAGGTCCGGCTGCAGGATGGTGTCGAGCACGCTCGACTTCGTCACTTCCTTGGCCTTGAAGGCCTGGGGATCATCCAGCACCTCGCCGTCGCGGTTGCCCAGGATGTTGGTGGAGAACCACCCCTCCAGGCCCAGCATGCGCGCCTTGAGCGCCGGCGCGATGACGGTCTTCATCATCGTCTGGCCGCTCTTGAGGTCACGGCCGGCGACCGGCATGCCCTCCTGCCGCGCCAGCTCCTGCAGCGCGGGCGTGTCCACGCTCGCGTTGGGGGTGGCGTTGGCGAACGGCACGCCCTCCTTGAGGGCCGCGTAGGTGTACAGCGCCGTGGGGTTCACGTCGGTGCTGTTCGCGTCCAGGGCCTTCTCGAAGTTGGCCAGCGACTGGAACGCCTCCGGCAGGGGGCGGAAGGTCTCCACGCTGCTGCACACCACCATCACGGCGCGCTTGGCGTTGAGCTCCTTCTTGAAGTCGCGGATGTCCTGGCGGATGGCCTCGATGCTCTCGCGGTGCGTCTTCGTGGCCTTGGCGTGGTTGGCCTCGATGCGGCGCACGAACTCGCCGTCGTGCACGCCCTTCTTGGGCTTGATGCCCTGGAGGAAGGTCTTCACCTGCTCCATGTGCTTGTCGTTCAGCACCCCGGAGCGCTGGGCCACCTGGTAGGCGTCCTCGCTGATGATGTCCCAGGCGCCAAAGACGACGTCGTTCAACGTGGCCAGCGGGACCAGCTCGTTGAGCTTCACGGTCCGGCCGTCGGTCCGCTTGCCCAGACGGGCCGTGCCCATCTGCGTCAGCGAGCCAATGGGGGCGCCCTTGCCCTGCCGCGCCAGCTCCACACCCGCCATCAGGGTGGTGGACACCGCGCCCAGGCCCGGGATGAGCACCGCCAGCTTGCCCTCCGGCTTCGCGACCATCTTCTTGTTCTCCATCGTCCTGATTCCTTCGGAGGCGGGAAATCGCTCCGCCCCAATGAGCGTCTCCGAGGTCACTCCATCCGGCGCCGGCAGGTTGCCGGACGGAAGGTGGAAAATCTCGAAAGCGGATGGTTGATACTCTAAACCGTTCGTCACTTCAACGTGATGTGACGGCCAAAAGGGGCTCGTAGCACGGAGGCGGGCGGGTGCATGACCCAGGCCGGGCCCCTGCTACAAGCCACGGCGAACGGGGCTGTCAGAGAAACAGCAACTCACGGCAAATATGTCACCCACCTCGGCACATTTCCCCTGGAAGGGAGTGCCGGGTGGGTGTGGGTCCTACAAATCTGGGGGCTCCTCCCATTCCCCCGACCCTGACAGGGATGTCAGGTTCCGGGGCTCCGGGAAGGACCGGCCGGCGTCAGTTGTGGCGTGCGGGGGCGCCGCGGTCCAGCTTCTGGTTGTCCCCCGGGTGGTACTTCTCGCCGGTGAGGACGGCCTTCACGAAGCCGACGAGCTGGACCATGCGGCTGTTGGGGGTGTCCCAGTATTCGGCCTTCTCCACGGTGACGCGCAGGAGGGCGAGGTTCGGATCCTCCAGTCCCTGGGGGAACCAGGCCTTGAGGGAGGGGTTCCAGAGCTCCTGGGCCTTGGCCTTGTCGCGGATCAGATGGCAGCGCCCGCTGACGGACACGTAGCGGTCCTTGCTGGGTTCGGCGTACGCGAGGCTGACGTGGTGGTCCTTCTCCACCTCGTCCACCTTGTGGGTGTGGTCGTTGGTGAAGAACCACAGCTCGCCGTCGAAGTCCTTGTCGTAGGTCCACATCGGGCGGCTGCGCAGGCTGCCGTCGGTGTCCACGGTCGTCATCATCGCGACCTTGATGCCGTGGATGAGCTTGCCCAGATGCGCCACCACGTCCTGCGGGTCCTTCTGTGTCGTCGTCATGCACGCCTCCCCTTGGGGGCTCAAGGTAGGCAGCGGGCATGGGGCGGACACTGGCGGTGTGGCTGGTCGGCGCCAGGGCAGGCGGGCGTGTGATAGGGGGGCGTGCGGCGCCACGTTCCTCCTGACTTCCTTGGGACGGGCAGCGCGACGGCCGGGAGCGACACGGATGCTGAAGACCGCGTGGAATGAGTGGAGCCTGAAGGCGCTGCAGCTGGAGACGGCGCTCCTGGCGTTGGAGGAGATTGAATTGCCGGACGCGATGCACGCGCTCCAGGACGCGGCCCAGCAGAAGCTGCTGGAGCTGGCGCGGGCGTGGCAGAAGACGCAGCCGGCGAAGGAGCCGCGCCAGTGGAAGCGCGAGGAGACGGCGGGCGGCACGCCGCGCGACGAGGAGCTGGCGGACCTGGTGAAGGGCTTCCGCGAGGACGGCAAGACGTGGACGCTGCTGCGGCTCACGAGCGACCGGAAGGAGGTCGTGGAGACGCTGGTGTCGGAGGGGCGCGCCTGCATGGCGGCGGGCGGTGAGTACTACCTGGGCCAGTGGGACGCGGAGCAGCAGGTGCTGGAGGTGGGGCGCGACGACGAGGCGGGCGAGCCCGGCACCGGGCTGGTGCTGGAGCCGGGCGGGGAGCTGCACTACACGCCTTCGACGGACCTGTAGGCCGACCTTCAGGCCTCAGCCTTCGAGCAGCTTCACCATCTTCGCGCGCAGCTTCTCGTCGGGCAGCCGCCCCAGGCCGGCCTTCACGTTGTCCTCCAGGTGGGCCGGGTCGGACGTGGCGGGCAGCGGGCAGTTCACGGCGGGGTGGCCCAGGATGAACTTGAGGAAGAACTGCGCCCAGCTGGTGCAGTCGAAGTCAGCGGCCCAGGCGGGCAGGGCGCGGCCCTTCATCTTGCGGAACAGGTTGCCCTTGTCGAAGGGCTCCATGACGAGGACGGCGACGCCGTGCTCCTTCGCGGCGGGGAGCAGGCGCGCCTCCGCGTCGCGCATCGCGAGCGAGTAGGGCAGCTGCACGAAGTCCAGGGCGCTCGTCTTGATGTGGCGCTCCAGGTCGTCGAAGGCGCTGCGCGCGTAGTGGGTCACGCCGAGGTAGCGGAGCTTCTTCGCGGCCTTGAGCTCGCGCAGCACGTGCAGGTGCGTGTCCACGTCGAGCAGGTTGTGCACCTGCATCAGGTCCATGCGGCCGTGGCCCATGCGCTGGAGGGAGGCCTGGATTTGCGCTGAGCCCTCGGCCTTGCCGCGCGTCCAGACCTTGGTGGCGAGGAAGGGGGTCTGCTCCTGGCCGGTCTGCTTCAGCAGGTCTCCGACGACGGCTTCGGAGCGGCCGTACATGGGCGACGAGTCGATGAGGCGGCCGCCCGCGGCGAAGAACTTCTGGAGGACCTGGGCGAGGGGCGCGCGTTCGCCCGGGGCGCCGCCGACGTCGAAGGTCTGCCAGGTGCCGAGGCCGATGACGGGCAGGGCCTCGCCCGACTTGGGGATGGGGCGGGTGAGCATACGGGGGCCTTGCAG
>NZ_RAWA01000118.1 GCF_003611675.1 Corallococcus sp. CA053C
CCCCACGCCTCCCCGTCCCCGCGGCGGTGTCCCCAAGCACCCGGAATCACGGCGGTTCTCGCACCCCTGGGGGCTGGCCCGCGTGTTGCTGTGAAGCCGCGGACGGTTCGTTCATCCCCTTGGGCAGGGTGGACGGCGGGCGACGCAAGCGGGGGTTTCCATCTTTGGCGACGTACGCGGCCATTTCCGCAGTGGGACAGGCGCTCCTGGCGCTGCTGGAACAGTCGTGCCCGAAGCCTGAGTTCGAGAACGCGAAGTTCGAGCTGTACCAGGCCGGCGACTTCAAGGCCCCGATGGAGGAGGGCGTGTCCCTCTTCCTCTACCGCGTCGTCCCCAGCACCACCCGCCGCAACCTCACCGGCCGCGAGGACGCGCAAGGGCGGCGCACCCGCAGGCCGCTGCCGGTGGACCTCTGCTTCATGCTGACGCCGTGGGCGAAGACGGCCGCCAAGCAGCACCGGCTGCTGGGGTGGAGCATGCGCACGCTCGAGGACACGCCCACCCTCACCGCCAGCTTCCTCAACCACTACGGGCGCCCGGAGACGGACACCTTCCTGCCGGACGAGACGGTGACGCTCGTGCAGGAGACCCTCTCCATCCAGGACCTGCTCAACGTCTGGGAGGTGGGCAAGCCCAACCTCCAGGTGTCCGTCACGTACATCGCGCGGATGGTGCTCATCGAGTCCGCCATCTCCGACACCCAGGGCCCGCCGGTGCAGACGCGCGTCCTCGACCTCGGGAAGCGCACCGAGTGAGGCCGCCCGTGCACCGGCTGGAGGTGCTGTCGCGCGTGACGCCGCTGGGCGTGCGCTTCCGCGACGAGGTCACCGGGGCGCTGGTGGGCGACGGGTTGCAGGTGAGCGCGTTCCCGCAAGGCCAGCCTGGCGCGCGCCGCGCGTCCATCGTCAACCGCTCCGGCGTGCACGTCCTCATGGACCTGCCGGGCCTGCGCGACCTGGAGTACGGCGGCCAGGGCGTGCCCCCCGGCGACGCGGGCGACGCGGCGTGGTGGGCGTCCCACCCCGAGCGCAAGCCCTTCACCGTGGAGGTGGAGGACACGCAAGGCCGCTTCCTGCCGTGCTCCTTCCACGTGGAGCTGCCCTTCCCCGGCCTCTTCCAGCTCACCTGCCCGGGCCTGCCGCCCGCGCCGCCTTTGCCCGGTCCGCCCGCCGTGCCGCTGTTCTCCGCCCCCACGCGCGTGTCCGGAGGCCCGCTGGCCGTGCTGCGCGCGGAACTGTGGGACGCGGACGCGCAGGTGCCCGCCGCGTGGGCGCGGGTGGAGGCCACGGCGGCCGGTGGCGCCCCGGTGCGCGGCGTGGCGGATGCGCAGGGGCGGCTGGCCCTCTTCTTCCAATACCCCGCGCCGGTGGACTTCCCTCCGGGCCCACTGGGGGAGACGCCGGCGCTGCCCGCGGGGCCGCCGCTCTTGGAGCAGACGTGGGCGCTCCAGGTGCGCGTCTTCTACGCGCGCCGCACGCCCGTGCCCGCGCGACCGGACGTCTGCGACACCCTGACCCAACCCTCCTCGTGGGCCTGGACGGACACGGACAGCTCCGTGGAGCTGCTCGAACCGACGCTGCGATACGGCCAGGAGCTCGTCCTGAAGACCCAGGACGCGCCGCGCTCCCGGCTGTGGATCACCTCCACGGGTTCACTCCCCTAGGAAAAGACCGATGCCCGAATATCTCGCTCCCGGTGTGTTCGTCGAAGAGACCTCGTTCCGTGCCAAGTCCATCGAGGGCGTGAGCACCACCACCACCGGCTTCATCGGGCCCACGCGGTACGGGCCGGTGGACCTGCAGCCGGACCTCGTCACCAGCATGGTGGAGTTCGAGCGCGTCTACGGCAGCCGCCGGCAGCTCGGCTTCAAGGCGGCGGGCACGCTGCACAACTACACCTGGCACGCGGTGCGCGCCTTCTTCGAGGAGGGCGGCAAGCGCCTCTACGTGGGCCGGGTGTTCCGCAAGCAGGCCGGCACCTCCCGGAAGTACGGCGGCTTCGAGTCCGCCACCGCGCTCGTCGCCACCAACCCGTCCTATGACGACGGCCACGCGCGCGGGCTCCTGGCTGGCGAGGCCGCGGACGCCAAGAAGCAGGTGCTCGTCTACGGCCGCTACCCGGGCTCGTCCGGCAACCTGCGCGTGCGCTTCACGCTGCGCGCGGGGCAGAACGTGCTGTCCTTCGAGGGCGGCAAGCCGCGCGTCAGCTCGCTGCAGGACCGGGACGTGGTGGTGCTGCGCGACTTCACCACCGCCGGCGGCGGCACGCCCGACCCGGGCACCTTCTACCAGGCGCGCTGGAACGAGCTGACGCAGGACTGGGACCTGCAACCCGCCACGGGCACGGCCACGGCGCTGTCCTCCCTGGTCGACACGGGCAACCAGCTGCGCGTCATCACGGTGACGGTGGCCGTCATCCCCACGGATGAGCCGGCGTCGTCCCAGGTGTGGGCCGGGCTGGCGCTGGACAAGGTGCACGCGCGCGACGGCGCGGAGGACTCGCTGCAGGCGCGCTTCAACGTGGACGCCACGGACCTGGAGCGCAACCGGGACATCTCCATCGTCATCGCGCCGGGGTCGGACCTGGGGGACGGGCTGGCGCTCCTGGCCGCCCTGCTCAAGGCCACGCCCACCGGGGTGACGCCCACGGTGTCGGACGCGCTGAAGAACCCGGACTCCACTGATTTGCAGCGCACGGTGGAGGTGCTGCTCCAGGGTGGCAACGACGGCGAGCGCCCCACGGCGGACGAGTACCAGGGCGAGCAGGTCGTCAACACCACGCGCAAGACGGGGCTGGTGCAGTTCGAGGACCTGGAGGACATCTCCATCGTCGCGGCGCCGGGCTCCACCTTCAACTACGAGGGCGGCTACTCGCTGGACGCCAACAGCATCATCAACCTGCTCATCAGCCACTGCCAGCGGATGCACTACCGCATCGCGGTGCTGGACAGCGGCAACGGGCAGACGCTGGGGCAGGTGCGCGCGCAGCGGGCGAAGATCGACTCCAGCTACGCGGCGCTCTACTACCCGTGGGTGAAGGTGTTGGACCCGGTGACGCGGCAGCCCATCTTCCTGCCGCCCAGCGGCTTCGTGGCGGGCATCTACGCGCGCAATGACATCAACCGCGCCGTGTACAAGGCCCCCGCCAACGAGGTGGTGAACCTGGCGCTGGGCTTCGAGTCCAACCTGAGCAAGTCGCAGCAGGAGGTGCTCAACCCCGAGGGCATCAACGCCTTCCGCTACTTCGAGGGGCGCGGCTACCGGCTGTGGGGCGCGCGCACCACCAGCTCCGACCCCGAGTGGAAGTACGTCAACCTGCGCCGCTACTTCGCCTACCTGGAGCGCTCCATCGACAAGGGCACCCAGTGGGCGGTGTTCGAGCCCAATGGCGACCAGCTCTGGGCGAGCGTGCGGCGCACCATCGAGGACTTCCTCCTCAACGAGTGGCAGATGGGCGCGCTGCTCGGTGACAAGCCGGAGAAGGCGTACTTCGTGAAGTGCGACCGCAGCACCATGACCCAGAACGACCTGGATAACGGGCGGCTGGTCTGCCTCATCGGCGTGGCGCCGCTGCGCCCGGCCGAGTTCGTCATCTTCCGCATCGGCCAGTGGACCGGAGACCGGAAGTAACCCCCCGGGAGGTTTAGGCAATGGCTGTCCTGAGAGAGCGACCCTATGTGCAGTTCAACTTCCTGGTGGACCTGGGCACGGGTTCCACGGACGGAGCCGACGCCGGCTTCCAGGAGATCTCCAACGTGGGCATGGAGGTCACCGTCGCGGAGTACCGCAACGGCAACGAGAAGGAGAACAGCGTCCGGAAGATCACCGGCCTGAACAAGGCGACGGACGTGACCATGAAGCGGGGCGTGATTGGTTCGCTCACGCTCTACCGGTGGTTGGATCAACTGCGCAACGGCGACCCCAACGCGCTGCGCACCGTCACCATCCAGTTGCAGAACGAAGACCACACGGCGGTGGTGCAGACGTGGAAGCTGTTGCGTGCGCGCATCATCAAGCACGTGAGCGGCCCCTTCAACGCGAAGGGCACGGACGTGGCGATGGAAGAGCTCACCATCGCGTACGAGCGGTTGGAGATGGAGTGACGTGAGCCGCCCGGCCGCCAGACGCCTCCCCGGCATCCGCTTCGAGGTGCAGGCACCGCCCGTCGAGGACGTGTTGCCGCGCATGGACGTGGCGGCGTTCGTGGGCTTCGCCGACTCCGGGCCGCTGCACGTGCCCGTGGCGGTGGAGGACCCGGCGGACTTCGAGGCGGTGTTTGGCGAGGCGCCCCTGCTGGCCTGGGACGCCGAGCGCGGGGAGCCGGTGAGGGCGCACCTGGCCTCCGCCGTGCGGGCCTTCTTCCGCAACGGCGGCCGGCGCTGCTGGGTGGTGCGCGTGGCGGGGCCCCAGGCGCGCGCCAACACCTTCCCCGTCCCGGGGGTGCTGCGCTGTCTGGAGTCTGGCGCGGTGACGCCGGGCGTGGCGCGGGCGCGCTCGGAGGGCAGCAGCACCGACGGCGTGCAGGTGTCCGCCACCGTCACCCGCGAGCTGCTGGAATTGGGCCCGTGGAGCGCGCTGGGCACCGTGGTGCAGCTGGAGGTGACGATGCCCGGAGGCGTGGCGCCGGGGGACCTCTTGCGGCTCACGCTCGGAGACGGGGCGATGGCGCTGCTCGTCCCGGTGGACACCGCGGAGGCGCTGGATGCGATGCAGGCCCTGCCCGCGTCCGGGTCGGCGCCCCGGCGGGTGAAGGTGCGCGTGCGCACGTCCCGCGCGCGCTGGTTGCAGACGGGCGTGGGCCTGGGCACGGCCCCCTTCACCGCGAAGTGGACGCGCGGCGAGGGACCGCCCGTGTCCCTGAACGTGACGGACGTGGAGGATCCGGGCCCGCTCGCCGGCCGCCGCACGCTGACGCTCACGCTGGACACGCCGCCGGAGTCCGCGCCCGCGCCCGGCACGGTGCTGCGCGTGGACAGTGCTGCTCCGGGAGAGCGTTGGCTGGTGGTGGAGTCGCTGGAGCCAGGCCATGGCGCAAGCCCCGGCACGGGCACCGTGCGGGTGTCGGGCCTGGCGTCGCGGGTGCTGGTGGCCGCGCCGGAGAACCCCACCTCGCTGTCCGTCGTCTGCGAGCGGCTGACGCTGAGCCTGTGGACGCGGCGGGGCTCGGAGCAGCCCGCGCGGCTGGACCGGCTGGGCCTGTGCCCCGCGCATCCCCGGCACTGGGCGGCGCTGCCCACGGACGTGGAGCGCGCGCGGGACGAGGACGCGGACGCGCTGCCCGGACGTGCCCCGGAGGTGCGGCTGCCGGAGGACTGGCGCCAGGGCGTGCCCGTGTCGCGCTTCCCGCTCGCGGGGCCGACGCCAGCGAATGACGCCGAGGCGTTCTCGTTCCCGCTCGGGCTCACGGACGTGCCGGAGGGGTGGCTCGGCTGCACGCCGCCTCCGGGAGACGCGCTGGAGCGCGACGGGCTGGCGACGTTCAGCGCGGACCTGTTCCTGGACGCGGACGTGCGTGAGACGGGCACGGAGGCGCTGCTCGCGCAGGCGGACTTCCTGCGCTACCAGAGCAGCCAGCCCCGGGCGCTCAAGGGCATCCACTCGCTGCTGGGCCGCCAGGACGTCACGCTGGTGGCGGTGCCGGACGCCGTGCACCGCCCGTGGGTCCGCGCGAGCACGCCCACCCCGCCCGCGCCGCTGCCCGGTGAGCCGCCCGCGGCCCCCGCGTGGGGGACCTTCCTCGACTGCGCGCTCGTGATGCCGGCCGCGCCCGCGCCGCTGGTGGCGGACCCGGTCAAGCCCGTGGCCGGCCAGGCGTTCACGCTGCGCTGGGCGTCCGTGACCGGGACGGACCTCGTCTACGTGCTGGAAGAGGCCACGCGCCCGGACTTCAGCGACGCGGTGGAGCTGTACCGGGGCCCGGCCCTGGAGCGCACGCTGTACGGGCGCACCTCGGGGGCCTGGTACTACCGCGTGCGCGCGCAGCAGGGCCCCGTCTCCGGACCGTATGCGCCGGGCGTGGCCGTCCCCGTGGCGCCCCGGGTGCGGTGGAACCTGGAGCCCGTGTCCGCGTACTCGCCGAAGCCGCTGCTCGCGGTGCAGCGCGCGCTGCTGCGGCTGGCATGCGCCCGGGGGGACGTGCTCGCGGTGCTCGGGCTGCCGGAGCATTTCCGCGAAGACGCGGCCATCGAGCACGTGGGCTCCCTCCAGTCGCCGCTCACCGGCACGTCCGAGGTCGTACCGGCCCTGGGCTTCGCGGAGGAGAACGCGCTGAGCTACGGCGCGCTGTACCACCCGTGGGCGTTCGTCTCCGAGGAGCAGCAGCCCACGGCGCCGCTGCGCATGCCCCCGGATGGCATGGCGTGCGGCGTGCTGGCGAAGCGCGCGGTGGAGCGCGGCGCGTGGGTGGCCCCGGCCAACGAGCCGTGGCGCGCGGTGGTGGCGCTCACCCCGCCGCTGTCGCGCGAGCGCCTGCTGGACCTGCAAGACGCGCAGGTGAACGTGGTGCGCCAGGAGCCGCGCGCCTTCCTCACGCTGAGCGCGGACACGCTGGCGGTGACGCCGGAGGTGCGGCCCATCAACGTGCGCAGGCTGCTGAGCCTGCTGCGGCGCGCGGCGCTGAAGCTGGGCGCGGCGTATGTCTTTGAACCCAACGACGCGAGCTTCCACCGGCTGGTGCAGCGCGGCTTCGAGGCGCTGCTCGGGGACCTCTTCGTGCGGGGCGCCTTCGCGGGCCGCACGCGCGAGGGCGCCTTCCAGGTGGTGACGGGCGACGCGCTCAACACGCCCGTGCAGATGGAGCAGGGGCGCTTCTTCGTGGACATCAAGGTGGCGCCGTCGCTGCCCCTCACCTTCCTCAACGTGCGGCTCGTGCAGAGCGGCGACCGCGGACTCGTCACGGAGGCGCGCTAGGCCATGGCCAACACGCAGGACGAGACCGTCATCGCCCCCTTCACCGCGTTCGCGTTCGCGGTGGAGATTGAGATTCCCGACGTCATCACCAAGGCGTGCAGCGCCGCCTTCTCCGAGTGCGACGGCCTGGAGATGACGATGGACGTGAAGACCATCCGCGAGGGCGGCAACAACGGGCGGCAGCTGCGCCTGACGGGCGCGCTCAACTTCGGGCAGCTCACGCTCAAGCGCGGGATGACGGCCAGCTTCGACCTGTGGGACTGGTTTGAAGAGGTGCAGCGCCGGCCCCGGCTGCGCGCCAACGCGGAGGTCATCGTGTTCGCGCCCGGCCCCGCGCAGAAGGAGCGCGCGCGCTTCATCCTGTCGCGCTGCCTGCCCGTGAAGCTCAAGGCGCCGCCCCTCAACGCCAAGGACGGCATGGTGGCCATCGAGGAGCTTCAAATCGCCTACGAGTCGCTCACCCGCAAGCGGCTGTCCGGAGGAGGCGCGTAATGCCCGAACCCACGCCCCTGGCGAAGGCCGAATTGCGGCAGCTGGACGCCAACTTCGAGCACGAGATCGAGGACGACACCTGGGCGAAGGTGCAGTTCAACCCGGAGACGCTCAAGGTCAGCTTCGCCAACCAGGTGCAGACGCCCTCGGGCGGTGGCGACCAGCGCGGCACGCCCGCGCGCCAGTTCGTGGGCGCCGGCACCACCAAGCTCGCGGTGCAGCTGTGGTTCGACGTGACGGGCCAGCCGGAGGGGCAGTCCGGCGCGGTGGACGACGTGCGACTGCTCACCAAGAAGGTCGCCTTCTTCATCACGCCGAAGAAGGAGGGCGACAAGTTCGTCCCGCCCGCGGTGCGCTTCCTGTGGGGCAGCTTCCAGTTCGACGGAATCATGGAGTCGATGGAGGAGTCGCTGGAGTTCTTCTCCCCCGAGGGCAAGCCCCTGCGCGCGAGCGTCTCCTTCGGGCTGACGCAGCAGAAGATCACCGCCTTCGTCTTCCGCCCCACGGACGCGCCGCCTCCGGGCGCGCCGCGCAAGCCCCCGGGCACCACACCCATGACGCCCGCGCCGCAGGGCTCCACCGTGCAGGGGCTCGCGGCGGGCCAGGGCAAGGGCGGTGACTGGCAGTCCATCGCCAGCGCCAACGGCATCGAGAACCCGCGACAGCTCGTGGCGGGGCAGCTCATCGACCTGCAGGTGGGCGTGAACATCGGAGTGAAGCGGTAACCGTCACCGGGGAGGCACACACACCATGGCCGTGGTCATCAACGAGCTGGACATCACCCCCGCGCCGGCGCCGGCCGCGCCCGCGTCGTCGGGCTCCGGAGCCGGAGGCGAGGCGCCTTCCACCTCCGGCGTGCAGCAGGCGTCCGACCTGGCCCGTGCCCTGGCCCGTCACCGCGAGCGCGCGTCCCGCGTTCGCGCCCACTGACCGGGAGCGCCCCCACCCATGGCCGACGGAACCGCTACCAAGCTGCGCAGCGCCCAGCCCACCTTCAAGGTGGACGGGCAGGAGCAGGCCGCGCTCGGGCTCGGGCTGCTGGAGCTGTGCATCGAGGAGACGGTGCAGGGCCTGTACCGGTGCGAGGTGATGTTCGGCAACCTGGGCCCGAAGGACGGCGGCACGGACTTCCTCTACTTCGACCGGAAGTTCATCGATTTCGGAAAGGCGTTCGAGGTCCGGCTGGGCACCGACGTCCTCTTCGAGGGCCGCATCACCGCGCTGGAGGCCGCCTTCCTGGAGAGCACCCCGCCCGCCCTCACCGTGCTGGTGGAGGACCGGCTCCAGGACCTGCGGATGACGCGCCGGACGGCGACGTACGTGGACGTGACGGACCAGCAGGTGATGGAGCGGCTCGCGGGCAAGCACGGCCTCACCCCAGAGGTGAAGGTCACCGGCCCCAAGCACAAGGTGCTGGCGCAGGTGAACCAGAGCGACCTCGCCTTCCTGCGCGAGCGGTGCCGCGCGGTGGACGCGGAGCTGTGGATGAAAGGACGCACGCTGCACGTGCAGCAGCGCCCGGCGCGCGCGAGCGGGCAGGCCCTGAAGCTGGGGCTGGGCAACGAGCTGAAGGAGCTGGTGGTGACGGCGGACCTGGCCACGCAGCGCTCGTCGGTGAAGGTGAGCGGCTGGGACGTGCAGGCCAAGGACGTGATGGCGAGCGAGGCGGGACCGTCCGTGCTCGGCGCGGAGCTGGGCAGCGACGAGAGCGGCGCGAGCCTGCTGACGTCCTCCAAGCTGGGGGAGCGCAAGGAGACCGTGGTGCACACCGTGCCGCTGAGCAGCGATGAGGCCCGAGCCCATGCGGAGTCAGCCTACCGGCAGCTGGCGCGCCGCTTCGTCGTGGGCCGGGGCACCGCGCAGACGGACGCGAAGCTCCGCGTGGGGGGCCGCGTGGAGTTCACGGGCGTGGGCCCGCTCTTCAACGGCAAGTACACGCTGGTGGAGGTGAAGCACCTCTTCGACCGCGCGAAGGGGCTGCGCACGGAGTTCGTCGCCGAGCGGCCCGGCCTGGGGAAGGCGTCATGAACTCCCCCTGGGACCTGCGCACCGACGAGCGCGCCGCCTCCGGGCTGGGAGGGCGCTTCTATGGCCTCTACCCGGCGAAGGTCGTGGACAACCAGGACCCGGAGCGCCAGGGCCGCGTGAAGGTGGCGCTGCCGTGGGCGCCGGACGCGGGCAGCGACCGGTACGAGGCGTGGGCGCGCGTGGCCACGCTGATGGCGGGCAGCGGGCGCGGTTCGTTCTTCATCCCGGACCCCGACGACGAGGTGCTCGTCGGCTTCGAGGCCGGGGACCCGCGCCGGCCCTACGTGGTGGGCGGGCTGTGGAACGGCAAGGACGCACCGCCGGAGTCCATGGACGCGAAGAACACGAAGAAGGTCCTCCACTCGCGCAACGGCGTCGTCATCACGCTGGACGACACGGACGGCCAGGAGACGCTGGAGCTGAAGACGCCCGGCGGCCAGACGGTGACGCTGAAGGACGGGCCCGGCACCGTGGAGGTGAAGGACAGCAACGGCAACTCCGTGAAGCTGGAGGCGAGCGGCGTCACCGTGACGGCGTCCGCCAAGGTCACCGTCAACGCCAGCACCGCCGAAATCTCCGCCGGCATGCTCACCGTCAACGCGGGCATGTCCAAGTTCAGCGGCGTGGTGCAGGCGGACACGATCATCACCAACAGCGTGGTCAGCGCCTCGTACACCCCGGGCGCGGGGAACGTGTGGTGATGGCGGTGGCCCTTCCCCATCCCGTGCAGTGGGTGACGGCGTCCACGCTCTGGGGGAGCGCGAGCGCGGACCCATCGCGCATGCAGGCGCCCGGCCTCCTCCAGTTCGAGTCCGACCGCTTCATGGAGGAGCTGGCGGAGCGGCTCCAGGGCGAGGCGCGGCCGGACCTGCGCGACCTGGTGGCGAAGTACGAGAGCCACCGCGAACGCTTCCCGGGTGAACCCGCGGACCCCGCGAGCACGCCGCTCAAGCTGTACCAGCCCGCGCACGGCCGCTTCTACCTCGTGGCCGCGAGCCTCGTGTGCCGCCTGCCCGGCCTGCCCGACCACGTCGTGGACCCCACGCGCGGGGAGAAGGCCGGCTTCGTGATGCGCCGCCGGGGCGCGGGCAACACCGAAGAAGCCTGGGTGGTGGATCCGACCGACGCGAAGAAGCAGCGGCGCGTCTGGGCTCCGCTCTCCGCCGCGCAGTCCGCGCTGCTGGCCTCGGGAGAGGAGCTGCTGCCCCTGTTCCCGGTGAACTTCACCGTGGACGGCAAGCGTCGGCGCATGGCCGTGGGGCTCGTCCCCACCTCCAGCCAGGCCACCTTCGAGGCCGCGGGCTCCTTCCAGGCGGCGGATCCGCAGGAGGCGCTGAAGTCCGAAGCCGAGCAGCAGGTGACGGGCCCCTACGAGCAGCTCAAGCTGTGGAAGCCGCTGCCCGGCGGCACCCCGCAGGCGGACATCGACGACCAGGAGGCGAAGCAGCAGGAGGTGTCGCGCTACCTGCTGCTGGACTTCGCGTCGTTCCTGTCCACGCGGCTGCCCGCCTTCTGGGACGCGCTCCCCGGCAACACCACGCCCCCGGGTCCCACCGGCGACCTGTACACGTTGCTCCAGGGCCCGCCCGTGGACAGCGGCACGGCGACGACGTGGCGTCAGGCGCTGCTCTTCGCGTGGGAGCACCGCGGGCAACTGGCGGCGGGAGAGACGGCGGGAATCGCCTACAACCTCCGCACCTCCCCGTTGGCGCCGGAGCTGCTGCGCGCCGCGCTGATGAAGGCGGCGGTGACGGGCACGTACACGCTGCCGTCGGAGCCGGTGCCGGTGGGCAAGCTCCAGGACCCGGGCGAGACGCACTACGTGCTGCGGTGCGTGTACCTGCGGCCAGGCTGCGGGCCGCTGTGTCCTCCCGTGGTGAGCGCGCCCACGGCGGACTTCCGGCTGGCGCCCTTCTTCGACCCGGACGCGCCGGGCCGACCGGTGCGCATCGTGCTGCCGGTGGACACGAGCATCCGGGGCCTGCGCAAGTTCAAGAAGAACGTCGGCTTCGCGCTGTCGTCCGGGCTGCGCAAGCAGATGTCCCGCGTGGGGGACTTGAAGAAGACGATGGACGGGGAGCTCGACGCGGGCACGTCCTTCAACCTGGGCGAGCTGTGCATGTTCTCCATCCCCATCATCACGCTGTGCGCCTTCATGGTGCTGATGATCTTCCTCAGCCTGCTCAACATCATCTTCTGGTGGATGCCCTTCCTGAAGATCTGCCTGCCGAAGGCGAAGGAGGGCTAGCCGCATGGACGCCGGAAAACTGCTGGGCCGGGGACTGAGCTTCCCTCCCCGCGTGGGCCCCGACGGACGCCTCCAATGGTCCGAGGGCGAGCGCAACGTGCGCGAGTCCATCCAGGTCATCCTCACCACGCAGCAGCGTGAGCGCATCCTGCTGCCCGAGTTCGGCGGCAGCCTGGGCCAGTACCTCTTCGAGCCGAACACCGTGACGACGCGGCACCAGATCGCGGAGCGCATCACCCGCGCGCTCGCGCAGTGGGAGCCGCGGATCGCCGTCGAGTCCGTCAGCGTGGAGGAGGACCCCCGGGATGCCCGGACCGCCACCGCCATCATCACCTACAAGCTCGTCGCCACCGGGGCGCGCGAGCGCATCAGCCTGGGCGTCACGCTCGCGGGGTAAGCCACCGTGCCACTCACACTCCCGCCCATCGACGACCGCAAGTACCAGCAGCTGCTGGATGAAGCGCTCGCGCGCATCCCGCTGCACAACCCCGAGTGGACCAACTTCAACAAGTCCGACCCGGGCGTCACGCTGCTGGAGCTGTTCGCCTTCCTCACGGAGAGCCTGCTCTACCGCGCCAACCAGATTCCGGAGCGCAACCGGAAGAAGTTCCTCCAGCTGCTCGGCGTCCCCCTGCAACCCGCGTCCTCCGCGCGGGGCATGGTGGTGCTGCGCAACGAGCGCGGCGGCACGCCCCTGGCCCTCACCCTCACGGAAGGCGTGGAGGTGCGAGCGGGCCAGGTGCCCTTCCGCACCGAGCGCGGGCTGGACGTCCTGCCCGTGGAGGCGGCCTTCTTCTACAAGCGTCGCGTCGCGCCCGAGGAGCGCGTCAAGGCGTACTACGAGCAGCTCTACGCGTCGTTCACCGCCACCCAGCCGCCGCCCGCGCCGCTGGACGCGCTCCAGTTCTATGAGACGACGCCCTTCTCCCCCCGGGGCACCGAGCCGCTGGACCTGGGCACGACCGCGTTGGACCAGTCCCTCTGGGTGGCGCTGCTCTTGCGCCCCGCCGACAAGAAGCTGCCAGAGGCGCTGAAGCGCGCCCGTGAAGCGATTCAAGGCAAGGTGCTGACGCTGGGCATCGTGCCCGCGGAGACGGCCGACGGGCGGCGGCTGCCCCCGGGCGGACAGGCGAACCCCACCGGCGCCGCGGTGCTCCAGTTCCAGCTGCCGCGCCTGCCTCCGGGCGGCGTGCTGCCGGAGGACCCCGCGCTGCGCAACGCGAGCTGGCGCACGCTGGCAACGACCGAGGTGCCCTCCGCTCCGGTGGTGGTGGACATCCCGCTGCCCGCCACCGAGGCGGAGCTGTCGCTGTGGTCGAACCTGGATCCGCTGGAGGCGGGCACGCGCGACTTCCCGCCCGCACTGGACAACGAGGAGCAGGCCGCGCGCGTGCTCACGTGGGTGCGCATCACCAGCACCGCACCCGCCGCCACGCAGCTGTTGTGGACGGGCATCAACGCGGCGCCGGTGACGCAGCGGGAGCGCGTGACGGGTGAGCTGCTGCCCACGGGCACGGGCGAGCCTGATCAGGTGGTGAAGCTCGCGCGTGTACCGGTAGTGCCGGGGTCGGTGCGGCTCACCGTCATCGCGGCCAACGGCACGGTGGACTCCGACTGGACGGAGACGGACGACCTGATGAGCGCGGGGCCGGAGGTCGCGGTGCCGGATCCGCGCCTGCCGCCGGGCTCGAAGCAGCAGGCCCGCGCGCCGGTGAAGGTCTTCAGCGTGGACGCGGAGGCCGGGGAGCTGCGCTTCGGTGACGGCGCGCACGGCATGCGCCCGCCGCTCGGGGCGACGCTGCGCGTGGACTACGACCACGGCGAGGGACGCGCGGGCAACGTGGGGCCGGGCGCCATCACCAGCGGCCCTTCGCTCCCGCCGGGCGTGCAGGTGGAGAACGCGCTGCCCACCTGGGGCGGCGCGGACGCGGAAGGGGTGAGCGAGGGTGAGAAGCACGTCTCGCGCTTCCTCCAGCACCGCGACCGGCTGGTGACGGCGCAGGACTTCGAGGTGGTGACGCTGCGCACGCCGGGCATTGCCGTAGGGCGCGTGGAGGTGCTGCCCGCCTTCCATCCGCTGCTGTCGCCCAACGAGCCAGGAGACGCGCCGGGCTCCGTGACGGTGGTGGCCATTCCCCGCTACGAACCGGATCCGCCGGAGGCGGCCGGACCCGACAGCTTCCTGGACGCCATCGCGTGTTGGCTCGCGCCCCGGCGGCTCGTGACGACGGAGGTGTTCGTGCGCCGGCCCGCCTACCAGCCCATCTGGGTGACGGTGGGCGTGGACGTCGTCGCGGGCGTGTCGCAGGCCGCGGTGCGCGAGGCGGTGACGCAGGCGCTGCGCGACTTCCTCTCGCCGCTGCCTCCTCCGGGCACCGACCTGCTGGCCTCGCCTGTGAACCGGGGCTGGCCGCTGCGCAAGGCCGTGGTGGCGCTGGAGCTGTCCGCGGTGTGCAGCCGCGTGCCGGGCGTGGCGTGGGTGCGCGGCGTGAGGCTGGGGCTGCCCACGGGCGCGGAGCAAGAGAGCGTGCCGATGCTGGGGCTCTGGCTGCCGAGGCTCGCGGGCGTGTCCGTGGCGGTGGGCGATGCGCCGTCGCTGGATGAGCTGCGCGGCACGGGCACGGTGCCCACCGGCGCGCAGCGTCCGTTCGTCTCCGTCCCCGTCGTCCCCGAGGAGTGCCGGTAAGCATGGACGCCAACGGCACCCGCTTCCACCTGCTGCTCGGACGCGACGACTGGGGCCGGTGCTCCAGCGGCGGGCACTCCCTGGCCGACGGCTGGGACGGCGTGTCCGGCACGACGCCGGACCTCAGTTGGGACGCCGTGCGCGCGGAGGTGTCGCTGCGCGCGGAGCTGTACCAGTTCGTCACGGGCACGGGAGACCGGCTGCCGAAGCTGGAGGACCGCAGGGGCGCCGCGAGGGACCGCTACGGGAACTTCTATTGGATTGGCGCCGACGGCCGGACGGTGAAGGTGCTCTCCAGCGGCTCGCGGCGCACCACCGACTTCTGGCCCGTGGCGCCCGAACCGCTGCCCGCGCCCCAGGGTGGCGGCTTCGGTCCGGTGGCGCTGCCGCCCGCGCCCACGCCTCCGCCGCTGGGAGGACTCACCGTCACCGACCACCACTACCTCGTGGTGGGCACGCTCGCGCCCGCGGGCCTGCTGGTGTTCGACCTGCACGCGGGAGGTCCGCCGCTCCAATACCTGTGGCCCGCGCTGCCCGCGGGCTTCGCGCCGTGGGACCTCGCCGCGTCACCGGATGGCGGCGCGGTGGTGCTGGACCGGGAGCACCGTCGCCTCTGGTACCTGGATGCCTCCTTCCGCGCGGTGCGCACGGGCGGCGAGACGGAAGTGGAGCCGGAGGTCGTGGATCCGTTCCAGCCGCGGGACGGCAGCTACACGCGGCGCACGGCCGCGGAGACCTTCCCGACGCCCGTGTCGCTGGCGGCCCCGGGCCCCGTGTCCACCGTGGACCCCGTCTCCGTGGAGGTGCTGGCGGACGGCCGCGTGCTGGTGCTCGACCGGGGCGTGGACAACAGCCGCCTGTGGGTGTTCCGCGACGGCGTGCTGGACGGCGTGCCCGTACCGCTGGAAGTGGGCGACCTGCTGCCGGACACGGGCCCCGCCGCCGACTTCAAGCTGGTGGCGCACGACATGGCGCTGGTGCGCGGCGTGGAGGGCGCGCCGGACCGGCTGTACGTCGTGGGCCAGGACGGCAACCAGGCCTTCGTCTTCGAGCTGCACGACACGCCGGCCGGACAGCTCACCGCGGTGGCCCAGCCGGAGTACCTGCCGCTGCGCCTCTTCGGCGGCAAGGGGCTCATCGCCTTCGGACAGGAGGCCTTCTACGACTTCGCGGACGGCTTCATCCCGCTCGTCGCGCAGCGCCGGCCCCGCTACGTCCCCAGCGCCACGCTGCGCACGGCGGTGCTGGACGGCCGCGAGCCGGAGTGCGTGTGGCACCGGCTGATGCTGGACGCCGTCATCCCGCCCGGCGCCACCGTCACGGTGCGCAGCCGCGCGGCCAACGAGAAGGCGGAGCTGGAGTCGGTGCCCTTCTCCGACGAGCCCGCCCTGCTCAAGCGCGCGAGCGGCTCCGAGCAGCCCTTCTCCCCTGCCCCCCTCGGCACGCACCGGGGCACGTTCGAGATCCTCTTCCAGCGCGCGAAGGGCCGCTACGCGCAGGTGGAGCTGACACTGGACGGAGGCGGGGGCAGCACGCCGCGCCTGCACGCGATGCGCGTCTGGTACCCGCGCTTCTCCTACGCCGCGCGCTACCTGCCGGCCATCTACGGGGAGCAGCCGGAGTCGGCCAGCTTCCTGGACCGCTTCCTCGCCAACGTGGAGGGCCTGCTCACGCCGGTGGAGGACCGCATCGCCGCGGCGCAGGTGCTGTTCGACGCGCGCAGCGCGCCCCCGGAGGCGCTGGAGTGGCTGGCCTCGTGGTTCGGCGTGGTGCTGGATCCCGCGTGGAACGAGCCCCGGCGCCGGCTGTTCCTGCGCCACACGCTGGACTTCTTCCAGTGGCGCGGCACCGCGCGCGGGCTGCGCATGGCGCTGCGGCTGGCGCTGGACGAGTGCGTGGACGACACCGTCTTCACCGAGGACGTGGACCCCACGCGCGCGCAGCTGCGCATCGTGGAGAAGTTCCGCGCGGCGCGCACGCCGTTCCTCCAGAGCACGCAGCCCTCGGAGCTGGGAGGCATCCGCGTGGTGTCACCCGCGCCGCGCTGGGAGCCGGGCCAGGGCCGCGTGCAGCTCGTGACCCGCTTCCGCGACGCGCTGACGGCGGCCGGGGTGGCGGAAGAGGCGCTGCCGGAGGGCTTCCCGCTGCGGGCGCCCACGGACGCGGTGCAGGCCACGGTGTGGCGGGACTTCAGCCTGGACGTGCTGGGCTTCGTGCCGGCGGCCACGGACGCGGACGCGCCGCGCTGGCGCGAGTTCCTGGCCCGGCGCTACGGCCGCGTGGCCGCGCTCAACCTGGCGCATGGGCTGAGCCTCACGGACATCTCGCAGGCGCTGCTGCCCACGACGCTTCCGGCGGACGGGCCCGCGCAGGTGGACTGGTACCACCTGGAGACGGTGGTGCTGCCGGTGCGTGCCGCCGCGCACCGGTTCACGGTGGTGCTGCCGGTGCCGCGAGGCAGCGCGGCGCAGGAGCAGCGCGACCGGCTGGAGCGGGCGCTGCGCGTGGTGGAGCTGGAGAAGCCCGCGCACACCGTGTTCGACGTGAAGTTCTACTGGGCCATGTTCCGCGTGGGCGAGGCCCGGTTGGGCGTGGACACCCTGGTCGACCTGGGCAGCCGTGCCCCCGAGCTGATGCCCGCCATGCGGCTCGGACGTGAGTACCTGGCAGAGAGCTATCTGGCCCCGAGGCCCCCTCAGGACGCCGTGGATCGGCGCATCCTGGGAAGGGATCCGCTCGGGCGCCGTGAGATTCAGGGGAGCGACATCCAATGAGCGGCTTTGGTCCGAGTTCCACCTCCGCGAAGCGCGCCGCAGCCGACCCGACGAAGCACGTCAACTACGTGCTGGGCATGGTGCTGGGCGTCGACGACTTCATCCAGGACTTCGCGTACCAGTCCGAGCGGGACCGCTGGCAGGCGCGGGATCTGCTCGGGTACGGCACGGCCTGGGGGCTGGCCGTCACCACGGGCCTCGGCGCCCGGGGCCCGGAGGTGCGCGTGTCCCCGGGCACCGCGCTCAGTCCGCGCGGGCAACTGGTGCGCGTCACGCCCGCGCAGTGCGCGTCGCTCAACGACTGGCTCAAGGCGCAGGGCACCGCCATCACGCCGAACGAGGACGAGGCCGTCCGCGTCTGGGTCGTCCTCTCCTATCGCGAGTGCCTCACGGATCCGGTGCCGGTGCCCGGCGAGCCCTGCCGCAGCGAGGACGACGCCATGGCGCCCTCGCGCGTCACGGACGACTTCAAGCTGGAGCTGCGCCTCACCCCGCCCCAGGAGCCCACCGAGGAGCAGGCGGTGCGGGACTTGGTGCGCTGGCTGCGCACGCACGTCGTGCCCGTGGGCGACGACACGCCCTCGGGCGACGTGACGTCGGAGGCGGACTTCCTCACGGCGCTGCGCGCGGCGGTGGTGCCGCCCTCGCCGCTGGGCCCGGAGACGGACTGGCTGGATGACGCCGCGGCGCCCATGAAGGTGCCGGCGACGCAGGTGGAGGCCTACCTGCGCTCCGCGCTGCGCGTCTGGGTGACGGAGCTGCGCGCGCTGTGGCGGCCCAACTGGCTGGGTGAAGCGCAGGGCTGTCAGCAGCCCGTGTCCGCCGAGCCGGACTCCGACGTGGACTGCGTGCTGCTCGCGGCCGTCGACGTGCACGTGGTCAAGGAGCTGGGCAGCCCGGACTGGGTGGTGAAGGCGGAGGCGCCGCTCCCCGTCCTCGAGGACGAGCGCCCGTACCTGCTGCACCTGCGGCTGCTCCAGGAGTGGGCGCTGGCGGGCCCGCTCTGGGACACGTCCGCGGTGCACCACCCGCCCGCGCTGCCGGCGTATCAAATCGTCGCGGCGGGCACGCTGCCCATCGCGGCCTTCGGGGACACCAATGTGCAGGGCTACAACAACCTGCGCATCGACAAGGTGGCCAAGGGCTTCGCGCGGCTCACCTTCGACGGGTACCAGTTCAAGCCGGAGGCGTGGCAGTACGTCGTGAAGGTGGGACTCCAGGAGCCTGAGGGGCTGGGGCTGGCCATGCCCACCGTCACCGTGCTCGCGCTGGACTCCGACGGCATCAGCATCCGCCTCCGCGAGAAGGAGGACCCCATGGCCGAGGCCACGATGGCGTCCATGGGCCTCATCGTGGAGGTGAGCCAGTACTTCGCGGGCGCCCCGCCGCTGAAGACCGCCCGCGCGCCCGCGCCGCCCGCGCCGCCGTCCCGTGCGTCGAGCCGCTCGCGCCGCACCGGGGGAGGGAGGTAGCCCATGCGCATCGCCCTGGACACGCCGTTCCTGAAGGACGGCATCCGCTCAACGAACTTCTTCAACGGCCGGCTCCTGTCCGCGGAGGACCTGGGCCAGGAGCAGACCGCGCGCGACGCCGCGCAGCAGCGCATGGGCCGCGCGCTGGGCGAGGGCGTCGCCTACGGCCTGGAGGTGTCGCTGTCGCAGGACAACTCCCCCACCACGCCGCTGGTGACGGTGCAGCCGGGCCTCGGCGTCAACCGCGAGGGCGAGGCGATGGAGCTGCTCCAGCCCGTGGAGGTGTCGCTCCTCCAGGGCGCGGTGGAGGCCTCCGGAGGCGCGACCGCGACGGCGGGCACGGGGGCCTTCGGCGCCTGTTCACCGCCGGGCAGCGTCTATGTGTCCGGCACCGGCGTGTACCTGCTGGTGATGGCTCCCGCCTACGGCAGGGAGGGCCGCGCGGTGGCCAGCGGCCTGGGCGGCGTGCAGTCCGGGTGCGACGCGAAGGTGCTGGTGGAGGGCGTGCGCTTCCGCCTGCTGCGGCTGGACGTGTCCACCGCGGACCTGGCGCTGGCGCAGGAGAAGACGCTGCGCAACAAGGTGGCGCACCAGTGCCTGGGGACGACGGACGTGAAGTCCCAGGCCTTCGTGCTGGATCCGTTCGCCACGCCCACGGAGACGCAGGCCGCGGCGGGAGGCTACGGGCTCATCGACAAGCTGCGCCCGAACTTCCTCACGCCCTGCGACGTGCCGCTGGCGGTGATGCACTGGCGCGACGGCGTGGGGCTGCGCTGGGTGGACCTGTGGTCCGCGCGGCGGCGGTTGGCGCGCGTGGCGCATCCGGGTCGCTGGTCCGTGGGCCTGGGCGAGCGCCGCGCCGCCGAGGGCGAGGCCACCTTCCTCCAGTTCCAGGAGCACCTGGACCGGCTGCGGCAGGTGAGCCCGGAGCTCGTGAAGGCCACGGACGTCTTCAAGTTCCTGCCGGCCGCGGGGGTGCTGCCGCTCGCGGACGTGCAGGGCTCCGTGGGCTTCCGTGTCACGACGTTCTTCGAGGGGCTCACCACCCGGCAGCCCCCCATCAACATCGAGGGCGCGCGGCTGCAATCGCTGCTGCGACTGTCCCTCGCCTTCCCCCCGCTGGAGCTGAGCAAGAAGGAGCTGCTCTGGCTCTACGTGGTGCAGGAGAACCAGGCCGCCCAGCTGGGAGCGACGAAGCCGCAGCCGTACCTCGTCTTCTCCAGCGGCTACATGCCCTACCTGGGTGACCCCCGTTACGACGCCGCGCATTGGAGCTTCGGAAACTTCGCGCTGCCCTGACCTTCCCCCCTGCTTCTTGGCGTCTCACGGACCGCGAGGAGATCGCGATGGCCGACGAATTGAATGAAGTCAAACCCGGCGACCTCATCACCGCCGACCAGTTCAACGCCCTCATCCAACAGGTGAAGGCGTTGCTGGAGGCGGCGGGGGGAGGCCCCGTCGTGGTGCCCAACCTGTATGGCCAGACGCTCGCGAGCGCGAAGGCCATCCTCGCCATTCCCGGCAACAACCTGGTGCTGGGCGGCAACCTGCTGGACGCGTTCGGCCAGCCGGTGGACCCCAACGACGCGGCCAACCAGACGCGCCGGGTGATTGGCCAGGTGCCCGCGGGAGGCGCGCGCGTCGCGGCGGGCACGGCCGTCAGCCTGCTGGTGGCCGCCAAGCCCACCACCGGCGGGGGGACGACGCAGGACCCGGTCATCACCACCTTCAGCCCGCTCCAGGTTCCGGTGAAGGAGGCGCTGCAGATCATCGGGAAGAACTTCTCCGTGCTGCCCTCGGACAACCTCGTCACCTTCAACGGGACGGCCGCCGCGGCGCCCTCCGGGCAGAGCAGCACCTCCGCGCTCTTCGTCGTCGTCCCCAGCAACTTCACCGGCGCGCCCAAGGCGGGCGAGCCCGCGGTGCAGGTGACCGTGAAGGTGAAGACGGCCGAGGGCAAGGAGACCACCGGCTTCGTGACCGTCCAGGCGCCCACCGGCGTGCAGCACGCCACGCTGGATGCCTTCGCACCCTCTCCGCCGGTCTCCGGACAGGACCTCATCATCACCGGGACGGGCTTTGGCTCCACCGTCAGCGCGGTGAAGGTGAAGTTCAGCAGCGAGCCCGCCACGGGCGTGACGCCCAAGCAGGTCACCCCCACCAGCATCACCGTCACCATCCCCACGAACCTGTCGGGGATGCGTTCGGGCTTCTTCAAGGCCTTCACCGTCGTCGTGTCCGTCAACGGCGTGGAGTCCATCCCGGATGCCAACGACACCATCAGCATCTTCACGCCCTAGGCCTCAGCCCCGAGGAAAGCGCATGCTTCGTCGAACCCGCGTCACCGTCCTGCCTTTGCTGCTGTCCCTGCTCGTGCTGCCCTGGGTGGCGGGCGCAGCGCAGCTCCACATCCCCTCGACCGCGCCCAACCCGCCCGTCGCGGCCGTGCGCGTGAACTTCCAGTTCAGCGCCGACCTGCCCCCCGCTGGAGGCGCCGCCGGCATCACCGTGGACGGCACCTTCGTCCCACTCAAGGACCCCGGCCCTGGCGCCATCCCCTCGCCCCTGGGCGGCGACATGGTCCTGTTCGTCCGCCAGGACAACCGCACCGCGGTGCTGAGCATCAGCACATTCAGCTTCTTCACGGCGCCGGACAAGCTCTGCACGGCGAAGCCGGGCGAGACGGGTGAGAAGGACTACACCTACAACTTCACCGCCATCCCCGCGTCCGTCGTCGGCTTCGGGGCGACGGGCTTCGCGGCCACCTCCGTGTTGAGCGGGGGCGAGACCGTCACCAACTGCGGCTGCGCGTCCCGGCGGGTGAAGGGCATCACGATGCCCGTGTCCCCCGGTGGCGTGGACATGGGCCGGCTGCCCATGGACCTCATCCTGGTGTTGGACCAGTCCGGTAGCATGAGCCTCCCGGCCGCCTCGGGCGCCATGGTGTCGCGGTTCGGCGCGCTGCAGTCCGCGGTGGGGCAGTTCGTCGCCAACTGGGCGACGGAGGGCGCGACGACGGATCCGAACTCCGGCTACGCGAAGGACCGGCTGGGGGTGGTGTACTTCGACACGAACTCCGCGCAGGCGCTGGGCGGCCCCTTCTACGTGAGCCGCGGCACCACCGTGCCGGGGCCGACGCACGCCTGGAAGCCCTATGAGACGGACGTGCTCGGGGAGTCGCCCAAGGACCTGACGGCGCTGGGCAAGGGGCTGCTCATCGCCATCGACCAGCGCAACAAGTTCCCGGGCAATGACGCCACCGTGGTGGTGATGACGGACGGCATGCAGAACGTGGATCCGCTGGTCCGCCGGGCCATGTCCGGCGACAACGCGACCTACCTGGTGCTGGACACGGATGGCGGCATCACGGGCACCGGCGGCTCCCTGGAGGTCGCGCTGCGCTCGCAGTGCCTGCCCATGCTGACGGTGTCCGTGGGCGACATCGCGTCGCCCTGGGCGGAGCTGCTGGAGCGCATCGCCGCGGAGACCGCGGGCACGCACAAGCTGACGCGCGGCACGGAGCTGCCCGCCACCTTCCTCGCGCAGCTCACCGAAGCGCTCAAGGGCAACACGCTCACCCTGGCGCTGAACCAGTCGGGCTCGCTGCCCCAGGGCACCAACTCGGTGACGACGTCGGTGCTGCTGGACGGCTCCGTGCGCAATGCCCTCATCACCCTGGCGACGGTGGGCGCGACGAACCAGCAGGGCCTGTCGCTGCGCATCATCTCGCCGGATGGAGTCCAGGTCCGGCCCACGGCGCGCATGGATGGCCCCACGTACACGACCCAGCGCATCGACATCCCGGTCACGGGCAAGCCCGGCATCTGGAAGCTGATGGCCGTGCGGGAGATCATCGAGGGCAGGTCGCACGACGGTGGCGTCATCGCCACGGGCACGGTCATCCAGCCCACGCCGTTCCAGTTCACGGTGCTGGCGGAGGAGCGGAGCCTGGACATGCGCACCCGCGTGCTGGGCACGCCCCACGTCGCCGGGGAGAAGCTCACGCTGGCGGTGGACCTGTCCTTCAACGGCAAGCCGCTGGAGACGATTGACGGCAAGCTGACGGCGCGGGTGGAGCACCCGAACTCGCCCATCGGCACCGTGTTGCGCGACGCGAAGAATCCGGAGACCCGGCCGGACCAGAGCCCGGATCCGCGCACGACGTACCAGCAGAAGGTGGACGCGCTGCTGCTGGACCCCAAGGTGGCCGAGCAGCTGGGCACCACGACGGAGAAGACCTCGCTCGACCTGGTGCCGCAGGGCAAGGGCCGCTACACGCTGGACTTCGACGACACGAAGACGCCGGGCCTCTACCGCTTCCACGTGACGCTGGACATGAAGAACCCGGACACGGGCGACCTCATCCACCGCGTGGAGACCGTGGAGACGACGGTGGTGGTGGGCGCGGACGGCACGGTGTCCGAAGTGAAGAGCGAGACGGTGGAACCGACCACCTTCAAGATCAGCTTCACGCCGAAGGACGCGGTCGGGAACTTCAAGGGCCCGGGCTTCGAGAACCAGATCCAGGTGCGCATCGACGGCAAGGGCGAGGTGACGGAGATCCGCGACCCGCTCATCAACGGCACGTATGAGATCACCATCAAGGGCATCGACGCGAACACGAACGTCGTGGTCTTCGTCGCGGGGCAGCCCATCGCCAAGGGGCCGGTGTCCAAGCCGAACCCGATGAAGCCGGGCGAGCCGGTGGACCCCAAGCCCGATGGTGGCCATCCGAGCTGCGGGTGCCGCCGCATGGGCGGCGGCAAGGGGACGGCTGGCATGTTGGGGCTGTTCTTCCTGGCGCTGTCTCTGATACACATCTGACGCTGCCGACGAACTC
>NZ_RAWA01000119.1 GCF_003611675.1 Corallococcus sp. CA053C
AGCGCCAGCTTCCCCCGGGCGAGCTGCCGGATCCGGACGCCTGACGGTGACGGCGGCTACGGGAAGAGGGCGTGCTCGGCGAGGAGCACGCCCAGCCCCACGACGAAGCTGATCAGCGTGACGGGCACGCCGACGCGCAGGTAGTCCATGAAGCCCATGTGCGTCTTGCCGCGCGCGGCCTCGAAGACGATGAGGTTGGCCACGCTGCCCACCAGCGTGAGGTTGCCCGCGAGCGTGGAGCCCAGCGCCAGCACGTGCCACGCGAGCTCCGGCTCCTGCATGGCCGGCACCCACGCGCGGGCCAGCATCACGAAGGGCACGTTGCTGAAGAGGTTGGAGGCCACGAGCGTGAGGAACGCGAAGCCCAGCGTCTCGCGCCACGGCGGCCCGGCCATCAGCGGTGAGAACAGCAGGCGCATCTCTTCCGCCCAGCCCGCCTTGTGCACCCCGTGCACCACGACGAAGAGGCTGGCGAAGAACAGCAGCAGCACCCAGTCCACGCGCTCCAGCGCCTCGCGCGAGTCGTGCCCGGACAGCGCCATCACCAGCACCCCGCCCGCGAGCGCGCTCCAGCTCATGGGCAGCCCCGCGAAGAACGCCACCACCACGCCCAAGAGCACGCCCAGCGCCAGCGTGAGCAGCTTGCGGTCCACGTCGATTGGAGGTGGGTGCGCGGTGAAGCGCGTGGACGGCAGCTGCTTGCGGAACAGGTACAGGAGCGCGATGGCCACGATGGCGGTGGACAGCAGCGCGGGCAGGGCCATGTACGCGGCGAACCGCGCGTAGCCCAGGCCGGACGCGCCCTGGATCAGCATGTTCTGCGGGTTGCCGGTGAACGTCGCCACGGAGCCGCTGTTGCTGCCCATGCACACCGCGAGCAGGTACGGCGCGGGCGGCAGGCGCGCGTCCTCCACCACCACGAGCACGAGCGGCGTGAGGAACAGGCACACGGTGTCGTTGACGAGGAACGCGGACAGCAGGGCGCTGACGAAGGTGACGGCCACCAGCAGGAGCCGGGGCGTGTGGGCGACGCGCAGGGCCCTGGCCCCGGTGGCGCGGAAGAACTTCGCCTGCGACAGGTACGCGGCCAGCAGCATCATCCCGAGCAGCAGGACGAGCGTGTCCATGTCGATGGCCTGCTGGCCACGGTCCGCGCTGTGGCCGAACACCTCCGCGGGGGTGACGACACCCGCGACGACCATCAGCGTGGCGCCCAGCAGCGCGCCTCCGGGACGGTCCAGCTTGAGGAAGGGCAGCCGCGCCCCGGCGATGAAGATGTACGTGAAGAGGAAGATTCCGAGCGCCACGGGCGCGGCACACTAGGCCGCGCCCGTGAGGCAGTCGAGTGCTGGAACTCCGTTACTGGTTGGGAATCTGGCCGCCGCAGCCGCCGCCGCCTCCGACGACCGGGCGCTGCATGAAGTGCACGGCCTCGGCGCTCTGGAGCGAGCTCACCGCACCCTGCGCCTCGTCAGGGCTCGTCGTGTAGACGGTGAGGAGGGACTGGCCCTCCTTCACCTCCACCGGGATCTCGAAACGGGCGCTCTTGCCCGGGGCGAGGACGAAGCTGCCTTCGCTCACCGGCCGGAGCTGCGCCATCAGCTTGTCGTTCATCGTGGACAGGGCCTCCAGCGGCAGCGGGCCGTCCACCACGAGGAAGCGCACGTCCCGGATCCGGATGTTCACCTGGGCCTCCAGCACGTTGGTCAGGTCGATGATCGGGAAGCCGCCCGTCGTGTACGTGAGGTTGTGGAACACGTCGAGGATGACGCTGTTGCGCAGCCGGCCGTGCGCCTTGTTGGTCCAGTACATGTCCTTGATCTGGCTGGTGCAGTCGGACGTGCTCCAGCCCACGTGGATGGTCTTGCCCGGCGGGATGGGCGTGTCGATCCCGTCGATGTTCATCCAGTGGATGACCGTGTCCCCGGAGGCCGTCGGGGTGACGGTGCGCTGCGTGAAGTGACCGATGAGCGGGCCGAAGGTGTAGCCGTCGAAGGTGGCGGTGACCGTCTCCGTGCCATTGAGGACGACCGCGACGTCGTAGGCGGTGGTGGTGCCCGTGTTCTTCAGGTCGACGTTCTTGTCGTACGCCGCCGCGCTCTGGGCTGCGAGCGCCAACATGAGAGCCGACATCCGGAGGCCGAAGTTCTTCATGTTCCATCCGCCAGGCCTGCGCCACGGGGGGGAACGCGGGAGCGCGTCGTCCGGGAACAGGAAGGCACGAATAAACAGTGCATTCAGAATGCCAATGAATCTCCGCCCGGGCCTACATGGGTGCGAGGCCGGGTGTGTAACGGGAAAGGCTACGCGGAGGCGCCCGGCTGTAGCGGAAGCGGTCAGTCCCCTCGCGTCAGGCGCGGTGCGGCAGGGGACGTGACGCGCGTTGTCCTTCCCGGTACACGTCTGTACAGTGCCCGGCCCTATGAAGCCCGAGAAGGAAACCGAGGCTTTCTCCGGCCCCCGTCGCTCACCGTGGTCGGGGGCTCGCGGGCTGGACGCCGTGCTGGACGGGTGGCGCAAGGACCGGCAGGTGTGGCCGAACATCGTCCACGACGCCGTCACGCCCGCGCGCACGGGAAGCTTCGCGCCGCTGCCCGACGATTTGGCGCCGCAGGTCCGGGAGGCGCTGCGCAAGCGGGGCGTGGAGCAGCTCTTCTCCCACCAGGCGGAGGCGTTCGAGCGGGCCCGGGATGGCGAGAGCCTGGTCATCGCCACGCCCACGGCCTCGGGCAAGAGCCTCTGCTACAACCTGCCGCTGCTCCATCGCTTCGCGACCGAGCCGGACGCGCGGGCGCTCTACCTGTTCCCCACGAAGGCCCTGTCGCGCGACCAGGAAGAGTCGCTGCGGGCCTTCATGCGCGAGGCGGGGTTGGGGCACGGCGCCATCACCTTCGACGGCGACACGCCGGGGGATGCTCGGCGGGCGGCCCGTGAGCGCGCGGGCGTGGTGCTGACCAACCCGGACATGCTGCACACGGGCATCCTGCCGCACCACGCGAACTGGGCGCGGCTGTTCGCGAACCTGCGCTACGTGGTGATTGACGAGCTGCACACGTACCGGGGCGTCTTCGGTTCGCACCTGGCCAACGTGCTGCGCCGGTTGCAGCGGGTGGCGCGGTTCCACGGCGCGTCGCCCACGTTCATCCTGGCGTCGGCGACCATCGGCAACCCGAAGGCGCACGCGGAGCGGATGCTGGGGCGCGAGGTGGCGCTGGTGTCGGAGAGCGGGGCGCCGTCCGGCGAGCGGCGGGTGATGGTCTACAACCCGCCGGTGGTGAACGCGGAGCTGGGCATCCGCGCCAGTTATCTCAAAAGCGCGGTGCGGCTCACCGCGGACCTGGTGCGCGCGGGGGTGTCCACGCTGCTGTTCGGACAGTCGCGCAACAACGTGGAGGTGATGCTCAAGTACCTGCGCGACCGGTTCGTGGAGGAGAAGTTGGATCCGTCGCTCATCCAGGGCTACCGGGGCGGCTACCTGCCGGGCACGCGGCGCGCCACGGAAGCGGCGATGCGCGCGGGCGAGGTGCGCTGCGTGGTGGCCACCAACGCGCTGGAGCTGGGCATCGACATCGGCTCGCTGGACGCGGTGGTGTGCGCGGGCTACCCGGGCTCCGTGGCGGCGCTGTCGCAGCGCTTCGGCCGGGCGGGGCGCCGTGGCATGGGGAGCCTGGCGTTGCTCGTCACGTCCAGCGCGCCGTTGGATCAGTACTTCGCGGCGGATCCGAAGGCGCTCACGGGGGCGCCGGTGGAGCACGCGCGCATTGATCCGGACAACGTGGAGATCCTGGTGCAGCACCTGAAGTGCGCGGCGTTCGAGCTGCCCTTCGAGGAGGGGGACGCGTTCGGCGACGTGCCGGTGGAGAACACCACGGAGGCGCTGGACTTCCTCACGCAGCACCAGGTGGTGCACCCGTCGCAGGCGGAGGGTGGGCGGCGGATGTTCCACTGGTCGTCGGACGCGTACCCGGCGCACCACGTGTCGCTGCGCAGCGTGGGCTGGGACAACGTGGTCGTCATCGAGCGGGGCAGCGACCGGACGCTGGCGGAGATGGACTTCCGGTCCGCGCACACGCAGCTGCACGAGCAGGCCATCTACCAGCACGATTCAGAGCAGTACCAGGTGGAGATGCTGGACCTGGAGAACCACAAGGCGTTCGTGCGCAAGGTGGCGCCGGACTACTTCACGGACGCGATGACGAACGTGCGCGTGAGCGTGATTCAGGAGGACCAGGGCGCGCCGCTGGGCCCGACGCTGCACGCGGGGCTGGGCGAGGTGTCCGTCATCGAGAAGGTCGTGGGCTACAAGAAGATCAAGTACCACACGCATGAGAACGTGGGTTACGGCGACGTGCGACTGCCGGAGATGCAGATGCACACGTCGGCGCTGTGGCTGACGGTGCCGGAGTCGGTGGTGCGCACGATGGACGCGCCGAGGCCCGCGGTCATCGACGCGTTGCGCGGCTTGGGCACGGCGCTGCGCACGGTGGCGTGCGTGGGGTTGATGAGCGACCCGAGAGACCTGGGCCGGACGCTCGGCAGCCGGGACGAGCCGGACGGTCCGCCGCGCAAGGAGGGTGGGGTGGGCTTCGAGCCGACGCTGTTCCTCTACGACAACGTGCCCGGCGGCGTGGGGCTGGCGGCGCGGCTGTATGATCAGCGCGAGGAGCTGCTGCTGCGCGGACGCAAGCTGTTGGAGTCGTGTCCGTGCGAGGACGGGTGCCCGGCGTGCATCGGGCCGGCGGCGGGTGGACAGCCGGGGAGCGCGCCGGTGGGGACGCATCCGCGCAAGAGGTTGGCGCTGGACCTGCTGGCGGCGCTCGGCGTCGCTGGGGTGCAGTGAGGAGCACGGACGGCGCATGGACCTGAAGCGCAAACTGTCGCGACTCACCAGCGCGGGCCCGGGCGGTTCACGTGCGCCCACGGCCACGGTGAACCCCGTGGTGGAGGGTGGCTCGCCGGCGGTGGACGTCGCGCCCGGGGCCTCCCTGCCGGCCGGGGAAGGTGCACGGGCCGCGCTGCGCCAGGCGGTCGCGGAGGCGCGGAGCCGGAACGAGGCGTCATCGGGAGTCGCCGCAGTGGCGGTCGCGGAGGCGCGGCTCCGGAGCGAGGCTTCAGCGGGAGTCCCCGCTGTTGAGGAAGCAGGGACGACCACCATCGCGGAGGTGTTGGTGGAGGCGCTCCGCAAGCGCCTCTCGATGGACGGCGAGCCGGGGCCTTCGCTCGATGGGGCTCACGGGTTGATGTCCGCTGATGCAGTCCCTCCGGTGGCGCGCGATGCCGGAGAGAGGACGGACTCCTCCGGCCTCGTGGACCTGCGTGAGGAAGCGCGGCGACGGTTCGCGGCCAAGAAAGGGGGCGTCGCGGAAGGCCCGGTGGATCCCCGGGTGGCATCGCTGCGCCAGATGCTGTCGTTCTGGGCGGAGCGCCAGGGCACGGCTTCCGCACGGCGTGCGGTGGCCCCTGCGCCCGAGCCCCGGGCACTGCCGGTGGAGGCGCGCTCGACGCCGTTCGGCACGGTGCACGTCGCGGATCAGCTCTATCCACCGGAGCATCATCACGGCACGGCGCCGGTCGCGGCGGCGCTCGACGTGGAGTCTCGGCTGGTGGCGAGCCTCGCGCTGCATCCGGAGCTGGAGTCGGTGGACTTCACGCGGATGTTGATGCTGGACACGGAGACGACGGGCTTGGCGGGAGGCACGGGCACGGTGCCGTTCCTGGTGGGGCTCGCGTGGTTCGAGGGTCGCGCCCTGCGTGTGCACCAGCTCTTCCTGCGGCGGATGGGCGAAGAGGCGCCGATGCTGCGCCTGCTGGCCGAACGCATGGCCAGTTCCTCATGCATGGTGACGTTCAACGGCAAGAGCTTCGACTGGCCGCTGTTGCGCACGCGCTTCGTGCTGAACCGGGTGCCGGTGCCGCCGGAGCTGCCGCACCTGGACCTGCTGCACTGCGCGCGGCGCGTGTTCAAGCACCGGGGCGAGGGCGCGCGGCTCGTGCACCTGGAGGGGCAGGTGCTGGGGCACCACCGGGTGGGGGACGTGGACGGGTCGCTCATCCCGGAGCTGTACTTCCGCTTCCTGCGAGGCACGGACGGTTCGGAGCTGGTGCCAGTGCTGGAGCACAACGCGAATGACCTGTTGCTCCTCGCGGCGCTGCTGGGAGACCTGGTGCGCCGCTTCCGAGCGGACGGGACAACGGAGCGGCAGGACCCACGGGATCTGCTCGGCTTCGCGTTGGTGGCGGAGCGCGCGGGCGACACGGAGCGGGCCTTGTCCTTCGCGAAGGCCGCGGCGGAGGGTGGTGGTACCGTCGGCATGGAGGCGCTGGTGCTGGCCTCACGGCTCGCACGGCGGGCCGGAGACGGTGAGACGGCAGTGGCGCACCTGCAACGGGCGCTCACGTACGCGCGGCCCGGCCAGGGCGCGATGCTCCACCTGTCGCTGACGAAGCTCTACGAGCACTCACTGAAGGACCTGCCCCGGGCCCTGCACCACGCACGGCTGGCCGCGCCGGTGGAGCTGCCCGCGGACCACCAGCTCCGGCTGGAGCGACTGGAGCGCAGGCTGTCCCGTCAGGGCGTCTGAGCGTCAGGCGTTCCCGCGTCGGAGGACCCCAGGAAGGGCAGGGGGGCCAGGCGTCGCGGGTCGAACGACGGAGAGACGCCGGGCTCCGCTTTCTCGAAGACCCCTGCATCGACGGGGGCCGTGTACGGCTCCATTCCATCCAGCACGCGCCGCAGGATGCGTCCATCGCGACTGATGGCATACCGGGCACCCGAGTCGAGTCCTGGATGCGCCTGTCCGCATGTGGCGGGATCCTCGTCGATGCGGACGAAGATGATTCCTTCACGTTGGATGACCCGGAAGACGTGGGACGCTTGCCGTTCGGTGCACGGCAGATCAGTCCGGCCTTCAGGGAGGAAGTCGTTGGCTGCCAGGGTCAGTGCGCGGAAGACAACCCCCTCCATCAAGAATGGCTGCCTTGCGTCCGCAACCTGAAGCGGGGCCTGCTCGAAGAATCCGGGGAAGTGGATCGAGGGATCATCTTCCACGGGCACGGATGCGGCCACGATGGCGCGAGTGCACCCGATGGCGGCGAGCCCCAGCAGCAACGATGCGTATCGCTTCATCGACCGAGCCCCTATTCGCGCACGATCCGATAGCGCGTGTCGTCCAGCCACTCCACCCGACCGATGACCTGACGTCCCCAGGCGTTGTCGTCTCGAAGCCATCGCAACAGCTCTCCCGTCGCCGGGATGTACTGGAAGAACCCATCACAAGGAGGGTTCTCCAAGCTACTCGACAGCGAGAAGAAGGCGACGATGGAGAGAGGAACCAGACCTCCCTGCGTCTTGACGGTCACTCCATGCTCGGCCGCCATGGCGACGATGAACCGGATGTCGAGATCCGACAGCACGTTGTCATAGGGGTGGTTGTGCAGGACGAACACGTAGCCCAGGCTTCCGGGGGCGTACCGGGGATCATTCACGGTCGAGGGGAGGTCGCAGGTGCGCTTGCGTGACTCGTCATGCAGCGGCCCGGCCGCGAGCATGCTCATCTCGAACTTCCGGTCCGGCGTGTAGTACAGCCAGGCGCAGTACTCGCGAGAGAGTCTCCAGCGAAGCTGGAAGTTCTGCTCGGTCGCCCTGCCAGCAGTGGCGTGTGGCTTGCCCAGGATGAGCGGACACGCGGCCTGCAATGCATCCGAGAACGTGTCGAACGGGCCAAAGGCCGGCATGGGGCCCGGGATGCTGCTCAGGGGAGCGCCTTCGGTTCCCTGGACGACGCCCGGGATGCGCTGAGTGGAAGCACAGCCGGTGGTCATCACCGCCAGCATCGCGACGAGACGCCAATCCTCACGGCAACACATGGCGCAGTTCCGATATCCACGCGACGAGCAGGCGCTGCGTGCCCAGCCTCACCCGTGCATCGCTCCCTAGCGTCCAGTTGTGGATGCGCGAATGACCATTTCGCTCAGGGGCGGGCAACGGCACCGACGCATGCACCAGCACCACCCCTTCGCCTTTCGACAGTGGCAGGTCCACGTACTTCCTCGCCCACAGGTACCGGGCGGACGCCTCCGGTCCCTCCACCTTCTCGATGACCGTCTCGATGGGGATGGGATCCTCCTGAAGTCGGACCTCCATCGGCATCCCCGACGCCAACTCCGTGCGGAACCGTCCCGGGAAGATCGCGGTGAAGGAGACCCGCGCGACGCCGGGGTCCAGCAACGACATCACGGACTCGCCCCCCTTCATCTCAACCCCCGGCGCCACCAACTCCATCTTCACCGTCGCCGCCCGGGGGGCTGGGACCTCCACCACCACGCCCGCCGCCGTCTCCAGGCGCGCCACCACCTCTCCGGCCGCGACCTGCTTGCGCCTCCCCGTATCCACCCACACCACGCGCCCCGCGACAGGCACTGGGACGTCCACCCGCTCGCCCATGTCCACCTCCACCAGCCCGTACGCCTTGCGGTCCACGCGCATCGTCGCCACGAGCGCGACCAGCGTGACCCCGGCCCCCATCACGCTCCAGGCCCACGCTCTGCGTGAAAGGAAGGACGTCGTCGGGGTAGGGGCAGGCTTGGGATCCATGCCCCCCGAGGATGAGCCAACCCGGCGCCCCCATGCCAGCACGGGGCGGAACGTTGAATTCACGGCGAAGCCCTCAAGACGGAGGGCAATCGGGGCCGCCGAGCAGGCCTGTCGCGCCCGCCTGCACCCTCTACAGGGCTGTATCCCTGCATCGTCCGGAGCCCACCTTGTGCCATGCTGCGTGCGCCTCGTGGATTCCTCCTTCTTCAGAATCGGGTCACTGGTCCTCGCGGGACTCTTCGCCCCTGGTGCGCTCGCGGCTGAACCCACGCGCGAGGATCAGGTGCGCGCCGAGCTGGAACGTCAGCTCCGCGCCCTGGTCCCCGAATCCCCCTCCGAAGTGCAGCTGCTCTTCGAGGGCTTCAAGCCCGAGGACGGCTACCGCCTCGTGGAGACCGACTTCCTCCTCGACGGACAGCCGCTCGCGGTGCCCTCGCTCGAGGAGCTGAACGCGCCCGGCCTCCACCGCCTCGCCGTGATGAAGGTCGAACCGGGGGACCACACCCTCGTGTCGCGCGTCACGTACACCAATGGCTCCTGGAGCCTCTTCAGCGAGACCAACGGCTTCCTCTGGAAGATCACCGCGTCCGTCGGCTTCCAGTCCCAGCGCGGGCTGCGCGTGAACGTGAAGGCGTCCCCGGCCATCGTGCCCAACGCGCCGGATCCGCGCCTCAAGCTCAAGCTCACCCACGCCGTCACCGCGGAGATGATCCAGCCTCCACAGGACGAGCCCGCCGTCACCCCGGTCGACGCCGGCTCGCCCGTGAAGTCCCCGCCGGACGCGGGCGCTCCCGTGAAGGTGGTCCAGCCCTCGGTGCCCGACGCTGGCGTGAAGCCCACCACGACCGTCGTCTCCGTGACGCCGCCCGTGGAGCGCACGCCCGTGGCCACCGGTCGCCTGCGCCTCCAGGTCACGTCGAAGAAGCCCACCTCCGCCACCGCCTTCGTGCGCGGCACGGGGGAGCCGGTGAAGCTGGTGGTCCCCACCGCGCCCGGCCGCAAGCCCCAGGACGTGCCGCTGTCCGCGGGCGCGTACACCGTGGACCTCATCGCGGACGGGTTCCTCGCCCAGACGCGCCAGGTGGAGCTGACCGCCGGCGCCGAGTCCTCGCTGGCCTTCGCCCTGGTCCCCGCGCCCAAGGCCACCCAGGCCGCGAAGGTGCTGGAGGACCACATCGAGCTGCCCCAGCCGCTCAGCTTCGATGAGAAGAAGCCCGTGCCCACCAAGTCCACGCTCACGGGCCTGGAGCTGCTCGTGGACCTGCTCGTGCGCCAGCCCAAGGCCCGCCTGCGCATCGAGGGCCACACCGACGGCCGTGAAGTCCCGCCGCCCGCCCGCCAGGGCCTCTCCGATGCCCGCGCCCGCGCCGTCGCGGACATGCTCGTGCGCGCGGGCGTGGCCCCGTCCCGCGTGGAGGCCGTGGGCATGGGCGACCGCAGCCCCAAGGCCCCCAACCTCATCCCCCGCGGTCGTGAGCTGAACCGCCGCGTGGAGCTGGTGCTGATCCGCCCCTGACGCTCAAGCCGCGCGCTTGAGCTTGTCGTCTTGAGCTTGTCGGGGGCCTCCTCTACCGTCCGGAGCGTTCCGCTTCGCTGCCTCGGGAGGGTCGCGCCATGCCTCGGTACGAGTTCACGGAAGGCAGCTCCAGCAAGTTCTGGGAGATCCGCCAGGAAGGCACCACGCTGATCAAGCGCTGGGGCCGCATCGGCACCGATGGCCAGGAGAAGAGCGAGACCTTCGACTCCAAGGCGGAGGCGAAGAAGGCCTACGACGCGCTCGTGAAGGAGAAGGAGGGCAAGGGCTACACGCTCGTCGAAGGGGAGGGTGGGGACGACGAGGCCCAGGCCGAGTCCGCGTCCCACCCGGACCTGGAAGCCGCCATCCTCGCCGCACCCGACGACGTGAAGGGCTACCTCGCCTACGCCGAGTGGCTCAAGGGCGAAGGCGATCCGCGCGCGGAGCTCATCCTGCTCCAGCATGCCGCGCTGGACGCGCCCGCGGCCGAGTCCGCCAAGGCGCGCAAGCAGGCCGCGAAGTACATCGAGGCGCACGCGGGTGAGCTGCTGGGCGAGGACCTGGCGGAAGCGGTCTCCGAGGAGACGCTCAAGCTCGAGTGGCACCTGGGCTTCATCCGCGAGGCCCGCGTGGGGCAGGTGGACTACGACTCGACGGCGGATGTCCCGGAGGTCCTCCGCAAGCTGCTGGCCCACCCGTCCGCGTGCTTCCTGCGGAGCCTGACCCTCGGCATGGCCTGCTTCGACGGCGAGAACGAGTACCACGACACGCTGGAGGTACTCGGGAAGGCGAAGCCGTCCAAGGCGCTGCGCCACCTGTTCATCGGCGACTTCGAGTACCCCGACGACACGGAGATCTCCTGGACGCACGTGGGCAACCTCCAGCCCCTCTACCGCGTGTTCCCGGAGCTGCGGGAGCTGCGCGTGCGCGGCGGGAAGGTGGAGCTGGGGAAGATCGACCTGCCAGAGCTGCGCTCCTTCACCGTGGAGACGGGCGGCCTGCCGCTGGGCGCGGTGAAGTCCATCGTGAAGGCGAAGTGGCCGAAGCTGGAGGCGCTGGAGATCTGGTTCGGGTCGGACAACTACGGCGCGGAAGGCGGGGTGAAGGACCTCAAGCCGCTGCTCGACGCAGAAGGCGTACCGAACCTCCGGAAGCTCGGCCTGCGCAACGCGGAGTTCACCGATGCGCTGTGCGAGGTGCTGCCCAAGGCCAAGGTGCTCGCGCAGCTCCAGGAGCTGGACCTGTCCATGGGCACGATGACCGACACGGGCGCCCACGTCCTGGCGACGAACCCGACGGTCTTCCGGCGCCTCAAGACGCTGGATGTCTCCGAGAACTTCCTCACGAAGGAGGGGCAGAAGCTGGTCGCGACCGCTGCCCAGTCGGTCATCAGCGGCAAGCAGCGCGTGCCCTACGACGAGGACTCCCGCTACGCCGCCGTAGGCGAATAGCGCCGGGTCCCCATGTCCGCCGCGCCGCCGTTCCTCCTCATCGGCAACCCCGGGAACCGGCGCGTCACGCTCTTCCAGGAGGCGCTGATCCGCGCCGGGCTCCCTCCCGCGCACGTCGTGTCCTGGGAGACGGTGGCCCGCACGCCGGACGTGCTCCTGGAACTTCCCGACACGGAGCACTGTGTCCGCATCGACGCGGCGGGCGAGGACGCGGAGGTGGAGCGCGCGCTCCTGAAGCGCGGCCACGAAGACGCCCTCACCGCCGGCTGTGACGTCGTGACCCCGGAACAGGTGGACGCGCTGCCTGCCGAGCATGGCCGCGTGCTGTGCCCCCGGCAGCACCACCTGGGCTTCCTGCGCGTGCTGGAGGACCTGGCGGCCCGCTTCGCCCAACGTCCCCACTGGCGCGTGTGGTCGAAGCCCTCGGCCATCGCGGACCTGTTCGACAAGCGCATCACGTCACGCCGGTACGCGGCCCTGGGCATCCCCGTGCCGCCGTATCTCGAGGATGTCACCACCCCGGAGGCCCTGCGCCACGGGATGCGCGAAGCGGGGTGGCGCGAGGTGTTCGTGAAGCTGTCGTGCGGCTCGTCCGCGTCGTGCCTCGCCGTGTACCGATTGGGGCGCACGCCAGGTTCGGAAGGATCGCTGCTCACCAGCCTCCACCGGGGTGACACCGGCTGGTTCAACTCACTCAACGTGCGGCGCGTCTCGGACGCCGGAGAGGTGGACGCGGTGCTGTCCTTCCTCCTGCGCGAGGGCTCCCAGGTAGAACAGGCCCGCCCCAAGGCGCGGCTGGGCGGGGACGTGTTCGACTGCCGCATCCTCGCGGTGCGCGGCGAGCCCGTCTTCACGGTGGTGCGCCAGAGCCGCCACCCCATCACCAACCTCCACCTGGGCGGCTATCGCGGCGACCTGGACGCCTTCCACGCGGCGGTGCCTCCGCGTGAATGGGAGGCCGCGCTGGAGAGCTGCCGCGCCGTGGCCCGCGCGCACGACTGCCTTCACGTGGGCATCGACCTGATGTTCGAGGAGTTCTTCCACGGCCACCGCGTGCTGGAGGCCAACGCCTTCGGAGACCTGCTCCCCGGCCTCACACGCGACGGCCTGTCCGTCTACGACTGGGAGCTCCGCGAAGCGCTGCGCTGAGCGCCGCCGTCCCACAGCCGCGTCGCCGGCACGCGCTCCAGCAGCCCCGAGCCGAACACCCGGTCCAGCTCCAGGTACTCCAGGTGCACGTAGCCGATGTGACACCCGCACGTGTCCTTCGAGCACGGGCGCGGCTTCAACGCCTGTTCGAAGTCCGGGGCGTAGAGGTTGCCCAGCGGCTCCTTGATGAAGTGGCACCGGTACGCGGTGCCGTCACCGTCCACCGACAGCACGGACTCGCCCGCGCGGCAGGCCCTGCCCAGGCTGGGATGGCGCGTGTTGTTCACCGGGAAGAGCGGGTCGATGCGCGCGAAGCGCTCCACATCCTCCGGCGTGTACGCGTCCAGGCCGTCCTTCACCGCGTTGATCCACAGGTACGTGTCCCGGGGCAGCTCGCGGCGCAGCGCCTCTGCCTCGTCCGCGAAGCGGCGGAAGCCCACCATGCCCGCGCTGTGCCGCACGCCCTGTTCCGACAGCCGTTCGCACTGCGCGAGGAAGCGCGAACGCTTCATCCACTCCGGATGGTACGTGGCCCAGATGCCCAGCTTGTCGGTGCGACAGTCCGTGAGCCAGTCCAGCCGGCAGGAGAGGTTCGTCTGCACCGCCGCGCGCTCCACGTGGGGCAGGTGCGTCAGCCGCGCGAGGGCCTGCTGGTACCAGGGCCAGATGAGCGCCTCGCCCCACGGCGTGAAGAAGACGGACACGGTGTCCTGCGTGCGCGACTCCACCCACGCGAGGAACCGCTCCAGATCCGCGCGGTCCTTCGTCAGCTCCTCCTCGCTCTGCTTCCACTTGCCGAAGGGGCAGTACTCGCAGCCGTAGTTGCAGCCGGACAGCGGGCCCCGGTAGAGCACGGTGAGCTTCATCGCCAGGCGTACTCCCGCATCCGCGCGCGCACGGCCTCGGAGTCCAACCACGGACCGATGAGGTCCGAGCGCTCCACGCCCGCGTCCGTGAGCTGGAACACGCCAGCCACGTCGCGCGCCAGCCCGTGGGCCTCCAGCTCCGCGAGCATCGGGAAGTCCGCTCTCGCCTCCGTGCCGAAGCGCTGGCGGTACTGCACCGGGCACACGCCTTCCGCCAACAGCGACAGCACGACATGCCGGTGACGCTGCTCGGCCGCGTCCAGCACGAACCCGTAGCGCACCTCACCGAACGACTCCGCGTCGCGTTCGCTGTACGCCTGGATGATGCCGCGCACCTCGCGCGAGGCGACCGCGTATTCGGACGAGTAGTGCACGTCCCCCGCATACGAGCGCGCGCCCACGCCCAGCCCCACCATGCCGTCCTCCTGGCAGCGGTACACCGGGCCCCGCGCGGCCGGCGCGTGCTTCGCGCGGAACATCCGCATCGACACCTGCGAGTAGCCCTCCGCGAGGAGGAAGTCCCGGCCCGTGCGGTACAGCGACAGGCGCAAGTCGTCCCACGCGCGCGACTTCTTCCCCAGGAAGGTGAGGGGGCGCACGTAGAGCGGATAGAGATAGACCTCCTCCGGCGCGTACCGGAGCGCGGCCCGCAGCGACTGAAGGAACGTGTCCGGCGTCTGGCCCTCGATGCCGTAGATGAGATCCACGTTGAGCGTCGGGAAGCCCGTGCTCCGGAGCAGGTCCAGCGTGGCCTCCACCTGCGCCGTCTTCTGCGGCCGGCTCACCGCGGCGACCTCCGACTCCAGGAAGCTCTGCACGCCCATGCTCACCCGGTCCACGCCCCGGGCCTTGAGCACCGCGGCCTTCGCCGCATCCACCGTCTCCGGCGACACCTCCACGGACATCGGCACCGCGCGCGGATCCACGCCCAGGTCCGCCGCCAGGTCGAACACCGTCTCCAGCCCGGGCACGTCCAGCAGGGTGGGGGTGCCGCCTCCGATGGCCGCGCGCGCGAACGTGGCCGGGCCCAGCGCCTGCTTCACGCGGCCGGCCTCGCGCTTCAGCGCCGCGAGCCACGCCTGGACGACGTCCTCCTTCGGCCCCGCGGCGGTGAAGAGGTTGCAGAACCCGCAGCGCATCTCGCAGAACGGCACGTGCAGGTAGAGGAACAGCGCGTCCCGGCGCTCCTTCGCCCAGACGTCCTCCAGCGCCAGCGCGGGCGTGAGCGGGCGGTAGGCCGTCTTGTGCGGGTAGCCGTAGAGGTACGCCACGTACGGCGTCCCTTCGAGCATCGACTCCAGGCGCGTCATGGCCGGAGTCTACGGCAGCACGAACTCGCCATAGGGCACCGTCCACACCACCGGGTGCCCCAGCCGGTGCCCCGAGTAGCCGTCCTCGCCGTACGCCGTCCCGTGGTCCGAACACACGATGCAGAACGCCGGCCCCCGCTGCCGCAGCGCCTGGAACAGCGGCGGCAGCTGGTGGTCCACGTACGCCAGCGCCGCCCCTTGCGTCTCCTTCGAGTCCTCCGTCGCCCCGGGCACGTAGTGCCGGTTCGGCTGGTGCAACGCGGAGACGTTGATGAACAGGAACACCCGCTGCTCCCGGGGCAGCGCACCCAGGATCTTCACTGCGAGTGATACCTGATTTTCCGTGGAACGGGGCTCGGTGACGCCCAGCTCCGGGGCCCAGTGCGCTTCCGCGAAGAGGCCCGGGAGCACGCGGCCCAGGGGGTTTCGCAGGTTGAAGAAGCCCGTCCCGCCAATGCACACCGTGTGGTAGCCGCGCCCGGCGAGCCCCGTGACGATATCGGGCGCGTCGAGCACGCAGGTGCCCGGGCCCGTCGTCTCACTGCCCTCGAAGCGCAGGGCGAAGGGGCGCGGGTGCCGGCCCGGCGTGACGGGGGTGGGGAGGAAGCCCGCGAAGAAGGCCTGGTGCGCGGCGTAGGTGAAGCTCGCCGGGCTGTGGCGCTCCTCCCACCGGCCGCCGGGCAACAGCGCGGCCAGGGTGGGCGTCTGGCCGCGCTCCAGCGCCTCCCGGGCCACGTCGAACCGCAGCGTGTCCAACGTGAGGAAGAGCAGGTCGTGCGTGCCGACCTTCGCGTTGAGGTCCTCCATGCGGAGGGACTACGAGATGCTCGGCACTTCGTCGAACTGGGGCAGGGACGGGGTCGCCGCCGGGGCCTGCGTCGCCTCCAGCGCGCGGCGCGGGGCGTTGGGGTTCTGGGGGTCCACGGTCGCGTTGAAGAGGCTCTGGGCGAAGGCCTGCTGCCCGCCCTGCGACAGCGCGCGGAAGGCGGCGTCCATCGGGCGCTGACCCGACGCGAGGCCCGGGCCCATCGTGCGCTCCAGCAGCGTACGGGCCTGCTGCTCGTTGAGGCGCACCGTCAACGGGGCGCCGTTCTCCGCGTCCGCGTCGTTGCTGGAGAACGCACCGCGAGCCATGCGCGCGGCGGTGGGGTCGGTGAAGTTGAGCTCGTAGTCCACCTGCGCGGGTTGGCCCGGCGTGGTGGTGGTCGTCGCGCGCACCGAATCGTTGATCCGCGTCTCCGCGCGGCCGTTGCCATCCGCGCCCACCGCCATCTCCACGGACTGGGTGCCGCCCGCCACGTTGCGGTCCGTCTGGCGCACGGTCTGGTTGCCGTCACCGTCCGCGCCCAGGTTCGTTTGCCGCTCGGTGGTGGCCACCTGCCGGCCCAGCACCCGCGCCTCGCGGTTCTGCTCCAGCCCGTCCGTCGAGCCCACGTTGCTCACGCCGGGGCCGTTCTGCGAGGGCAGCTGGCCGGTGCGCAGGAACTGCTGGTACGCGGCCTGGCCCTCCGGCTGCGTGATGTTGAAGTCCGCCGTGCGCGTGTGCTCCAGGCGCTGATCCTGCCGGCCCTCCAGCCCGCGCACGTTCGTCGCGTCCTGCTGCCGGCCCAGCGACGTCACCGACGCGCGCAGCGTGTCCTGCGACGTGCGCTGCAGCTCGTAGCGCTGCGTCTGGGTGCGGTCGTACGACGTGCTGAGCCCCAGCGTCTCTCCCAGCCTGCCCGGCCCCGCGCGCACACCCGCGTTGAAGCCCGCCTGGCCCTGGACCTCCGCCCGCGCGCGCGTGCCCACCGGCCACGTCTCCGGGGCGGCGGGGTTGGGGAACTCACCGTTGCGGATGGCCTCCGTCGCCGCCTGCCGGGGCACCTCCACGCGCAGGCTGCCCGACGCTCCGAACGAACCGCCCGCCGTCACCGGACCCAGGCGCGTGGGGACGCCGCCCGAGCGCGTGGAAGCGCGGTTGCCCACCTGGCCCCGGGCCTCCAGCACGAAGTTGTCGCCCTCCGTGGTGACGCGCGCCCGCCCCGAGGGACGCAGCGCCGCGGCGGGGGAGAAGGTGTCGCGCTCGCGCTCGGTGTTGCGCGGGGCCTGCTCCGTGGCCGGCGTGCGCGGCTGGGCGGCGGGGCTCCGGTTCTCAACGGGCGTCGCGGAGGTGCGCGGCAGGGGTGCGGGGACGGGGCGGTTGGAGATGGAAGTCATGGGTTCCAGTTTATCGGGCCTTCCCACCGGAATGTTTCCGCTCACGGTGTAGGACTCACACTCCTGAGGACTGAGAGCGGTTTGAGTTCCTGCGACACGCCGGGAAAGGGATGCCCGCAGCGCAAAAAGCACGCCCTGTTGCAACTGAGTGGCATGACTTGAAATACGGCCATTGTGCGTATTACAGGTTTATCTCACTTTGAAGGGAGTGCCGACATGCAGGACTTGCGGAAGCGGTTCTCGACGTCCCCCCGTCGCTGGCGTCCGGTCACCGCGCTGGTGCTGGGCTGCACCTTCGCGGTTCCCCTGAGCGCGTTCGCGGTGGATCGGACACCTCCGTCGGCTTCTCGCGCGGCGACTCCGGGCGCGGCGGTGGCCACCTCCCTGAAGGCCGGCGGCAGCACGCTGGCGACGCCGTCGGGCCTGGTGTTCCACCAGACGGCGCGGCCCGTCAGCGCCCTGCGCACCCTGGACGTCGTGGCGGACTCCGGCGTGCAGCTCCACGTCTGGAAGGAGCGTCAGGCGGACGGCACCGACCGGGCCTATTCGGCGTACACCCGGGGTGGCACCGAGCTGATGGGGCGCGTGCAGGAGGAGCAGTACCTCATCCGCTTGCAGGAGGCGTCGTTCGACCCGCTCGCGCGCAACGCGCCACTGCTGGGCAACACGCTGGTGGCGGACCGGGACAACACGCTGTCACTGGTGCAGTTCCACGGCACGCCGCTGCCGGAGTTCCGGGAGACCATCGAGCGCGCGGGCGGCAAGGTGCTGCGCTTCCTGTCGGATCACACCTACCTCGTGGAGATGACCCCGGAGGTCCGCGCGCGCGTGGCCGGGCTCCCCGCGGTGCGCTGGGTGGGGGACTACCACCCGGAGTACCGCCTGGAGCCGGTGCTGCGGGACGCGCTGCTCGGGCGGGCGGCGGCGCTCGCACCCCAGCGCTACTCCATCATGCTGGGCGAGCGCGGCGCGGAGCGGCAGGGCCGCGTGACGGCGCTGGTGGAGCGACTGGGCGGCAGGGTGGAGCTGGTGGAGCCGGGCGGCCTGCGCGTGGAGGCCACGCTCAACCAGGAGCAGCTGGGCCAGCTGGTGCGCGCCAACGAGGTGCAGTTCGTCGACCGCTGGGGCGGGCCCGGCGAGGTGGACATGGACATCGTCCGCGCGACGGGCGGGGCCAACTACATCGAGACGCTCAAGGGCTGGAACGGGCAGGGCGTGCGCGGTGAGGTCTTCGACACCGAGCTGCGCACCACCCACCGCGAATGGCCCACCGCGCCCATCATCCACAGCGTGGGCACGACGTCCGGTTCGCTGCACGGCACCAGCTGCTACAGCCACAACTTCGCCAAGGGCGTGGACCCGCTGGCCAAGGGCATGCTGCCGGGCGGGCAGGGCATCTTCTTCCTCTACAGCGAGTCCACCCAGTTCGGCGGCACCAAGTCGCGCTACACGGCGAACCAGGAGCTCATCAACCCCGCGGGCCCCTACCGCGCGGTGTTCCAGACCTCCAGCGTGGGCAGCGCGCTGACGACCGCGTACACCACGCTCTCCGCGGAGACGGACGACTACCTGTTCAAGGCGCCGCTGCTCAGCACGCAGTCGCAGAGCAACTCCGGCACGCGCAACTCGCGCCCGCAGGCGTGGGCGAAGAACATCGTCTCCGTGGGCGGCGTGAAGCACTACAACACGCTGGCGCGCACGGACGACAACTGGGGCTCCGGCGGCAGCATCGGCCCGGCGGCGGACGGCCGCATCAAGCCGGACCTGGCGTTCTATTACGACAACATCCGGGGCGCGTCCGGCTCCACCGACTCCAGCTACACGGAGTTCGGCGGCACCAGCTCCGCGACGCCGCAGACCTCCGGCCACTTCGGCCTGCTGCACCAGATGTGGCACCAGGGCGTGTGGGCCGGGTTCGGCGGCAAGGCGGACGTCTTCACCAGCCGCCCGCAGATGGCCACCGCCAAGGCGCTGATGATCAACGGCGCCGCGCGCTACAACTGGACCGCGGGCGGGAGCAACGCGGACGTGGACCGCTACAAGCAGGGCTGGGGGACCTCCGACCTCAAGCGCCTGTACGACCGCGCCGCGAAGACCTTCATCGTCGACGAGACGGACGTCCTCACGCCGCTGGCCGTCAAGACGTACAACGTCAGCGTGGCCGCCGGTGAGACGGAGCTCAACGTCACGATGGTCTACACGGACCCCATGGGCACCGTGGGCGCGGCCCGGGCGCGCATCAACGACCTGTCCCTGCGCGTGGCGTCCCCGTCGGGCGTCGTGTACTGGGGCAACAACGGGCTGACCGCCGGCAACTTCTCCACCGCCGGCGGCGTCTCCAACAAGGTGGACACCGTGGAGAACGTCTTCATCCAGAACCCCGCCGCGGGCACCTGGAGGGTGGAGGTCCTGGGTGACGAGATCGTCCAGGACGCCCGGCTGGAGACGACGGCCGTGGATGCCGACTACGGGCTCGTGGTGAGCGGCGGCGTCAAGGTGCCGTAGCAGGCTTCTGCGGCGTGCCGTGGGTGGCCAGGGGCTTCTCCGGGCCACTCGCGGCGCGCTGGATGACGGGCAGGGACGCGCTCAGCTTCCCCAGGTAGAGCCGGCCGTGGAAGCCCGTCTCACTGGGGGCGGCGAAGAGCGCCACCTTCCGGGGTGCGTCGGGCTCCTGGCGCACCTCGGCCGTCGGGTTGATGCCGTGCACGTCGCAGTCCACCTGCTGCCAGACGTTGAAGCGGCAGCCGTAGTGCGCCCCGCGCTCGAAGCCCGCGTCCAGCGCCCGCACGGACGCTGGGGGCAGGGCCTTCGTCAGCCGCGCGCCCAGGGGCTCGAACTTCGCGTCCCAGCCCACGGTGCCCGTGCGCACGTGCACGTCGCCCGCGAGCACCAGCAGCCAGGCCTCCGGGTGCTCCTGGCGGAAGGCGAGCAGGTGCTTCGCCATCTCCTCCTCGCGCGCGTTGCCGGAGGCCGTGCTGGAGTCGAACGCCACCAGCGAGACGGCGTGTCCCTGCGCGCGCAGGCGGCGCGCGGCCTCGATGAGGTGGAGCATCCCCGCGCTGCTGCGGCCGTCCTGGTCCACGCGGCGCCAGAAGTCGCTGACCACCAGCAGGCGCTCCAGGTCCGCGTCCCCGCCCGGGCTCGCCAGGTATTCGTCCAGCACGGCCTGATCCCCCGCCGGCATGGACAGCGCCAGCGCCACGGGCAGCTTGCGCTCCGTGGCGTCACAGAGCATGCGCGCGGCGGCCTCCGGCAACTGCCGCGTGCCCAGCGGATCCGCGACGAGCACCGTCTGCCCGGAACCGAGCAACGGCGCCACGCCCTCCAGCGGCTCGCCGCAGCGCGGGGCCGCGTCCGGGGTCGCCGCCTCCCAGCCGGCCACCTTCACGGAGCGCACCGGCGCGGATGCCTTGCCGCCCACCAGCTCCAGCGACGGCACCATCTCCAGCCGGGCCAGGACCTTGCGCTCCTGGGGCAGATCGCGCGTGCCCCGGCGCAGCTTGAAGCCCTCCATCTCAGGGACGCCTTCGAAGGTCTGCCGGGAGAACTCGTTGTGGGTCTCGAACTGGGTGTAACCCTTGAGCCCCGGCCCCAGGCTCCCCGGCTCGGCGAGTACCTCGACGGCCTGGTCCGCCTCCCGGTACTGGAGCCGGAAGATGCGGATGACGGACTGACGCGGGCCCACCGCCTCGCCGCGCACCAGGTAGCGCTCGAAGGTGCGGTTGCCCTTCTGGTTCACGCCGATCTCCCACGAGGCGGAGTACAGGTCGCTGGAGGCCTTCTGCTCGAAGACATCCAGGCGCTGCTCCTCCAGCACCCGGCGGGTGACGAACAGGGCCTCGTCCACCGGCACCAGGAAGACCTTCTCGACGGTGGGGACCGGCTCGGTGTCCACCGGATTGCCGTCCAGCCCGCGCGACAGGCTCGCGCACCCCATGCACATCAGTCCCAGCGTCCAATACCAGCGCATGTCAGCCCCCTGTCTGTCGTCCCCAGCCTACAACGGACGGGGCACTGTCAGGGATTGGGGGAGGGCGTCTCGCGTTGCTGGGCGACAGAGCGGGTCGTGCCGGCTTCCGCGCGCTGGATGACGGGCGGGGATGCATTGAGCGCCCCCACGTAGAGCCGGCCGTGGAAGCCCTTGTCGCTGGGGGCGGAGAACAGCGCCACCTTGCGCGGCGTGCCGGGCTGCTGGCGCACTTCCTCGGACGGGCTGAGCGCATAGACATTGCACTCCACCTGCTCCCAGACGTTGAAGCGGCAGGAGTACTGGGAGCCACGCTGGAAGCCCACCTCCAGCGCCTTCACGGGGGAGGAGGGCAGGGCCTTCATCAGCCTCGCGCCCAGCGGGTCGAAGTCCTTGTTCCAGCTCACCGGCTTCGTGCGCACGTGCACGTCGCCCGCGAGCGCCAGCAGCCACACGTCCGGGTTCGCCTTGCGGAAGGCGATGAGGTGCTTCGCCATCTCCTCCTCGCGCGCGTTGCCGGACGCGGCGCTGGAGTCGAACGCCACCACCGTGACGGCGTTGCCGTGCGCGCGCAGCCGCCGGGCCTGTTCGATGAGGCGCAGCAGCGCGCTGCTGCTGCGGCCGTCCTGGTACACCCGGCGCCAGAAGGAGCTGGCCACCAGCAGCTGCTCCAGGTCCGGGCCGTGGCCCTCGCTGGCCAGGTAGTCGTCGAGCGCGGGCTGATCCTCCGCCGGGATGGACAGCGCGAGCGCCACGGAGAGCTGGTGCTCCGTCGCGTCGCAGAGCATCCGCGTGGCGGCCTCCGGCAGCTCGCGCGTGCCCAGCGGATCCGCCACCAGCACCGTGTGCCCAGCGGCGAGCAGCGGCGCCACGCCCTCCAGCGGCTCACCGCACTGCGCGGCCGCGTCCGGGGCCTCCTCGTTCCAGCCCTCCACCGACACGGAGCGCACCGGCGCGGACGTCTTGCCGCCCACCAGCTCCAGCGACGGCACCATCTCCAGCTTCGACAGCAGCTTGCGCTCCAGCGGGAGGTCGCGGATGCCGCGCACCATCTTGAAGCCCTCCATGTCCGGCACGCCGTTGAAGGTGACGCGCTCGAACGTCTTCTGGGCGAGGTACTTCTCCTCCTCCTCGACGCGGTCGTTCAGCCACTTGGGCTTCTGCTCGATGTTGGTGTCCTGCTCGCGGTAGCGCAGGCGGAAGACGCGGATGACGGACTGACGCGGGCCCACCGCCGCGCCCTTCACGAAGTAGCGCTCGAAGGTGCGGTTGCGGGGCAGGTTCACCCCCGGCTCGTGCGCGGAGGTGTAGAGCTCGTGCTCGCCCTCGCGCTCGAAGACGTCGTAGCGCCGCTCCTCGAAGAGGTGCCGCATGGTGAGCAGCGCCTCGTCCAGCGGCACCAGGTACACCGTCTCCTCGGTGGGCAGCTCCTCCTGCGACAGGTCCTCGTCGTGCAGGTCTTTCGTCAGGCTCGCGCACCCGACGCACAGCAGTCCCAGCATCCAATGCCACCGCATGATGTGACCCCCGGCCGGCCAGCGCGTCCCATGCCGCCCGCGAACGGGCGGCGGTGTCCCGGGCTTCGGGACCTGGAGGCCTGGAGCCAGTGTAGCGGGAAATACGGTCTGTCCGTGTGTCTCGGCGTCTCAGTGTCTCAGCCCGGACGGGCGGGCGCGGCTCCCTGACCCGTGAGCGACCGGACGACTTCCAGGGCACCGGAGACGTGCTTGCGCACCTGCATCTGCGAGTCGAACGCGTAGCGGATGGTGCCCGTGCGGTCCGCGATGAAGGTCACCCGGCCCGGCAGGAGCCCCAGGAAGTTGGTGCCCACCCCGAAGGCCTTGCGCGCCGCGCCATCCGGGTCGCTCAGGAGGCGGAAGGGGAGCCGGTGTTTGGCGACGAACTTCTCATGGGACTCCGCGGAGTCGCTGCTGATGCCCACCACGTCCGCGCCCGCGTCCGTGAAGTCCTGGTACTGGTCCCGCAGGCTGCACGCCTGGACGGTACAACCCGGGGAGTCGTCCCGCGGGTAGAAGTAGATGACCAGCACCTTGTCACCCACCAGGTCGCGCAGGCGCACAGGTGCGTTGCCAGGCCCCGACAGCGTGACGTCCGGAACCGCATCCCCTTCGTTCAGCATCTTGGCCATGGCACCCGTCTCCTCGGGGCGGGAGCATGGACCGCGCGCCCCCTGATTCGCAAATCAATCATCCGGAGGGGCCCGGCGGGTTGCCCGGGCTTCAAGGGCCTGGGCATTCTTTCGGGAAATGCCGTCACGTGACCTGCTGGACACCGAGGAACCCCGGCGGGGCGCAGCGCGCACCATCGCGCCGGAGCGGCTGTACCTGCTGCTGCTGGAGGGCAACACGTCCACGGTGGTGCCGCTGCCCGGAGAGGGGTCGGTGGTCATCCTGTCTCTTATA
>NZ_RAWA01000011.1 GCF_003611675.1 Corallococcus sp. CA053C
ACTTCGGGTTCATGGCCATCCCCTCGGGGCTGCTCGGGCGGAAGCGGCGGGGCGCCTGGAGCGGCGTCCCGGGGCCGCGGTGGTGGCGGCCCGGAAGGGGGCTATTGCGACGGCTGTGCCAACGGGTTTCCCCCCGGGAGGGTGCTCCGGTGTGTCCCCCCAGCCACAGCGGCGGGGAAAAGCGTGGCAGGGGGCGTGGGCCGCGTGCGACGGTCGCCCGCGATGCGAATCGCGACCTGGAACGTGAACTCGGTGAGGGCCCGGCAGCAGCGGCTGGTCAATTGGCTGAAGAGCGCCCAGCCAGACGTGCTCTGCCTGCAGGAGCTCAAGTGCACCGATGCGGACTTCCCCTTCGAGGCGGTGAAGGAGGCGGGCTACTTCGCCGCCGTGCACGGGCAGAAGACGTACAACGGCGTGGCCATCCTGGCGAAGCAGGAGCCCACGGACGTGGTGCGGGGCCTGTCGGACGGCGTGGACGACACGCACGCGCGCTTCATCGCGGCGACGGTGGGCGGCGTGCGGGTGGTGAGCGCCTACGCGCCCAACGGGCAGCAGGTGGACTCGGACGCGTATGTGTACAAGCTGGAGTGGTTCCGCCGGCTGCGGCGCTACCTGGACTCGCGCCACAAGCCGGACGAGCCGCTGGTGATGGGCGGGGACTGGAACATCGCGCCGGAGCCCATCGACGTCTACGACCCGGCGCAGTGGGAAGGGCAGACGCTGTTTACCCTGCGCGAGCGGGACGTGTTGCAGCAGGTGTGCGTCTGGGGCCTGACGGACGCGTTCCGCCACCTGCACCCGACGGAGCAGAAGTTCTCCTGGTGGGACTACCGGATGCTGGCGTTCCCGAAGAACCGGGGCGTGCGCATCGACCACCTGTTCCTCACGGCGCCGCTGGTGCCCAGGCTCACGGCGTGTGACGTGGATCGCGAGGAGCGCAAGGGCCAGCAGCCGTCGGACCACGCGCCGGTGTGGCTGGAGTTGCGGGACTGAGTAGAGTCGGGGGCATGTCTGTCCTCCGACTCGATTGCACGAAGTGCGACCGGACGTATGCGCCGGGCGCGGTGTGGAACCTCTGCACGGCGTGTCAGGCGCCGCTGTTCGCTCGCTATGACCTGGAGCGCGCGGCGCGCACGCTGCGCAAGGAAGCGCTGCCCACGCGGGAGCGCTCCATGTGGCGCTACCACGAGGTCCTGCCGGTAGAAGACCCGGCGCACCGGCTGAGCCTGGGCGAGGGCTTCACGCCGCTGTTGCCCGCGCCACGGCTGGGCGAGTGGCTGGGTTTGAAGCGCGTGCTCGTGAAGGACGAGAGCGGCAACCCGACGGGGTCCTTCAAGGCGCGCGGCCTGTCCGCCGCGGTGTCGATGGCGAAGGCGCTGGGGGCGAAGGCGGTGTGCCTGCCGTCGGCGGGGAACGCGGGCAGCGCGCTGGCGGCGTACGCGGCGCGGGGCGGGATGGAGGCGCACGTCTTCGTGCCGAAGGACATCGCGTCGCTGTTCCTGATGGAGACGCGGGCGTACGGCGCGCATGTGGAGACGGTGGAGGGGCTCATCTCCGACGCCGGGCGGGTGTGCGCGGGGCTCGCGAAGGAGCATGGCTGGTACGAGTGCGCGACGCTGAAGGAGCCCTACCGCGTCGAGGGCAAGAAGACGATGGGCTACGAGCTGGCGGAGCAGCTCGGGTGGACGCTGCCGGACGTCATCCTGTACCCGACGGGCGGGGGGACGGGGCTCATCGGGATGTGGAAGGCCTTCGAGGAAATGGAGGCGATGGGGCTCATCGGCGCGAAGCGGCCGCGCATGGTGGCGGTGCAGGCGGAAGGCTGCGCGCCCATCGTGAAGGCACACGCGGAAGGGCGGCCGGACGCGCCGATGTGGCAGGGGGCGACGACGCACGCGCACGGCCTGCGGGTGCCCAAGGCGCTGGGTGACTTCCTCATCCTGCGCGCGGTGAAGGACAGCCACGGCACGGCGGTGTCGGTGACGGAGGAGGAGATCGTCCAGGGCACCAAGGACATCGCCTCCGCGGAGGGGCTCTTCGTGGCGCCCGAGGGCGGCGCCTGCGTGGCGGCGCTCAAGAAGCTCCACGCCGCGGGCGACGTGACTCCGGATGAATCCGTGGTCGTGTTCAACACGGGCACGGGGTTCAAGTACGTGGAGAACATGGCGCCGCTGTGGTGAGCCGGGGCGGACCCCGGGGGCACGTGAGAGGGATTCTCGGATTGCCTCATGCGAAAGTCAGACAGCCCGTTTGTGACGCCATTCTCGGACGTCAGGATGAAAGACATGCACTGCTTCCAGGTTGAGTTTGCTGACAGGCGGGCTGCCACGGGTTTCAGGCTGTCGGTGTTGGAGAACAAGCTCTCGCGGTCGGTGAACCATCAGATCGTGATGAAGAGCTTCGTTTCGGAAGGTGCAGTGGTGGAGGCCGAGTACGTCGTGCTGACCTTCAAGACGGACCAGTTGAACGAGGTTCAGGAGTACCTGAAGGAGCCGACGTTCAAGAGCGGGTCGGCGGTGTACTGGGAAGTGAAGGAGTTTTGATGGAACGCCCCCCACGTCCGCCCTTCCGTGCTCGAACACCTGGGGCCGGTTGCACCGGGGGGCTACGCGCCAGTGTTGCCGTTCCCGCCGGGCACGCTCTGATGAGATGCCCACGAGTCGGCGTCCTCGCGCTGCTCCTGCTGCTGACGACACTCGTGGGGGGCTGCGCGTCGGCTCCCTTGCCTGCGCTGGACCCCTGGAGCGAGGCGGAGTACTCCGCAGAGGGTGCTTGTGAAGAGGAAGACCGGTGCGTCACCCTGGTCTGCGCTGACGACCTGTGTGGCCTCTACCGGTGTGAGGACGCGGGAGCGCTGCTGGCACGGGGCGGCGGTGTCCGGCCTCCGGTCGCGGCATCGGCTCCGGGCTCTGGCCCTCGGAGGAATTGGGGGAGTGCCCAGTCCCTGCCGGGAGACCGCGAAGCTATCTTCGTCATCCGCTGGTACAACCATCCGCCAGCCCCCGCACCCACGGATGGCAGGAAGCCTTCAGGTTCGGGCTGGGTCCGTCACCATCTGTATCCTCAGGAGTCGGAACTCGCGCTGTTCTTCAAGCGGCAAGCGGGCATCAACGTGCATGATTTCACGATGGTCATTCCGCGTGCAGAGCACGTGCGACTGCACGGACGAGGTGGGCGAGGTGGCCCCTGGAACCAAGCGTGGCGTGACTTCGCTCGCATGAATCCGCTCGCGACTCCGAAGGAAATCCAGGACCAGTTGAACCGGATGATCATCGGATTCGACATCATGGGGCCCATTGTTCCCTACTACTCACTTCACTAGACCCCAGGAGCGCTGATGAAGTTCTTCGAGCTTCTTCCTGCGGCGGGGCCACGCTTCAGTGGCTTCCTGAATGGTGCCCATCGGTGGGGCCTTCCGGGGGGACTCTGCCCGGTGTGCGAAGCCAGTCGCGGCGGCCTGGGGGAGGCCTACCCGTCCGTGGACCTTTCCGGATGGTCTCACCGACATGAACTTGCAGAGGCGAGACAGGTGCCGCTCGAAGAGTACGAACGGCTTCGCCGACTGCTGCGGCCTCAAGTGCCCTTCGATGTTCCACTCCTGCCGGGCGCCGAGTTCGGTTTGTACAGCGGCAAGGCAACTGGCAAATGGGGTGATTTGCATCTGCCGTACCCCTGGCGGCTGGTCATTCAGCGTGAGGCGATGGAGCGACTCCGCGAAGAAGCCGGCATCGAACTCAGGACCAGCAAGATGGACCTTCACTTCCGAGGAAAGTCCGCGCCGGAGTTGCTGGAGGTCGAGGTTCATCCCCGTGGCCGCCTGCATGACAACTGTTTCCCTTCCGGCCGTGAGCGCCCCTGTGAACGCTGCGGACGTCAGGGCGATAGCCTTCCCAATGCGCCCAGCCTGGACGGAAGCACGCTGCCCACAGGACAGGACCTGTTCCGGCTGACGGACTTCACGACCGTCATCATCGCCACGGAGAGATTCGCGGAAGCCATCGCGCGTCTTGGACTGGAAGGGGTTGTGTTCAAGGAAGTGCCCGTCGTCCCTCCCTGAATCCGTCGCTCGCTAGGGTTGCTGCTGGAGTTTATCCAGCCAGAACCATCGTCCATTGGACCGGAGCGCGCCTTCCAGGAACTCAGCGAATGAACCCGCGATTCGCGGACAGGCTTCGGGAGAGGGAAACCCTTCGCGATATCCGTCGCGAATGATGTAGCGACCGGCCTCCTGTCGACTCACGTCGAGGAGCACGAAGTTGGTGTCGTAGAGGTTGCAGACGATGAACCAGGAGGGCGGCCCCCATTCATCCGTGTCCGCCAACCCCAGGACCGTCCGCGCACGCACGACCTCCGCCAACGAGCACAGGTGGAAGGGCGTGTTCGGAGTCTTGAACAGCTCGGCCCCATCGCAGTGCAGGTAGAAGGCGCGCAGGTCCGCGTCGAGTCGCCAGCCCACGCGCTGCTCGAAGTCCTCCAGTTGCGCACGCGTCGCGGGCGGATTGGGAAAGTGGCTTCGGGAGATTTCCGCGAGCAAGGGCTGCATTGCCAAGGGCCTACTCCCCATAGGGATAATCGATGCCGACCGTGCTCCACGGCGGATTGTTCGCGTAACACTGATTGTAGAGAGCGTTGAGCTTGCCGTGGATGTCCTGAGGCATGGGCAGGAGGTTCTCCCAGTCCGTCGGGTTGCCGCCGTGGTGCAGGTCGCGAAGGTGGTGGGCGGGCCAGTTGTTTCCTTGCGCGTCCGTCGGCCACTGCCCGAAGCGCCGGGCCCACTGCTCTCGAAACCCGTCCCGGATGTTCTCCCACCGTTGACGTTGTGCGGCGGTCTGCGCAGTGGACAGCGTGCTGTAGTTGCAACAGCAATGCGTCATCCCGAAACGGCTTCCCGTTTGGAGCACGGTCCCTACGAAGTCCAGCTTCACGTCCGCGAGCCACATGCAGCCCTGGAGTACATGGCCTTCACCTGCGCACTTGTTCTGGCAGTAGCTCATCAGCTGGGCACTGCACTGCCAGGGCCCGTAGTAGATCGTGGTCCGGAACTGCCCACCGCCAGGGACGCTCACAATGGGACTGACCCATTTCCGGCCTGTGATGGAGGGCATGACCGTCGAGCCACATGCCGAGCACAGCAGTGCGAGCAGCGCGGCGGAGAGCATCCCAGTTGGCTGTTTCGATGGGTTCACGCCGCCCACCTTACCCGGGGATGGTGAAATTCCGGCAGCGCCTACGGCGGCTACAGCTCGATCACCAGCCGCGTCCAGTCCGCCGCCACCTGGAGCTCCAGCGCCCCGTCCTCGAACCGGTGCTCACGCGCCCCCGTCACCTGCTTCACGGACCTCAAGCCATACACGCGCACCGTCTCCTCCGCCCGTGCCCGCGCCAGCGCCCCGGTCTCGCTCCGCTCCAATCGCAGCACACCGTCCGTCAGTCCCCCGCGCAGCACCGTGAGCCGAGACTCCCCGTACCCGTCACCCGCGTCCTCGTAGAGTCGCCCCCGGATCTCCGGTGCCGCGTGCACGTGCCACTCCAGGTGTTTCCAGTTCGCGTCCGTGGTGTGCAGCGCCGGCAGTGTCAGCGCCACCGCGCCGCCGGCCCGCAGCCACACCGGCACCGTGTCCAGGGGCCCGTCCGCGATGACGTACTGTCCTCCCTCGCGCACCTGTCCCGTGCCCTCCAGCCCCGGCCAATCCAGCCAGGCCCCCGCCGGCAACCAGGCCAGGCGCTTCGTCTGTCCCGGCCGCACCACTGGCGCCACCAACAGGTCCTGCCCGAACAGGAATTGATCGAACGCTCCCACCGCCTCCGCGTCCCCAGGCGCCTCCATCAGCAGCGGCCGCATGGGCGCGATCCCCGTCTCCGACGCCTCGTGCATCAGCGTGTACAGCGTGGGCAACAACCGGTACCGCCTCTCCAACGCCTCGCGCGCCAGCGTCAGGTACGGCTCCCCGTAGCGCCACGGTTCCTGCGGCGGCGTTCCCTTGCCCGCGTGGTTGCGCATCAGCGGGTAGAACGTGCCGGCCTGCATCCAGCGCACCAGCAGCTCCCCGTTCGCCCGCCCGATGAAGCCGGGGATGTCCACCCCCGTGAAGGACACCGCCGCCAATCCCAACCCCATCAGCATCGCCAGCGAGGTCTCCAATTGCGCCCAATGGCTGGAGTTGTCCCCAGTCCACACCGCCGCGTAGCGCTGGATGCCCGCGGATCCCGCCCGTGTCAGCAGGAACGGCCTGGCCTCCGGACGCAATTCGCGCAGAGCTTCGAAGGCCCCCTTCGCCATGCCCAGCGCATACACGTTGTGCACCTCCAGGTGCCGCTTGTCCCCATGGCGCGCGTCATACGGCAGCGTCGGCCCCTCCACCTTGCCCACGCCCTCTGAACGCTGGCTCGTCAGCGTGAGGATTCCCAGGTCCGGCTGCACCGCGAAGCACGACGGCTCGTTCATGTCGTTCCAGAACCCCGCGATGCCCAGCTCCACGAAGTCGCGGTGCAGGCCTCCCCACCAGCGCTGCACCTCCGGCCGCGTCAGGTCCGGGAACACCGCGGGCCTGGGCCACACCTCGCCCACCAGCACGCCGCCCCGGTCGTAGCGCACCAGGTAGTCGCGTGACTTGGCCTCCTCGTAGAGCGCCCAGCCCTCTTCCTGCTTCAACGCCGGATCCACGATGGGCACCAGCCGCACGCCCTGCGCCGCGGCCTCCCGCACGAGGCCGGCCGGATCCGGGTAGCGCGCCCCGTCCCACGTCCAGACCTTGTAGCCATCCATGTAGTCGATATCGAGGTACACGCAGTCCAGCGGCAACCCCCGCTGCCGGTACCCCTGGATGACGCCGCGCACGTCGTTCGCGCTCTCGTAGCCCCAGCGGCTCTGCTGCGCGCCCAGGCTCCACAGCGGGGGCAGGGGAGGACACCCCGTCAGCGCCGCGTACCGCCGCACCACGTCCGCCGGCCCCGGCCCGACGAACAGGTAGCAGTCCAGCTCCGGGCCCCACGACTCCCAGGCGACCCGCGTTGCATCCGCGCGTGCCACGTCCACCTCCGAGCGCCAGGACTCGTCCAGGAAGAACCCCCACGCCACGCCCTCGCGCAGGCCCACGAAGAACGGGATGGATTGGTAGAGCGGATCCGTGTCCGGGTGGTGCGGCATCACATCCGTGTTCCAGAACGTGAAGTGCATCCCCCGCTTGTCCAGCGGGCCCACCTTCTCACCGAAGCCCAGGTAGCGCTCCCCGGGCTGCGCCCGCAGCACCAGCCGTGAGCGATACCGGCTCATCGGATACGCGGCCTCCACCTCGCCGTGCACGCCAAGGCTGCGCGCCAGCTCACGCCCGTCCGCGTCCCGGAAGCGCCACGTCCCCGACTCCACGTCCACCTCCAGCGATACGCCCTCCGCGCTCACGTGCACGCGCTCCCCATCGCGCTTCACCTCCAGCGGGCGTGCCCCGTCCGTCGTCACCGCCCAGGACTGCTTGCCGGGCAGCTCGGGGTGCAGGAAGCCCACCTCCGAGGAGACCGGTGCGTGGCGCAGCCGCAGCACGCCGGGCAGGGGACTCGATACCTCCAGGACGGCGTGGCGACCGGACAGGCGCAGGCGGGAAGGCTCGATGAGGAGGTCGTCGACGTGCATGCTCGCAATCTAGGAAGCACGCCGCGGCCCGCACCCGTCCCCGTGCGATGCTGTCACCGCCATGACGCCGCCCCCCGAGCCCCTGCCCTTCCCGGACAGCCTCTGCCACCGCTGCGCCGCGCCGCCCAAGTACGTCCAGACGCGGACCTCCACGTTCATCCTCTGTCCGCTCCTCCCCCAGAAGTACGCGCCCCAGCCGGTGCGCGCGTGCCACCTGTTCCGGCCCCTCGCGCCGGGGACCGGCCCCGCATAGCCCCCGCCAGGAGGGCGGGCGACAGGGCGGAGGCCCGGCGAGTGGAGCGCGCGCAAGGCCCAGCTCCTCGCCAGCGAATACAAGAAGGCCGGAGGCGGCTACCAGGGCCCGCGCTCGGGCTCGCAGCGCCACCTCAAGTCCTGGACGACCGAGCAGTGGCAGACCCAGGACGGGAGCTCTCGCGCCCGGCACGGCCGCACCACCGCGCGTTACCTTCCGAAGGAGGCCTGGGCCCACCTGAGCCCGGCGCAGAAGAAGGCCACCGAACGCCGCAAGCGCACCGGCTCCCGCGCGGGAAAGCAGTTCGTCCCCAACACCCCCGCCGCGCGCCGGGCGAGGAAGCAGGCCTCGAAGCGCTGACACCCGCCGTCCAGGCGGAGCCCTCCTCCCGGAGCACGTGCGCCCGCGCCCACCGGACAGCCCGCGCGGTTGGCGTACAGTGCGGACCTCCGGGGTGCGTGGCTCCATCCCGGACGGAGGACGTCATGGATTGCGACTGGCTCATCATCGGCTCGGGGTTTGGCGGCAGCGTCAGCGCGTTGCGGCTCGTCGAGAAGGGCTATCGCGTCGTGATGCTGGAGAAGGGCCGGCGCCTCCAGGGCCCGGACTTCCCCAAGTCGAACTGGGACCTGAAGCGCTGGCTGTGGATGCCGCAGCTCGGGTGGCGCGGCCTGTTCAAGATGACGTTCCTCCGCCACGTCACCGTGCTGTCCGGCGTCGGCGTGGGCGGCGGCTCGCTCGTCTACGCCAACACGCTGCCCATCCCGAAGGACGACTTCTTCGACGCCTCCTCCTGGGGCCACCTGGCGCCGTGGAAGCAGGAACTGGCGCCGCACTACGCGACGGCGCGCCGCATGCTGGGCGCCACCGTCAACCCGCTCAGCACCTTCCCGGATCAGGTGCTCAAGCAGGTGGGCGACGACCTGGGCCGCACCGACTTCCAGCCCACCACCGTGGCCGTCTACTTCGGCGAGCCCGGCGTCACGGTGAAGGACCCCTACTTCAACGGCGAGGGCCCGGAGCGCACCGGCTGCATCGCGTGCGGTGGCTGCATGCTGGGCTGCCGTCACGGTGCGAAGAACACGCTCGACAAGAACTACCTCTACTTCGCGCAGAAGCGCGGCCTCACCCTCCACGCCGACACCGAGGTGACGTGGGTGCGCCCCCTGCCCGGCGGCGACGGCTACGAGGTCACCGCGAAGGAAGGCACGGGCTTCTTCAAGAAGACGCGCCGCTTCACCGCGAAGCACGTCATCTTCGCCGGCGGCGTGCTGGGCACCATGGACCTCCTGCTCAAGCTCAAGGACCGGCCGGACGGACTGCCCAGGCTCTCCCCGCGCGTGGGCGACGGCGTGCGCACCAACTCCGAGGCCCTCATCGGCATCGTCAGCGGCAAGAGCCGCAAGGACCAGGACCTGTCCAAGGGCATCGCCATCGGGTCCATCCTCCACACCGACGCGCACTCGCACCTGGAGCCCGTGCGCTACCCGGCGGGCTCCGGCTTCTTCCGCCTGCTGATGGCGCCCCACGTCCCCGGCGCCACCGCGTGGTCGCGCATGGCGCGCCTCGTGGGCCTGCTCGCGCGGCGCCCGTTGCGCTTCCTCCAGGCGTGGTTTGTCCCGGACTTCGCGCGCCGCACGATGATCCTCCTCTACATGCGCACCATGGAGGGCCACCTGCGTATGAAGCGCGGCCGGGCGCTCACCACCGGCTTCCGCACCGGCCTCACCACCGGCCTGCAGAAGGGCTCCGCGCCCACCGCCAACATGCCGGAGGCCTTCGACCTGGCGAAGCGCGTGGCCGACAAACTGGACGGCTATCCCATGACGATGGTCAGCGAGACGCTCATGGGCATCCCCACCACCGCGCACATCCTGGGCGGCGCGTGCATGGGCGACTCGCCGGAGACGGGCGCCATCGACGCGCGCCACCGCCTGTATGGCTATGACGGGCTCTACGTGGTGGACGGCTCGGCCATCTCCGCCAACCCGGGCGTCAATCCCTCTCTCACCATCACCGCCCTCGCCGAACGCGCGATGACCTTCATCCCCGCCGCGCGCGAGCTGCCCCGGGGCGACACCGACGCCACGCTCGACGCGCCGCGCTCCCAGCCCCTCGCCGCGCTGTCCTGAAGTCGCCCTCCAGTGTCGCAGGGTGAGCACGGGCCTCGTACCGGAGGCCCGGTCGCCGTTGGTGCCTTGCTCACAGGGGCGGGGGGCCGCCTGGATTTCGCTCGGATTGCGCTGGGAATCACCGGCCCGGGTGGGGACTGGCAGTGTTCACGCGCGGTCAATCCTCGTGCCCTGAAGCAGCATGGTAGGTCCTGAGAATCACGTATAATCCATTTTTACAGGATCAATCGCTTCCGCCATCATCGCGGCCGGGTGAAGAGATGGCTTTGTCCACGTCAGCCAATTCCTCGCATGCAGTGGGGCCTGCTCCCCAGCGGCTGGAAGCGCGGGCGGCGGCGCTCGTGGCCCTGCACCTGCGCGAAGCGCGCGGCCGGGTGGATGCGCTGTTCACCTGGCTGATGGTGGGGCAGTGGGCCCTCGCCATCCTCGTGGCGGTGTTCGTCTCGCCGGCCGCATGGCAGGGCCGGGCGCACGCGCCCTTCCTGGAGACCGCGGTGCTGCTGGGCGCGGCGCTGAGCCTGTTCCCGGTGATGCTCACGCTGCTCCGCCCGGGGGAGGCCGGCACGCGGCACGGGGTGGCGGTGAGCCAGCTGCTCTGGTCCGCGCTCTTCATCCACCTGACGGGCGGGCGCCTCTCCACGCACTTCCACCTCTTCGGCTCGCTGGCGCTGCTGGCCTTCTACCGCGACCCGAAGGTGCTCCTCACCGCTGTTGGCACCGTGCTCGTGGACCACGGCGTGCGGGGCGCGCTGTGGCCGGAGTCCCTCTTCGGAGAGCCTCATCCGGAGGCCTGGCGCTTCCTGGAGCACGGCTTCTGGGTGGCCGTCATCGCCGGGGTGCTGGCCGTCGCGTCGCGGGACGCCCTGCGGGAGCTGCGTGAGAAGGCCCGCCGCCAGGCCCTGTCGGAGCACACCGGCGAGTGGGAGCTGGCGCTGCGCACGGGCCAGCTCGATGCCGCGGTGCGGGAGGTGTATGCCTTTCGCGACCACATCGGCCGGCAGGAGCGGCTGGTGTCCCTGGGACAGCTCACCGCCAGCGTCAGCCACGAGCTGCGCAACCCGTTGGCGGCCGCTCGCACCGCGCACGCCTTCATCCTGCGCCGCCTGCGCAAGGACGGGGACCGCGGACTGGATCCGCGCATCCCGCGCTTCCTGGACATCATCGACCGGGAGCTCCAGGCGTGCTCGGTCATCGTCACCCAACTGCTGGACTACGCGAAGGGCCGTCCGCCCCGAGTCAGGCCGTGTCCGCTCCGGCCCCTGGTGGAGGAAGCCATCAGCGTGGTGCCCCTGCGCGAGGGCGTGCGCGTGCACAACCAGGTGCATGAAGGGCTGCCGGTGCCGCACCTGGACCGCGAGCAGTTCCGGCAGGTGCTGGTCAACCTCATCCAGAACGCGGTGGAGGCCATTCCTCCGGAGCGCGTGGGCGAGGTGTGTGTGCACGCCGAAGCCCGGGACGGCGGCGGCTGGAGCCTGCGCGTGACGGACGACGGGCCCGGCATCCCCGCGCCGATGCTGGAGCGCATCTTCGAACCGATGTTCACCACCAAGTTGCACGGCACCGGGCTGGGGCTCGCCATCGTGAAGCGCCTGGTGCAGGGCCACGGCGCCCGCATCCAGGCGGAGAGCGACTTCGGCCGGGGCTCCCGTTTCACCGTCCACTTTCCCGACGACCCTACGCCGGAGCACGCGGTGCCGGCACATCCCTAGCGTCCGCACCCGGTTGGCTTCAAGCTGTGCGCTGTGGGCAGGCCCACGTGGTCATGGAGGTCGCATGCAGGCGGAGGTGAAGCCATCGAAGGAGGCCCGTCTGGTCGAGGCGGACTGGGTGGTCCGGCGCATGGCGGCCACGGAGCACGACACCGCGCGGGGCATGTTCTTCCTGGGCGTGCTGGAGTCGGTGCGCGTCGGCATGGGCGAAGAGGCGGTGGCCGCCTGCCGGGCCGCCACGGAGGGGAAGCGGTTCGTGGGCTTCTTCAACTACCCCGTGTCGACCTTCCTGCAGCTGGTGCAGGTGGCGGCGCGCGTGCTGGCGCCCCGGTGGGGTGGGGTGGACGAAGCGCTGCGGCAGATGGGCATGCAGGGCACCCGGGGCTTCCTGGAGTCCGCGGTGGGCCGCACCTTCCTGCTGCTGGCCCTGGGGGACACGCACAAGCTCGTGTCCAGCCTGCCCTCCGGCTACCGGCTCGCGGTGAGCTACGGGGACCGGTCCGTGGAGTGGAAGGGGCCGCGCGAGGCCGTGTTCGTCATGCGGCGCGACTTCATGCCGCCGCCGTACCACGAGGGCGTGCTGCGCGAGGTGATGACCATGGTGGGCGCGAGGAACCCGCGCATCGTCGGCCGCAAGCTGAGCCTGCTCGACACCGAGTACCACATCACCTGGGACGCGCCCGCCGACGTGCTGGCCGGGAACCCGAACGTGCGGCGCGGGGTGGTGCAGTAGGCCTCTGCGCGAGCGAGGCCAGCGAGGCAGGGCAGGGCGCGGCGGGAACTTGCGCGGCCGGGGCGCCGGAGCACGATGGTGGCGCCCCTTCTTCCGGCGAGCGTGAGGCCCCGTGGTGAGCAGCGAGAGTCAGGAGCGGACGGAGCGCTGGCGGCGGCTCCTGTCGAACACGCGCATCGGTTCGGAGCCCCGTCCGGAGCTGGCCGCGTCCTCCGCGACGCCGGACGCGACGCGCCGGCTCATGGATGAGCGCACCGCGTACGACCGGGACTACGACCGCATCGTCTTCTCCAGCGAGTTCCGCTGCCTGCACGACAAGACGCAGGTGTTCCCCCTGTCGACGAGCGACTACACGCGCACGCGCCTCACCCACAGCATCGAGGCGTCGTGCGTGGGGCGCTCCCTGGGACAGCAGGCCGGGCTGGGGCTGCGCGAGCAGGGCGTGGACCTGGAGCCCGCGCGCATGGGCACCATCGTGGCGGCGGCGTGCCTGGCGCACGACATCGGCAACCCGCCCTTCGGCCACTCGGGCGAGGCCGCCATCCAGCACTGGGTGGAGCAGCGCCTGCCGCCCCCGGGGACGGGGAGCGGAAGCCCGTTCCAGACGGAGGCCGAGTGGAAGGACCTGCGCGACTTCGAGGGCAACGCGCAGGGCTTCCGCATCCTCAACCGCCTCCAGTCGCGCGAGCGCCGGGGCGGGCTGCGCTACACGGCCGCCACGCTGGGCGCGATGAGCAAGTACCCGCGCCCGTCCGTGCTCCCCGGCTCGCGCGAGCCGGCGAAGGGCATCGTGTCGGAGAAGAAGTTTGGTTATTTCCAGGACGACCGGGAGCTGGCGGAGCTGGCCTACCGGGAGCTGGGGTTGCGCGAGCGCGAGCCCGGCGTCTTCTGCCGCCACCCGCTGGCCTTCCTCGTCGAGGCGGCGGACGACATCTGCTACGCCGTCATCGACCTGGAGGACTCCGCGAAGCTGGGCCTGCTCCCCATGCAGCAGGCGTGTGAGCTGCTGGAGTCGCTGCTCCCGAAAGCCCCGCGCTCCCGGCCCTCGCGCCACCTGGAGACCCGCATGGCGCAGGCGCGCGCGATGGCCATCGGGGAGCTCATCCCCGCGTGTGTCGAGGCCTTCCTGGAGCATGCGGCCGCGCTGGAGGCCGGCACGCTGGAGACGTCGCTCAAGTCGCTGCGCCCCCAGGTGAAGCAGAAGCTGGGCGCCATCACGGACCTCACGCGCAGGTACGGCTACGAGAGCGAGCGCGTGCTCCAGATTGAAAGCGCGGGCTTCAAGACGCTGGGCGGGTTGCTGGAGATGTTCGCCTGCGCGGTGGTGGCGGAGGCGCCGAACCGCGAGGAGAAGAAGCTGCGGCAGCTGATGCCAATGGAGTGCTTCCAGCGTCCGGAGTTCGCGGCCGCGGACGACGAGGCGCCGCCGGAGCGCGACGAGGCCATCCGCCGCCTGAGCCCCTACCAGCGCCTGCTGTGCGTGACGGACTACATCTCCGGCCTGTCGGACAGCCGCGCGGTGGAGCTCTTCCAGCGCCTGTCCGGCATCAAGCTGCCCACCTAGTTCCGGCCGGCCCGTCGGTTCCCCACCGGCCGGCCACCCGGAACGTGCGAGCCCGGCCTCCGGGCGCTAGGCTTTCCCTCATGTGTGGCCGAGTCACCGTCCGGACCTCCCCCGCGCAGCTCGTCGCCGAGCTGGAGCTCGCGGGCGCGCGCGCGACGCTGGAGCGCGAGCGCTTCAACCTGTGTCCCACGCAGCTCTTGCCCGTGGTGCCCAACGACGGCGAGCGGCTGCTGGACGTGTTCCGCTGGGGGCTCATCCCCTCGTGGGCGAAGGACGCGTCCATTGGCAACAAGCTGATCAACGCGCGCGGCGAGACGGTGGCGGAGAAGCCCAGCTTCCGCTCGGCGCTGAAGCGGCGCCGGTGCCTCGTGGTGGTGGACGGCTGGTACGAGTGGAAGCAGTCCACGAAGCCCAAGACGCCCTACCTGTTCCACCACCGCGACGGGAAGCCGCTGGCGCTGGCGGGGCTCTGGGAGGAGTGGACGGCGCCGGACACCGGTGAAGTCCTGCGCACCTGCACCATCATCACCACCGGCCCCAACGCGCTGATGGCGCCCATCCACGACCGGATGCCCGTCATCCTCTCGCCGGAGGCCCAGGCCGTGTGGCTGCGCCCGGAGCCGCAGGAGGCCTCGGTCCTCCTGCCGCTGCTCGTCCCGGCGTCGGACGCGGCGCTGGAGCACTACGAAGTGGCGCGGGTGGTGAACTCCCCCGCCAACGACGGGCCGGAGTGCGTGGCCCGCCTCGCGGCCTGAGTCGCTGTCGACAATCTCCGGTGTTTCAACTGGAATTCTTGTCTTCATTGGAGGGCGGGCAGTACGGTGCTACCGCCTCCAGCAGGACGTCCATGTGCAGGGGTTTGAGCAGGAGCCCCACGGTGCCTGCCATCTGCTGCGTGGGGAAGCTGGCGGTGACGACGAAGACGGGGAGCCCGCAGAGGGTCGCGTCGTCGTGCAGCCGCTGGAGGAAGCCGTAGCCGTCCAGCACCGGCATCATCAGGTCCAGCAGGACGATGCAGGGCTTGCGACAGGAGGCGAGGGCCAGCAACCCCTCCTCGCCATTGGACGCCGTCAGGACGGAATAGCCTTCCAGCTCCAGATAGCGGGCCAGCACTTCCAACTCCGGTTCGTCATCGACGATGAGAATGAGGGGGGCCGCGTTCGTGTGTGACACGACTCTCTCTTCCGTGGGGTCCGGGGAAAGCTAGGTCGCCCCACCGCCGCACCGCCCAGGGCTGGCTTCTGATTCCGGGCCGGCGGCCCGGTGGAGGGACGACACGGGCGGGGGTTGTCCGCCAGGCTGCCCCCTAACCCCCTGATCCACCGTGTCCCCGGGGGACTGGGGCGGACCGGCGCCTGCCCACCTCCATGGTTTTCATGGATGGCGTGGAACTGGCGCCTCGACTGACCTACAGTTCTTGGACGGAGGGGGAAGGTTGTCCGAACTGCCACCCAGCGCGTATCCGGCCTTGTTCGAGCACACCCGTGACGGGGTGCTCGTGCTGGACCCGACCCTGCGGGTCGTGGCCGTGAACCGTGCCGCGGAGGCGCTGCTCGGCCCCCGCGAGGTGCTCGTGGGCCTCCAGGTGGACCACGTGCTGCCGGGCTGGGCGCCCCCGCAGGTGGGCAGCGCGCCCCAGGAGACGCAGTGGGACGGAGCGACGCACTCGCTGCGCGTGCTGTCCATCCCCCAGGCGGACGGGGGCCGGGTGCTGCTCCTGCGCGGCACGGACGCCCACCAGGAGGCCGAAGCCACCCTGCGCCAGCAGAAGGAGTTCTTCGAGGCGGTGGTGTGCCACAGCCCGGTGGCCATCGTGACCATCAGCCGCGCCTTCGAGGTCCTCACGTGGAACCCCGCCGCGGAGACGCTCTTCGGCTACACGCCGCAGGAGGCGCTGGGGCGCAACATCCTCAAGCTCGTGGCCAACGTGGACGGCATCCGCCCGGAGGCGGAGGAGACGTCGCGCGAGGTGCTGCGCAAGGACCGCGTGCACGTCGTCACCCGGCGCGTGCGCAAGGACGGCACGGTGGTGGACGTGGAGCTGCGCGCGCTGCCCGTGATGGTGGGCGGCCGGTCGCTGGGCTTCATCGCCATCTACCACGACATCACCGACCTCCAGCGGGCGCGCCAGGCCGCCGAGGACGCCAACCAGGCCAAGAGCCTGTTCCTGGCCACGGTGAGCCATGAAATCCGCACGCCGATGAACGCCATCATCGGCATGGCGGGGCTCTTGATGGACACGGCGCTGACGCCCGAGCAGCGCGACTTCGCGTCCACCATCCGCCAGAGCGGGGACGCGCTCCTCGAGCTGCTCAACGACATGCTGGACTTCTCCAAGATCGAAGCCGGCCGCGTCGAGCTGGAGCAGAAGCCCTTCGACCTGCGGCAGTGCGTGGAGTCCGTGTTGGATTTGCTGGCCATGCGCGCCAGCGAGAAGTCCCTGGACCTGGGCTACCACGTCACCGACGAGACGCCCGTGAACGTGGTGGGCGACTCCGCGCGGCTGCGGCAGGTGCTGCTCAACCTCGTGGGCAACGCGGTGAAGTTCACCGAGCGCGGCGGGGTGTCCATCTCCGTGGACACGCCCCGGCGGCCCCTGGCCCCCACGGGGACCTTCGAGCTGCACTTCGCGGTGCAGGACACGGGGCTCGGCATCTCCGAGTCCGCGCGCAGTGGCCTCTTCCAGCCCTTCAACCAGCTGGACGAATCGGTGTCCCGGCGCTTCGGCGGCACGGGCCTGGGGCTCGCCATCAGCAAGCGACTGGTGGAGGCGATGGGCGGGCGGCTGTGGATGGAGAGCGAGGGCGTGCCGGGCCGGGGCGCCACGTTCCACTTCACGTTCCAGGCGCGCGAGGCCCCGCGCAGCGCGGAGTCCCTGCGCCCGGATTCGCTGAAGCTCCAGGGCCGGCGGGTGCTGGTGGTGGACGACAACGCCATCAACCGCAAGCTGCTGGGCCGGCAGCTGTCCGCGTGGGGCATGGACATCGTGGAGGTGGGCTCCGGGGCGGATGCGCTGACGCGCCTGGAGTCGGGGGCCCGGTTCGACCTGGCCATCCTGGACCACCGCATGCCGTTGATGGATGGCCCGTCGCTGGCGGCGCACATCCGCCAGCAGCGCGACGCGCGCGAACTGCCCCTGCTGCTGCTCACGTCCTTCGACCAGCGCGACACCCAGCCGCACGGGATGTTCACCGCGGTGCTGCCCCGGCCGGTGAAGGCCTCGCAGCTCCACGACGCGCTGATGACGTGCCTGGCCCAGGACCTCATCTCCGCGAAGCCGCCGCCCGCGCCGGCGCTCGCGACCCGTGAGCGCTCGGTGTTCAACGCGCGCCCCGGCGAACAGATGCCGCTGCGCATCCTGCTGGTGGAGGACAACCCCACCAACCAGAAGCTGGCGCTGCTGGTGTTGGACCGGCTGGGCTACCCGGTGGACACGGCGTCCAACGGCCGCGAGGGGCTGCACGCCCTGGAGCGCGCGCGCTACGACGTCGTGCTGATGGACGTGCAGATGCCGGAGATGGACGGGCTGGAGACGACGCGCCAGCTGCGCACGACGGTGCCCGCCGCCGACCAGCCGTGGGTCATCGCGATGACGGCCAATGCGATGACGGCGGACCGGCGCGAGTGCCTGGACGCGGGCATGGACGACTTCCTCAGCAAGCCCATCCGCGTGGAGGAGCTCATCTCCGCGCTGCGCCGCGCGTGGGAGCGGCTGCCGCGTCCCCCCGGGGCCCGGCCCACCGCGCACGTCCAGGAGGTCCCCCGCGTGGGCACCCCGCGCATCCGCGGGCTGGAGCCCTCGGCGCTGGAGCGGCTGTGGGAGTCGCTGGACGGGCAGGTGGAGCGGATGCTCCCGGAGCTCATCGACACGGCGCTGGAGAGCATGCCCCGGCTGATGGACGACGCGCGCACGGCGCTGGCCGAGGGGGAGATGGAGAACCTGGCGCGCGCCGCGCACACGCTCAAGTCCAACGCGGCCTACTTCGGGGCGGCCCGGCTGGAGTCGCTGTGCTGGGACATCGAGCAGCGCGCGGACGCCCGGGTGCCGGAGGCGCTGAACGGGCTGGGGCCGCTCGTCGCCCAGTGCCAGGAGGCGCTGGAGGAGAGCCGCCGGCTCCTGGAGCAGCTCAAGGGCTCCGTCGTGCCCCGGGCCACGGGCTGAGCGCCCACTGTCCTACGCCCGCTGGGGCGCGTTGGGGTCGCTGATGGTCAGCGGCTGACGCTGGCCGTCCGGCGCGACGAGGCGGGCGGTGAGGGAGAAGTCCGGCGCCATGCTCAGCTCCAGCGTGGTGGGCCCCGGGTGGGCCACGCGCCACTCCGGTTCGATGCGCACGGTGCCCAAGAGCTCGCGCTCCACGGTGGTGCGGTCCAGCGCCTCGAAGAGGGCCACCGGCACGGGGCCGGGCCAGGGCGGCAGGTCCAGGGACACGGAGCGGGTGCCGGGCACGGGGGTGTTGGCGGGGAGCACCTCGTGCTGGCCGCCGCCGGGCACCATGGCGCCAATGGGCATGGGCACCACGTCCGACAGGCCGGTGATGCCGCGCGCCAGGTTGCGCCCGAGGATGGCGGCGCCCACGGCCACGCCCAGCTCCGGGTGGACCTCCTTCTCCGACGACAGCTTGCGGAAGTGGGACAGGCGCTTGCGGATGGCGGGCATGCGCGTCTGGCCGCCCACCATCACCAGCTCGTCGATGGCCTCCGGCTTCAGGCCCGCCTTCTCCAGCACGTCGTCGCACGCGGCGGCGGTGCGCTCGATGAGCTGGAACACCATGGCCTCCACCTGCTCGCGGGTGAGCGTGTACTGGAAGTCCACGAAGGCGCCGTCCTTCTGGGTGATGCACGGCACGCGCAGGGGGACGGACGTGGCGTTGCTCAGCGCCATCTTCGCGGACTCGGCGGCGAAGACGAGCCGCTGCATGACGACCTTGTTGCCGCGCAGGTCGATGCCCTGCTTCTTGCGGAAGTCCTCCACCAGCGCTTCGACAATCTGTTCGTCGAAGTTGGCGCCGCCGAGGAACGCGTCGCCGCCGGTGGCCAGCACCTTCACCACGCGGTTCTGCACCGCCATCAGGGTGACGTCGAAGGTGCCGCCGCCCAGGTCGAACACCATCACCGTCTGCTCGGGGTTGCGCAGGTTGGCGTAGTAGAGCGCCGCGGCGGTGGGCTCGTTGACGATGGCGCGCACGCGCAGGCCCGCCTTCTCCGCCGCGTGGCGGATGGCCTCGCGCTGGCGGATGTTGGCGTGCGCGGGCACGGTGAGCACGCACTCCTCGAAGCGCGCGCCCGCGGTGTGGTTGGCGAGCGTGTGGATGTGCTTGAGGATGAAGTGGGCCACGTCGATGAGCGGCGTCACCTTGCCGTACACCTCCACGGCGGTGTAGCCGTCCGGGCCCTCGACCAGTTCGAAGGCGAAGCGGCCCCGGTGGCGCGCCACGTATTCGGACTGGAAGCGGCGGCCCAGGAAACGCTTGGCGCCGAAGATGGTGTGGCGCGGATCATCGATGATCTGCCGCCGGGCCGCGGGGCCGACGATGGCCTTGTCGCCCGCGTGGAACCACGCGATGGAGGGCAGGGTGAGGCTCTTCTCCGCGATGGGGACGACGCGCAGCTTGCCTGCCTTGTCGAAGAAGGCCGCCGCGGTGTTGGTGGTCCCGAAGTCGATGCCGAGGATGGGGGCGGCGCTCGTGCTCATGATGTGCCCCCATCCTGGCATGTCTGGATGCGTCGCGGCACCCGTCCCGTGCTCAGGGCTTTGGAGGCGTGTTGTAGCCGGCGTCGCCGTAGGGCTTCAGGCGCTCCAGCCACATCTCCTCCAGCACCTTCAGCTCCTCCACGGGCGGCGTCGGCCCGGGCTCCTCCAGGGGCGGGAGTTGATCCAACACCTCCAGGGAGAAGGCCGCCTCGCCATACCGGTCCCAGTCCGCCTGGAGCTCGGGGACGCGGTGCATGCGCTGGGCGAACTCGAAGCGGATGCGGTTGAACATCGCGGGCAGGTTGATGCTGTGGCCCAGGAACACCTTGCCGTTGACGCGGTTGCGGATGACGTAGATGCCCATGGGCACTGCGGCTTCCTTGTACGCGCGCTTGCGCTCCGAGCGGGCCGCGCGCGAGTCATCACCCGGCGACATGGCGGCCTCCGTATCCCAGCGCGACGAGCTTCACTTCCAGTCGGGTCCGCGCGGCGCTGTCGCGGGGGCGCACCCAGTCGCGGCCCATCCGTTCCCAGTCCGGATCCTTCGTGTCGATGCCCAGCGCCTGGAGGAAGTCGGCCTCGCAGACGAAGCACTGCTGGCGGAAGGGGAAGAGGAAGCCGCCTTGTGTGGCGAGCGACGCGGCGGCTTCTTCGTAGGTGGCGAACCAGCGGTTGAGGAAGACGCCCTGCTGCTTCTGGAAGAACCCGCCCGTGTCCAGCGCGGGCGCGGGCTCGGTGTTGCTCAAGGCCTGCTTCAGCTCGGTCCAGGTGGCGTGGCCGGCCTCCCGGGCGATGACGGCGAGCCCGTGCTTGTGTTGCACGGTGTCCCGGCGCGCGAGCACTTCGCCCAGGGGCAGGCCCGCGAAGAAGGGCAGGGCGCGCATCCGTTCGGCGGCGCGCGTGGCGCGGGCGGTGTCGGGGGAGTCCAGGTCCTTGAGCAGGAGCGACGCCCGGACCTTGCAATCGTGAAGCGTGACGGTGGAGGTGCTGCCGGTTCCCATGACGATTCCTTCGGTGGCGGCCCTCACCCGCTGGTGGACCGGAAGGACTTCATCGGGAGCATGTCGGCTGCGGGTGAAGCGAGGGTGACGTCGTCTTTTCGGGTGCAGGCGCCCCTCGGCACCTGCGCGCAATAGACCAGACGCCCCGAGCGCGCGTCAACGCACCCGGAAGCATGCGGCCAGGCGAGCCCCTCAGGACTCGGACTGTCCCCGGCGCAGGCCCAGGGCCTTCATCTTCTTGTAGAAGTGGCCGCGCTCCAGGTCGAGGATCCGCGCGGCCTCCGTCACGTTGTCGTGTGTGTGGCCGAGCACGTGCTGGATGATCTCCCGCTCCGCGTCCTCCACCTGCTCGCGGAATGTCTGATCCACGCGAGGCCGCCACCCGGGCGGTCCGGACGCAACGGGTGCGACAGGTTCCGCACCCTGGGATGCGACCGTGCCCGTCAGCGGGGCCAGCGGCGCGTCTCCGCCGACGGTGGCCGCGGGCATCGGGGGCAGGGGCCGGCCCCGGGGCAGCAGCTCCAGCGCGTCGGTGCGCGAGACGACGGGGCCCTCGCAGAGGATGGCCAGCCGCTCCACCAGGTTGCGCAACTCGCGCACGTTGCCCGGGTAGTCGTAGGCGCTCATCACCGCGAGTGCGTCCGGAGACAGCATCAGCGGCCGGCGGCCGTTCTTCGCGCACGCCTCGCGCAGAAAGGTGCCGATGAGGTCCGGCAGGTCCTCGCGCCGCTCGCGCAGCGGGGGTGAATGAATCTGCACCACGTTGATGCGGTAGTAGAGGTCCTCGCGGAAGCGCCCGGCGGCGATCTCCTTCTCCAGGTTCTTGTTCGTCGCCGCGAACACGCGCACGTCCACCTTGAGCGTCTCCGTGCCGCCCACGCGCTCCAGCTCGCCCTCCTGGAGCACGCGCAGCAGCTTCGACTGCATCGCGGCCGGCATGTCGCCAATCTCATCCAGGAAGAGCGTGCCCTCGTGCGCCAGCTCGAACTTGCCGCGCCGCACGCTCACCGCGCCGGTGAACGCGCCCTTCTCGTGGCCGAACAGCTCGCTCTCGATGAGGTCGTGCGGCACCGCCGCGCAGTTGAGCTTCACGAACGGCCCGCCCTTGCGCCGCGAGTGCTGGTGCAGCGCCCGCGCGATCAGCTCCTTGCCGGTGCCGTTCTCGCCGGTGATGAGGACCCGGCCCTCGCTGGGCGCCGCCCGCTGGATGAGGGAGAAGATGCGCTGCATGGCAGGCCCTCCGCCCACCATGTCGAAGCGGCCCAGCTGCGCGCGCAGCTCCTGCAACTCCTCCATCGCCGCCTGGTGCGTGAGCACGTTGCGCAGCGCCACCAGCAGCCGGTCGCGCGCAAGCGGCTTCTCCAGGAAGTCGCGCGCGCCCAGCTGCGTCGCCTTCACCGCCGTGTCGATGGTGCCGTGCCCCGACATCATGATGACGGGCAATTCCGGCTTGAGCTCCGTGAGCCGCGCCAGGACCGTGAGGCCGTCCATGTCCGGCATCTTCACGTCCATCAACACCGCGTCCACGGGTCGTGCGCTCACCACGTCCAGCGCCACCTGCCCGCTGCTGGCCAGCTCCGTGCGGTAGCCCGCCAGCTGCAATGACTGGCTCAGGGTGAGGAGGATGTTTTTTTCGTCATCGACGATGAGGACGGCGGCGGGCATGGGCAAACCGGTCACACTCTCACGGAAATAATCGGGGCTTCAAGGGACTCGTTCAGGTCCGAAGGGTGGGTAACGGACAAATCTTTTGACTCGCCCGGGCGGGTACGGCTAGACGCGACGGACTTAGGCCCGCGTGTGTTCGCGGGTCCCCTTTTCCCGTGATTGCTGTTCGGAGGAATGATGCGTCGGATTTCGCTTTGGGCGGGGATGGCCCTCGCCGTGGCCGTGCTGACCGGGTGCCCGCCCACCTACCCCAAGTGCAACAACGACGACACCTGCAAGGAGAAGGGCGAGGTCTGCGTCCAGGGCCAGTGCCAGGAGTGCGCCGAGGACGCGAACTGCCGCGAGGGCTTCACCTGCCAGGCGAACAAGTGCGCCCCCAAGCCCCCTGAGTGCACCACGGACACCGCGTGCGGCGCCGGTCGCATCTGCGAGGCCGGCAAGTGCGCCGAGGCCCAGTGCAAGGATGACTCCGCGTGCAACGGTGGCAAGTGCCAGGCCGGCCGCTGCCAGGCCCCCAAGGACACCTGCACCGCCGCGACGGACTGCGGTGAGGGCCAGGACTGCCAGGGCGGCCGCTGCGTGGCGGCGGATGCCAGCTCGCGCTGCGACTTCGCTCCGGTGCGCTTCGGCTTCAACGAGTCCACCCTGGACTCCAGCGCGCAGTCGCGCCTGGGCGACCTGGCGGCCTGCATCAAGGCGAGCCAGGGGAAGATCACCCTGGGCGGCCACGCGGATGATCGCGGCACTGAGGAGTACAACCTCCAGCTGTCCAACCGCCGCGCCGCCGCGGTCAAGCGCTACCTGACCGACCTGGGCGTGCCGTCCAACCGTCTGACGACGGTGGGCTACGGCGAGAACCGCCCGGTCTCCAACGCGGCCACCGAGGAAGGGTGGGCGGAGAACCGTCGCGTGGAGTTCCAGCGCTAGTTCTGGGGTAGGCTCTGGCGCGAATGGCCGCCCTTGAGTCGGAAACGCGTCAGTCCTACCTCGTCTTCGCGTGTGGAAGCAGCTGGTACGCGGTGCCCGCGGAAGCCGCGGCGGAGGTCGTCACCTTCCCCGAGCTGACGCGGGTACCGGGTTCCCCGCCCCACCTGCTGGGCGTGTTCGCGCACCGGGGGGAAGTCATCCCCGTCGTGGACATGAGCCTGCTGGTGGGAGGGGTGACCGCCGGCTCCCGCCGCGCCGTGCTCGTGCGGCTGCCCCGAGGCACCCTGGCCCTCACGGCCAGCAGCGTCGCCGGGGTGTCGCCGGTGCAGGGTCCGCTGGAGCCCCTGGGCCCCACGGGCGTCCACGTCCACCTGCGCGGCCCCGGCAAGAGCGGCACGCGCGACGTGGCCGTCATCGACCCCGAAGGCCTCTTCGACCACCTCAGCCAGGGCGCCTAGTCCCATGCTGCCCGCCGCCCGGGTCGAGGGGACGCTCCTGTGCCATGTGGGCCGCCACCGGCTCGCCTTCGCGGCGAGCGACGTGGCCTCCATCGCCGCGCCGGACGCCGCCTGTGTGTCAGCCCGGGGGGCCTTCCGCGAGTCCGCCAGCGTCCAGCGCGTGCTCGTCACGGCCACCGGGGAGGCCGTCGGTGTCGACGGGCTGGAGATCGACGCGGAGGTGCTGTCGGTGCTGCCGCCCTCGCCGCTGGTGGCGCGCGCCTCCGGGGGGAGTCTCCGGGGCTTCGTGCTCACGCGCGGGGTGCTCTGGCCGCTGGTGCACCTGACGGGCTTCGAGCGCTACCTGCGCGGCCTGGGTGGGGACGGGGAGGGCGCATGACGACGCCGCCCGCGGAGTGGCGCTCGCTCGCCCGGTGGACGATGCGCCCGCGCGTCCTGGGCAGCAGCGTGGGCGTGGCGCTGGCCCTCTTGCACATCCACCTGTCCCACACGTTGCCACCCGAGGGGCGGGGGCCGCTGTCGGTGCTCGGGCTGGTGGCGCTGGCGCTCTTCCTGGGGCTGGGCACGCTGCGCGACGCCCGGGCCCTGCGCACGCTGATCGCGCTGGGCGAGGGCAAGGTGCCCGCCACGCCCGAACACCTGCGCGTCGCGCTCCAGGAGGTGGCGGCCATGCCCGGCCGCGGCTTCTGGTTCGCCATGCAGGGCTGGCTGGGCGGCACGGTGGTGGTGGCGCTGTCCTTCCCGGTGCTCGCGCACGTGCCGTGGTCGGAAGGGCTGCGCGTGGTGCTGATGGGGCTGTCCCTGGGGCCGCTCAGCTCGATGCTCGTCTACCTGATGCTGGTGCGCCGGGGCCGGGCCACCCAGGGGTGGCTGGTGGCCGCGGGGCTGTCGCCGCTGGAGGTGCTGGCCGCCCTGCCGCCCCGGCGCATGCACATCCGCCGGCGCCTGGTGGCGTTCACCGCCATCGCGGTCCTGAGCCCGTCGCTCTTCATCCTCGACGTGGCCTTCACGCGCACGGTGGCGGTGGTGGACTCGTGGGCGCAGGCCACCACGCCGCAGGCGCGCGGGGAGGTCATCGCGCGGGCGCGACGGGGAGAGGGGCCGCCCCTGGGGCTGCTGTCGGGGCTCGTCACGCTGCTCATCCTGGGCACCGCGGCGCTCGCGGGCACGGCGCTCTCCGAACCCCTGCGCGCCATCACCGAGGACGCGACGCGCATCGCGCGCGGCGAGGTGCGGCCTCCGCGCGTCATCCACGCCGAGGACGAGGTGTGGGCCACCTCCGCGGCCTTCACCCAGATGCAGGTGCAGCTGGTGCAGGCGCTCACGCAGCTGCGCAAGGCGGGCCTGCAGATCTCCACCACCACGTCGCAGCTGGTGGCCACCAGCACGGAGCAGGAGGCGGGCGCGGACGAGCAGGCGGGCTCGCTCAACGCGACCAGCGCCACCACGGAGGAGCTGGCGCGCTCGGCGCAGCTGATCGCCGACAACGCGGAGTCCGTGTCCGCCATCGCGGAGCGGACCTTCGGCGCGGCGCAGTCCGGCCAGCGCGGCGCCACCGCCTTCCTGGGCGCCATGAAGCGCATGAAGTCGGACAACGAGGACATCGCGGAGGCGGTGGTGCGCCTCAACAAGCGCGTGCAGCAGATTGGCAAGGTGGTCGAGTTCATCAACGAGATCGCCGACAAGTCGGACCTGCTGGCGCTCAACGCGGAGCTGGAGGGCACGAAGGCGGGTGAAGTGGGGCGGGGCTTCTCGCTGGTGGCCGCGGAGATGCGCCGGCTCGCGGAGAACGTCATCCGCTCCACGAAGGAGATTGAGGGCCTCATCGGGGAGATCCGCGACGCGACGAACGCGGCGGTGATGGCCACGGAGGCGGGCCTGAAGACGACGGAGGTGGGCACGCTGCTCGCGGCGCAGGTGGACGACAGCCTGGGGCTCATCCTGGAGCTGGCGCGGCAGACGTCGCACGCGGTGCGGAGCATCTCGCTGGCCACGTTGCAGCAGCAGACGGGCACGGATCAGCTCGCGGCGGCCATGGGGGACATCCTGCGCGTCACCGAGCAGAACGCCGCGGCGACGAAGCAGATGGTGGCGGCGAACGCGGACCTGTCCTCGCTGGCGCACGACCTCCAGCACGTGGTGGAGCGCTTCCACGTCGAGCCCTCCGTCGAGTCTCCCAGCGGCAGCGGCACCGGGGAGGGGTGAGGCGACCATGGCCCCGCGCATCGGCCCCCGGCGGGCCTCGTTCAGCCGGCACCTGATGTTCCCCGTCCCGCTGGCGAACCTGGTGGGCTCCACGCTGGGCCTGCACTTCGCCTCGCTGGTCCTGGGCGGCCCGCTGGTGGTGAACCTGGGCGCGCTCGTCGTCCTGGTGGTGGGCGTGAGCCTGCTGCACATGCTCTTGGGCGTGGGGATGACGCTGCGCCGGCTTCCCATGTTGCGCGCGCTGGAGCGCGGGGACGTGGCGCCCACGCCCGCGAACCTGGCGGTGGCCGTGGGCGAGGTGTCGCGTGCCCCGGGCGAGGCGTTCTTCCTCTCGCTGGTCCTGTGGGCGCTGACGACGGGCGTGGTGGGCGTGGTGCTCTGGACGGTGATGGCGCTGCCGGGCGAGCTCACCCTGCGGGTCGCGGGGCTGGGGGCGCTGTTCGGTCCGCTCACGTCGCTGCTCGTCTACGGGCTCGTCACGCTCCGGGCGCGGCGGGGCGTGCTGTGGGTGGCGGAGCAGGGGCTGACGCACGCGCAGGTCATCGCCGCGCTGCCCCGGCGCTCGCGCATCCGGACGCGGCTGGTGGCCTTCACCGCCATCTGCGTGGTGACGCCCGCGGTGATGTGCGCGCAGGTCGTCACGGCGCTGTCGGAGCGCGTCTTCACGCGGCTGTTGGAGGCGGGCAGCCCGGACGTGCAGGGCGTGATGGTGGACGCGCTGCACCTGGAGGCGTTCACGTCCAGCGCGGTGCTGTGCGCGGTGGTGTTCGGGCTGGCGCTCGCCACGGCGTACCTGGGCGGCACGCTGCTGGGCCGGCCCATGCGGGAGCTGTCCGGGGAGGCGCGCCGCATCGCCGCCGGAGACCTGGCGAGCCCCCAGCTGGTGCCCGCCGAGGACGAGGTGTGGGCGGTGTCCGCGGCCTTCACCACGATGCGCACGCACCTGGCGGACGTGCTCGCGCAACTGCAGCGCGCGGGGGTGCAGATCTCCGCCACCACGGAGGAGATCCTCAGCACGTCCGGACGCTACGAGGAGGGGGCCGCCGAACAGGCCAGCAGCCTGGACGAGACGAGCGCCACCACGGAGGAGCTGGCGCGCTCGGCGAAGCAGATCGCGGAGAACGCGGGGTCGGTGGCGGAGATCGCCATGCGCACGCTCGCGGCGGCGGAGGGCGGGCAGGGGAGCGCGGAGTCGTTCCTGGACGCCATGTCGCGCATGCGCCAGGACAACCACGCCATCAGCTCCGCGGTGGCGCGGCTGAACAAGCGCGTGCAGCAGATTGGCAAGATCGTCGAGTTCATCAACGGCGTGGCGGACAAGTCGGACCTGCTGGCGCTCAACGCGGAGCTGGAGGGCACCAAGGCGGGCGAGGTGGGGCGGGGCTTCTCGCTGGTGGCCGCGGAGATGCGCAGGCTCGCGGAGAACGTGCTGGAGTCCACCAAGGAGATTGAGGGGCTCATCGAGGAGGTGCGCGAGGCGAGCGCCGCGGCGGTGGCGGTGACGGGCGGCGGGGTGCGCGCGGTGGAGACGGGCACCGCGCTGGCGGAGCAGGTGTCGGAGTCGCTCCGGCAGATCGTCAACCTGGCGGGGCAGACGTCGGACGCGGTGCGGAGCATCTCCTGGTCCACGCAGCAGCAGCAGTCGGGCACGGATCAGCTCGCGGAGACGATGGCGGACATCCTGCGGGTGACGCAGCAGAGCCTCAACGCGACGAAGCAGGTGAGCTCCGCGAACGGGGACCTGCTGGGGCTGGCGCAGGACCTGCGCGGGGTGGTGGAGCGCTTCCAGATCCATCAGGCGACGCTGCGCCAGGGGGAGGACGGGTGAACCCCAGCGAGCGGCTCCTCAAGCAGTTCCGCGACCTGGTCACGGTGCGCCTGGAGCGCATCAACCGCTCCCTCATGGAGCTGGAGGCCGGAGGGAACGTGGAGGCCGGGCAGCGGGTGCTGCGCGAGTTGCACGGGCTGAAGGGCGAGGCCCGGATGATGGGCTTCGACGACATCAACACGCTCGTGCACCAGATGGAGGAGCTGGTCCGGTGCGTGGAGCCCTACCGCTACCGGCTCACCTCGGAGTCCACCGACGCGCTGCTCACCACGGCGGACGCGGTGCTCGCGCTGTCCGGAGCGCTCCAGGCGGGAGAGCCGGCGCTGGCGGTGGACACGCTGGTGGCGACGCTGCAGTTGAGGCTCACGGCGGAGGCCGCCCGTCCGCCCGTCGCGGTGCAGGCCCCCCGCGAGCCGGTGGATGAGGCCGACTGGCCCGGGACCGCGGTGCTGGCCTCGCGCGCCCAGGCCGCGGCACAGCGGGGGGAGGGAAATCCGTCCGCGTCACATCCCCAGGTGACGCCCCGCGCGGAGCCGTCCGGCACGCCGGTGGTTCCCTCGCACTGGGGGACGATGGCGCCCCGGCCGGAGTCACCGTTGGGAGGAGGGATGTCCCCGGCGGCGGCTGCGTCCCACCTGCTGATGACGGCCATCCGCTCGGAGCCGCCGGGGGGCCATGCCGTCACGGGCGGCGCGACGGGCTCGCACGGTGTGCCGCCCACGGTCTCGTCGAGCGCGCACCTCGTGAACCCGACCGCGGCATCGCTGCCGGGCACGCGCCTGATCGACACCCCGCGCTCCCGCCCTGCCTCGGGGCCCGCTCCGAAGACCGGCGGCCCGGCGCGCAGTGGCGAGGTCCGCATCGACACGGCGGTGCGCATCGGCGTGGCCAGCCTGGACATGCTCACCAGCGCGGTGACCAACCTGGGCCAGGTGGCGCGCCGCCGTGAGCTGGCGACCGCGCGGCGGCTGGCGCTCGTGCGCGAGTTGAGCGAGCTGGCCCGCGTGGCGGAGGACCTGGGGCCCGCGGGCGTGGCGCTCGCGGAGCGGCTGGGCCGCGCGAAGGAGCTGGCCGCCACGCTGCACCGTGAGGCCAAGCTGCTCGCCAACGCGGAGCTGCGCGACCTGGGCCAGGTCTCCGAGGAGGTGCAGACCCTGCGCATGCTGCCCCTGTCCGTCCTCTTCGAACCCTACCCGCGCATGGTGCGAGACCTCGCGCGCGAGCTGGGCAAGGAGGTGGAGCTCGTCGTGGACGGCGAGGACACCCGCGCCGACCGCGCCGTGGTGGAGGCCCTGCGCGAGCCGCTCATGCACCTGGTGCGCAACGCGCTGGACCACGGCCTGGAGACGCGCGTGGACCGCGTGGCCTCCGGCAAGCACCCCCGGGGCTGCCTCACCCTGCGCGCCTCGCGCGAGGGCAGCCGCATCATGCTGCGCGTGGAGGACGACGGCGCGGGCATGGATCCCGCGCTCCTGCGCCGCGTGGCCGTGCGCCGGGGCGTGCTCGACGAGGCCGCCGCGAACGCCCTCTCCGACACCGCCGCGCGCGAGCTGATCTTCCTGCCCGGCTTCTCCTCGCGCGAGGTGGTCACCGACCTGTCAGGTCGGGGCGTGGGCCTGGATGCCGTACGTGCGTCCCTCCAGGCGCTGGGTGGCGACGTGGGCGTGGAGTCCGCGCCCGGCTGGGGCACCATCTTCACCCTGCGCGTCCCGGTGTCCCTCACCATGGCGCCCCTGCTCTTCGTCCAGGTGGGCGATGAGACGCTCGCCCTCAGTGCCGTCCACGTCTCCCGCGCCCTCAAGGTGGAGGCCTCCGAGGTGGGCGAGGTCGCCGGCCGGCCCACCGTCCGGAGCGACGGCCGCGTGCTGCCCTTCGCCTCGCTGGCGTCGCTGCTGGGGCTCGGCACCGAGCGCCCCGCGCGGGAGGGCGAGCTGGTGCTCGTGGTGAAGGGCCAGGGCATGGAGGCCGCACTGGCCGTGGACCGGGTGCTGGAGGAGCGCGTCCAGGCGATCCTGCCGCTGAAGGGCATCCTCGCCCGCTTCACCCACCTCACCGGCGCCACCTCGCTCGCGGACGGGCGGCTCGTGATGGTCCTGTCGGCGGCGATCCTGGCGGCCGGCGTGCACGGCACCGCCCCGCTGAAGCTTGCCCGCCCGCCGGTCCGGGTCCCCCAGGCGCGCCGCCGCCGCATCCTCGTGGTGGACGACTCGCCCCTCACCCGCGAGCTGGTGGCGAACCTGCTGGAGGCGGTGGGGTACGACACGCTCCGGGCGGCGGACGGCCCCGGGGCACTGGAGCTGCTCGGACAGGACGGCCCCCCGGTGGAGCTGGTCGTCACCGACCTGGAGATGCCGGAGATGGACGGCGTGGAGCTCACCCGGCGCCTGAAGACCAATCCCACCCGAGCTCGCCTGCCTGTCGTCATCCTCACCACCCGGGGCGGGGAGGCGGACCGGGCGCGCGGGTTGGCGGCCGGGGCGGACGGCTACATCACCAAGGGCGACCTCGTCCGGCAGGACCTGGTGGACGTGGTGGGGCGGCTCCTGGCCTGAAGCCGGGCTGGCAATCGACGCGCATTGCTATACTCCCCGTCGCGCGTACGGGGTATGGAACGTCCATGGGCAAGAAAGTGTCGGTGCTGGTGGTCGATGACTCGCTCATCTGCCGACAGCTCATCAGCGCGGCGTTGAGCGACGATCCGGACGTCGAGGTCGTCGGCACCGCGGCGAACGGCCAGGAGGCCGTTGCCCTCACGAAGGAGCTGCGCCCGCACGTCATCACCATGGACGTGGACATGCCCGTCATGGACGGGCTCACGGCCGTGGAGCACATCATGGCCGAGTGCCCCACGCCCATCCTGGTGCTGACGGGAGACCCCCGCTCGCAGGCCCCCGCGCTGACGTACCGCGCGCTGGAATTGGGCGCGCTGGCGCTGCAGATCAAGCCCTCCATCGACGCGGGCGCGGACGCGTGGAACCTCACCAAGGAGGTGAAGCTCATCTCCTCGGTGCGCGTCATCCGCCACGTCAGGGGCCCCAAGCGCACGCAGGCGGGGACGCCGCACCCCACGGCGGTGCTGCCCGCGGTCTCCATGGGCATCGTGGCGGTGGCCGCCAGCACCGGCGGCCCGCAGGTGCTCTACCGGATGCTGTCGGAGCTGCCGGCGGACTTCCCGGCGCCCATCGTCATCGTGCAGCACATCAACGCGGCCTTCTCGGAGTCGCTGGCCAGCTGGCTCGCCAACGCGAGCAAGCTCAAGGTGCGGCTCGCGCAGGACGGCGACACGCTGACGCCCGGGCTGGTGCTGGTGGCGCCGCCGGATCAACACACGCTCGTGCCGCTGCGCGGGCGCGTGGTGCTCAAGCCCGGCGTGGAGCGCGACGGGCACATGCCCAGCGGCACCATGCTGCTGGAGAGCGTGGCCAAGACGTACGGCCGGCGCGCGGTGGGCGTCGTGCTCACGGGCATGGGCGCGGACGGCGCGGACGGGCTGCTCGCCATCAAGCAGGCCGGAGGACTGGCGCTCGCGCAGAACGAGGAGTCCTGCGTGGTGTTCGGCATGCCGGGCGCGGCGGTGGAGCGCAAGGCGGTGGACCACCTCATCCACGGCGACGACGTCGCGGCCACGCTGGCGCGGCTGGCGCGCGGAGAGTCGCTGCCAGCGGGTCGCTGAGCCGTCGCCGTGACGTCCTCTCCCGAGCGCTGGGCTCCCGTGCACGCGTTCGTGTCGGCGCACACGGGCATGGCGCTGAGCGTGGCCCAGCGGCGGCGGCTGGACGCGCGCCTGGAGGCCCTGGACCTCCCGGGCCCCGCCGAGCAGGTGGTGGCGCACCTGCGCTCGGGGGCGGGCGCGGCGGACCTGGCGCGGCTGGTGGGCGCGGTGGCGGTGCACACGTCGGAGCTGTTCCGGGACGACGTGCAGCTTTCTGCCTTCCGCGAGCACGTGCTGTCGCCCCGGGTGCAGCGCTCGAAGCAGCCGCTGCGGATGTGGAGCGCGGGGTGCGCGGCGGGCGAGGAGGTGGCCACGCTGCTCATGCTCCTGGCGCAGGAGGGCGCGGATCCCACCAGCCGCGTGCTGGGCACGGACCTCTCCGACCTCGTGCTGACCCGGGCGCGCGAGCTGAACTTCCCGGCGGAGGCGCTGCGACGGGTCCCGGAGGCGCTGCGCCCGCGCTACTTCGAACCCCGCGCCGGGCGTCAGGTGCTGGTGGAGGCGCTGCGCACGCAGGCCGAGTTCCGGTGCCACAACCTGATGGAGACGCCGTACCCAGAAGTGGAGGGCGGGTTCGACGTCATCTTCTGCCGCAACGTCCTCATCTACTTCACCCCGGACGCCTTCCAGCGCACGGTGCGGAGCCTGACGGAGCGGCTCGCGCCCGGCGGGGTGCTGGTGCTGTCGGCCGCGGAGCCCCTGCTCCAGCTTCCTCCGGAGCTGCGGCTGCTGCCCTGCGAGCACGCCTTCTTCTACGTGCGCGTGGAGGGGCCGGTCGTGCCAGCACCTCCGGCGCGGCGCGAACCCTCCCTGCCTCCCGCCGCCCTCCCGGACGTGGCCCCTGCCCGCGCGGCGGAGCCGGGTCCCGAGCCAACCGCCGTCGCCTCGCAGCCGCCGCTCCTTGAGCCGGCCGCGGACGCGATGGCGGAGGCGGACTGGCTCTTCTCGTGCGTGCTCGACGGTGCCTCCACCGGCGTCTCCGACGAGCAGTCGGAGTGGAACCTGCGCCGGTGCCTGGAACTGGACCCGGACCACGTCGCCGCGCGCTACCTCCTGGGGATGCTGCTGGAGCAATCCGGCCGTCCCGACGCGGCGGTGGTCGAGTACCGCCGTGCCAGGGATGCGGTGGACTCCGGCCGGGCGCGGCCGGTGCCCTTCTTCCTGAACCTGCCCCGGTTGCGGGTGGCGTGCGCCAGGGCCGTGGAGCGCCTGGAGGGCGGAAGCCCCGGTTGAAGGCAGGGGGCGGGTCGCCCGCCTGGACGGTGCCGGGAGACAAACAGAAGCGGCGCGCGGAGGGCTTTGGACCTAGGATGCCGGCCCCATGCGCAGGCTCGTGCTCGTCGCCTTGTTGACCGCCGCCGTTCCCGGATGTTTCTACCCCGCCGACCGGGGCCGTGCCCTCGAAGCCAAGGTGGACAAGCTGGGGGCGGACAACGCCCGGCTCGAAGCGGAGCTGAAGGAGGCGCGCTCGCAGCTCGTCGCCACCCTGCCGAAGATCGACGAGAAGGTCGCCCAGGTGACCCAGGCCCTGCAGAGCCTGGACACCGCCGCGCGCCGCAAGGACGCGGACATCGGCGTGCAGTTCCAGAAGACGGTGGAGGACCTGTCGCAGCTGCGCGGCCAGGTGGAGACGTACCTCTACAAGATTGGCGAACTGGAGGCGGCGCTCGGCAAGAGCACCGAGGAGACCAACCAGCGGCTCCTGGCGCTCCAGGGCACGGAGGCGGTGAAGGAAGCCGAGGCCAAGAAGAAGGCCGATGAGCTCCAGCGCCCCACGGAGAAGAAGGAGTTCCTCGCGCTCGCGCAGGAGAAGTCCAAGGCGGGCGACGTGCTGGTGGCCCGGCAGCTCTACAACGAGTTCGTGAAGAAGTGGGCCAAGGACGCGCTCGTGGGCGAGGCGCACTTCGGCCTGGGCGAGACGTACTTCACGGAAGCCAAGTGCCGCGAGGCCCTCTTCGAGTACGGCAAGGTGGTGCAGGACTTCCCGAAGACGGCCTCCGCGCCGGACGCGTACCTGCGCTCCTCCGAATGCTTCCAGAAGCTGAAGATGAAGGAGGAGTCGAAGCTCGCGCTGGAGGAGCTGGTGAAGAGCTATCCCAAGTCGGACGCCGCGAAGACGGCCAAGACGAAGCTCGCGGAGCTGGACAAGAAGCCCGCGCCCGCGCCGAAGAAGGGGAAGAAGTGAGCCCTCGCCGACTGGTCGCGCTCGCGCTGCTGCTCCTGCCGCTGGTGGCGGGCGCCGCGCCGAAGAAGCTCGTGCTGCTCTTCACCGGAGACAACGGGGGCGAAATCGCCCCCTGTGGTTGACGCCACAACCCGTCTGGCGGTCTGGCCAGACGAAAGACGGTCCTGAATCAGGAGCGCGCCCGGGGCGTGCCGGTGCTTGCACTGGACGCGGGCAATGCGCTCTTCAAGGGCCTGGCGGACGGCCAGGACCCCACGGCGAAGCTGCGCGCGGGGCTGCTGCTGGAGCAGATGGGCGCTCAGGGCTACACGGCCATGGCCGTGGGCCAGCGCGACCTCGTGCTGGGCGTGGACTTCCTGAAGAAGAAGACGAAGGGCGCGAAGCTCAAGCTGCTGTCCGCGAACCTCGTGGACGCCAAGGGCCAGCGCCTCTTCCCCGCGTCGGTGGTGACGACCGTGGGAGGCCTGAAGGTGGGCATCGTCGGCGTGTCGCCCGCGTCGCCGGACCCCAAGGTCCCGGCGGGAGGAACGGACGGCTCCGCCCTGCTGCCCCCGGGCGTCCAGGGTCAGCCCGTGCAGCCGGCGGTGGCGGCCGAGGTGAAGCGCCTGCGGGAGAAGGAGCAGGTGGACCTGGTGGTGGTGCTGGCGGCGGTGCCCTACGTGGAGGCCGTGCGGCTGGCGCAGGGCGCTGACGGCGTGGACTTCGTCGTCCAGTCGCACGACGGCCGGGGCGTGGGCATGGCGCAGCGCCAGGGCGTGTCCACGCTGGTGCCGCCCGGGGAGCGGGGCCGGCAGGTCGCGAAGCTGGAGGTGTCCGTGGAGGGCACCGGCCCCTTCGCCGACCTGTCCGAGGCGAACCGCGCGCGTGAGAGCCAGCGCCTCGTGGAGGCGAACATCGCGCGGGTGAATGAGCGCCTCAAGGCGGAGAAGAACGAGGACACGCGCCGCTCGCTCCAGGAGACGCTGGCCTCCTTCGAGGCCCGGCGCGACGCCCTGGGACGCACGGCGGCGGCCAGTGGCCCCACGTCGGGCCGCACCTACCTGCTGACGTACGTGCAGCTGGGCGCCGACGTGGCCTCCGATGCCGCCGTCCAGCAGCAGGTGGAACGCGTCGAGCCGCCCGGCTCCGCGGGTCACTGACCTCGCTCGCGGGGCCCCAACTCCTCAAGTTCTGAGACAAGGACGTGAAACACGTTGTTTCACGTCCTTGTCTCGGCCGCGTCCCGACCCTGGGGGAGCGGGCGAGCCGCGCCGTTCGTGATCGGGGGCGAGGGAGCGTGGCAGGCGGTTACCCGACCGAATAATGTGAACAGCAGGTTTCCGGCCGCCCCCACGCCGCTCGTTCCAGAGTGGTGGGCCGCGTAAGCGACAAAAGCTGACGCAACGTTGAGGGCCCCAGGCTGCCCGGAGTTCCGGGCGTCCTTTCGCGAGGCGTGTCGCGTCCAGAGTGCGGAGTACGTTCGATGAGCAGCAGCGACCTGTCGAAGCGAATCGCGAACCTGTCTCCGGAAAAGCGCGCGGAGCTCCTGAAGAAGCTGGCCGCGCAGAAGGCGGCCACGGGCAACACGGGTCGCGGCCTGCTGATGGCGAGGGATCGCTCACAACCGGCGACGCTGTCATTCGCGCAGCAGCGGCTGTGGTTCATCGACCAGTTGGAGCCGGGCAGCCCGCTCTACAACGTGCCGGTCGCGGTGCGGCTGGAGGGCGCGCTCGACGTGGCGGTGCTGGAGCGCTCGCTCCTGGAGGTGGTGCGGCGGCACGAAGCGCTGCGCACGACGTTCCACGGCGGTGACACCGGGCCGGTGCAGCACTTCCTGGACACCCCCGTGCTGGAGCTGGAGCGGGTGGACGTGACGGAAGGGGACGCGGCGGCGCGCGAGGCGGAGGCGTGGGGCTGGATGAAGGCGGGGGCGCTGCGTCCGTTCGACCTCGCGAAGGGCCCGTTGATGCGCGGCCTGCTGGTGCGGCTGGGGGAGCAGGAGCACCTGTTGCTGGTGTCGATGCACCACATCGTCTCGGACGGGTGGTCGCTGGGCGTGTTGGTGCGCGAGGTGGCCGTGCTGTACGACGCCTTCGCGCGGGGGCAGCCCTCGCCGCTGCCGGAGCTGGCGGTGCAGTACGCGGACTTCGCGGCCTGGCAGCGGGAGACCCTGCAGGGGGCGGTGCTGAACAAGCAGCTCGGGTACTGGCGCGAGCAGCTGCACGGGGCTCCGCCGGCGCTGGAGCTGACGACGGACAAGCCGAGGCCCGCGACGAGGAGCTTCCGCGGAGCGCGGCACCTCCTCCAGTGGCCGCGCGAGCTGATGGACGCGCTCAAGGCGCTGGGGCAGCAGGAAGGCGCCACGTTGTTCATGGTGCTGCTGGCCGGCTGGCAGACGTTGCTGTCGCGCTACTCCGGGCAGGACGACGTGAGCGTGGGGTCTCCGATGGCGGGCCGCACCCGCTCGGAGCTGGAAGGCCTCATCGGCATGTTCGTCAACACGCTGGTGCTGCGCACGCGGTTCCACGAGGCCCCTTCGTTCCAGGCGCTCCTGCGCCAGGTGCGCGAGACGCTGGTGGGCGCGACGGACAATCAGGACCTGCCCTTCGAGCGACTGGTGGAGGCGCTCCAGCCGGACCGCGACCTGGGGCGCAGCCCGTTCTTCCAGGTGATGTTCGTGTTGCAGAACGCGCCTCGCGGCCCCGTGGCCGTGCAGGGGATGAAGCTGCACGCGATGGAGGTGGACACCCGCACGGCGAAGTTCGACCTGCTCCTCCAGCTCGCGGAGACGGAGCAGGGGCTGCGCGGCTACCTGGAATACGACACCGACCTGTTCCACGCCGCCACCCTGGCGCGCATGGCGGATCACCTGCGCGTGCTGCTGGAGGGAGCGGCGGCGCATCCGGAGGTCCCCGTGTCGCGGCTGCCCTTGGTGGCGGACGGCGAACGCCAGCAGCTCGTGGTGGACTGGAACCGGACGACGGCCGGGTACCCGCGAGAGGTGTCTGTCCATGCGCTCTTCGCGGCGCAGGCGCGCAGGACGCCGGACGCGGTGGCGCTCAAGCAGGCGCAGGACGGGCGGACGCTGACGTACGCGGTGCTGGACGCACGGGCGAACCAGCTCGCGCACCACCTGCGGAGTCTGGGCGTGAAGCGGGGCACGCGGGTCGGTGTCTACGTGGAGCGCTCGTTCGAGATGGTGGTGGGGCTGCTGGCCATCCTCAAGGCCGGCGGCGCGTACGTGCCGGTGGACCGCAACTACCCGGCGGAGCGCATCGCCCTGCTGCTGGAGGACGCGGGCGTCGAGGTGACGCTGACGCAGCAGCCGCTCCTGGAGAAGCTGCCCGCGGGGTCGGGAGCACCGCTCTGCCTGGACACGGCGTGGGAGGCGATTGCCCGCCAGCCGGAGACGGCTCCTGACGTGGAGGTGGACGGGGACGACCTGGCGTATGTGATCTTCACGTCGGGCAGCACGGGCCGTCCGAAGGGCGTGTGCATCCCGCACCGGGGCATCACGCGTCTGGTGTTGAGCAACGACTTCATGCGCTTCGGCGCGGACGAGGTCTGGTCACAGCTGGCGCCCGTGGCGTTCGACGCGTCCACGTTGGAGGTGTGGGGCGCGCTGCTGCATGGAGCGAAGCTGGTGCTGGCGCCGCCGCACACGCTGACGCTCGAAGAGGTGGCCGGGCTGGTGAAGCAGGAAGGCATCACCGCCCTGTGGCTGACGGTGGCCCTGTACGAGCAGATGGCGCTGCATCAGGCCGAAGCCCTGGCGCTGACAAGGCAGGTGCTCTCGGGCGGTGACGTGCTGCCGGTGCAGCGCCTGCGCGAGCACGTGGCCCGGTTGAAGCCCGGCATGTTGCTGGTGGCTGCCTATGGCCCGACGGAGAACACCACGTTCTCCACCACCCATGCGCTGCGCCAGGGCTCGGAGCTGGAGTCCTCGGTGCCCATTGGTCGGCCCATCAGGAACTCGACCGCGTACGTGCTGGATGCGCACGGGGCCCTGACAGGCATCGGCATCCCGGGCGAGCTGTACGTGGGCGGAGAAGGCATCGCCTGGGGCTACCTGAACCGACCGGACCTGACGGCGGAGCGCTTCGTGCCGCACGGCTTCAGCACGGAGCCGGGAGCGCGGCTGTACCGCACGGGCGACAAGGCGCGGTGGAAGGAAGACGGCACGCTGGAGTTCCTCGGGCGCACCGACCTCCAGGTGAAGGTGCGCGGCTTCCGCATCGAGCTGGGCGAAGTGGAAGCAGCCCTCACCCTGCACGCCAGCGTGGCGGAGGCGGTGGTGGTGGTGCGCGTGGTGGGCGCGGACAAGCAGCTGGTGGGGTACGTGGTCCCGAAGGCGGGCGCGCCGCTGGAGGCGATGGAGCTGAAGGCCCACCTGCGTCAGCGGCTGCCCGAGTACATGGTGCCCGCCGTCTTCATGGTGCTGGACGCGCTGCCGGTGAGCGCCAACGGCAAGGTGGACCGCAGGGCCCTGCCGCAGCCAGAGGCCCCGCGCTCGGAGCAGGAGTACGAGGCGCCGCGCACGGAGGTGGAGGCGACGCTGGCGGCCATCTGGGCGGAGGTGCTGCGGGTGCCGCGCGTGGGCGTGCACGACAACTTCTTCGAGCTGGGCGGTCACTCGCTGCTGGCCACGCAGGTCGTGTCCCGCGTCCGTACGGAGCTGGGCGCGGAGCTTCCCCTGCGTGCGCTGTTCGAAGCGCCCACGGTGGAGGCCCTGGCCCGGCGCCTGGAACAGGCCTCCCGACCGAGCCTGATGGCGATGGAAGCGACGGAGGGCGAGCACGCCCGGCCGTTGTCGTTCGCGCAGCAGCGGCTGTGGTTCATCGACCAGCTGGAGCCGGGCAGCCCGCTCTACCACGTGCCGCTGGCGGTGCGGCTGGAGGGAGTGCTGGAGGTGTCCGCGCTCCAGTCGGCGCTCGACGAACTCGTGCGCCGCCACGAGGCCTTGCGCACGACGTTCAACGTGCGCGACGGAGCGCCCGTGCAGGTCGTGCACCCGCCGTCCGCGATGTCGTTGGAGGTGGCGGACCTGCGCGGCTTCGACGCCGAGGGCCGGCAGGAGGAAGCCCGTCGGCAGGTGATGGCGCAGGGACTGCGGCCCTTCGACCTGGCGCAGGGGCCCCTCGTCCGCGCGCAGCTGATCCGGCTGGATGAAGAAGACCACCTGCTCGCGATCACGATGCACCACATCGTGTCGGACGGCTGGTCCCTGGGCGTGCTCGTGCGCGAGGTGGGCGCGATGTACGCCGCGTTCGTGCAAGGACAGACGCCGACGCTGCCGGAGCTGCCCGTGCAGTACCCGGACTACGCGGCCTGGCAGCGCGGCTGGCTTCAGGGCGACACGCTCGAGCGGGAAGTGGACTACTGGAAGCAGCGACTCGCGGGAGCGCCGCCCGTGCTGGAACTGCCCACCGACTGGCCGAGGCCCGCGGTGCGCGGCCAGTCAGGCGCGATGCACTTCTTCCACTGGTCCCCCGCGCTGACGCGAGGCTTGAAGGCGCTGGCCCAGCGCGAGGGCGCCTCGCTGTACATGGTGCTGCTGGCGGGTTGGCAGGTGTTGCTGTCGCGCTACTCGGGACAGGCGGACCTGAGCGTTGGTTCGCCCATCGCGGGCCGGACGCGTTCGGAGCTGGAAGGCCTCATCGGCTTCTTCGTCAACACGCTGGTGTTGCGTGCGCAGGTGGAAGGCGACCGGTCCTTCCGCACGCTGTTGAAGCAGGTGCGAGGCACGGTGCTCGAAGCCTACGAGCACCAGGAGGTGCCGTTCGAGAAGCTGGTGGAGGTGCTCCAGCCCGAGCGGAGCCTGAGCCATTCGCCCCTGTTCCAGACGTTGCTGACGCTGCAGAACGTGCCGCAAGGGGACCTGCGGCTGCCGGGCATGACGCTCAAGCCGGTGATGCTGGAGAGCCGCACCTCGAAGTTCGATCTGAGCCTCTTCTTCGTGGAGGAGGATGAAGGACTCCGGGGAACGCTGGAGTACAGCACGGACCTGTTCAAGGCCGTGACGGTGCGCCGGATGGTGGAGCACCTGCGCGTCCTGTTGGAAGGCACGCTGTCGCGCCCCGAGGAGGCGGTGAGCCGCCTTCCGATGTCGGATGCGTCGGAGCGCGAGCAGGTCCTCAAGGCCTGGAACCAGACAACGGCCGAGTATCCGCGAGAGAAGCCTGTTCATGCGCACTTCGCGGCGCAGGCGCGGGCGACGCCAGGGGCGGTGGCGCTCAAGCAGGCGCAGGATGGACGGACGCTGACGTACGCGGTGCTGGACGCACGGGCGAACCAGCTCGCGCACCACCTGCGCGGCCTGGGCGTGAAGCGGGGCACGCGGGTCGGCGTCTACGTGGAACGCTCGTTCGAGATGGTGGTGGGGCTGCTGGCCATCCTGAAGGCCGGTGGCGCGTACGTGCCGGTGGACCGCAACTACCCGGCGGAGCGCATCGCCCTGCTGCTGGAGGACGCGGGCGTCGAGGTGACGCTGACGCAGCAGTTGCTCCTGGACAAGCTGCCCGGAACCGCAGGCAGGCGGCTGTGCATGGACACGGCGTGGGAGGAGATTGCCCACCAGCCGGAGACTGCACCCGCCGTGGAGGTGGGTGGAGATGACCTGGCCTACGTGATGTTCACGTCGGGCAGCACGGGCCGCCCGAAGGGCGTGTGCATCCCGCATCGCGGCATCACGCGTCTGGTATTGGGCAACGACTTCATGCGCTTCGGCGCGGAGGAAGTCTGGCTGCAATTGGCGCCCGTGGCGTTCGACGCGTCCACGTTGGAGGTGTGGGGCGCGCTGCTGCATGGAGCGAAGCTGGTGCTGGCGCCGCCGCACACGCTGACGCTGGACGAAGTGGGAGCCCTGCTGAAGCAGGAGGGCATCACCGCCCTGTGGCTGACGGCGGCCCTGTACGAGCAGATGGCGCTGCATCAGGCCGAAGCCCTGGCGCTGACAAGGCAGGTGCTCTCGGGCGGTGACGTGCTGCCGGTGCAGCGCCTGCGCGAGCACGTGGCCCGGTTGAAGCCCGGCATGTCGCTGGTGGCTGCCTACGGTCCGACGGAGAACACCACGTTCTCCACCACCCATGCGCTGCGCCAGGGCTCGGAGCTGGAGTCCTCGGTGCCCATTGGTCGGCCCATCGGGAACTCGACCGCGTACGTGCTGGATGCGCACGGCGACGCGGTGGGCGTGGGCGTGCCCGGCGAGTTGTACGTCGGCGGAGAGGGCCTCGCCTGGGGCTACCTGAATCGCCCGGACCTGACGGCGGAGCGCTTCGTGCCGCACGGCTTCAGCACGGAGCCGGGAGCGCGGCTGTATCGCACGGGCGACAAGGCGCGGTGGAAGGAAGACGGCACGCTGGAGTTCCTCGGGCGCACCGACTTCCAGGTGAAGGTGCGTGGCTTCCGCATCGAGCTGGGCGAAGTGGAAGCGGCCCTCATCCAGCACGCCAGCGTGGCGGAGGCCGCGGTGGTGGTGCGGGACGTCGGCGGAGACAAGCGACTCGTGGCCTGGCTCGTGGCGAAGCCGGGACAGGAGCTGGATCCGAAGGCGGTGGAAGCAGCGCTGCGGCAGCGACTGCCGGAGTACATGGTGCCGTCGGCCATTGGCGTGCTTGAAGCGCTGCCCCTGAGCGCCAACGGCAAGGTGGACCGCAAGGCCCTTCCCACGCTGGACGTGCCCCAGGTGGGCGTCCAGTACGAGGCACCTCGCACGAAGACAGAGGAGCGCCTGTCAGCCATCTGGGCCGACGTGCTGCGTGCCCCCCGGGTGGGCGTGAAGGACGACTTCTTCGCGTTGGGAGGTCATTCGTTGCTGGCCACGCAGGTGGCCTCGCGTCTCCGTTCGGAGCTGGGCGTGGAGCTGCCGTTGCGCGCGCTGTTCGAGGCGCGGACGTTGGAGTCGCTCGCCCAGCGCATTGAAGAGGCCGCGGGCTCCAGCACGAAGGGGCCGAGGCCAGTGCAAGGCGACGCGCCGCGCCCCCTGTCGTTCGCGCAGCAGCGGCTGTGGTTCATTGATCAGCTGGAGCCGGGCACCTCTCTGTACAACGTGCCGGTGGCGGTGCGACTGGAGGGCACGCTGCGCCAGGAGGTGCTGGAGCAGGCGCTGCATGAGATCATCCATCGCCACGAGGCCCTGCGGACCACGTTCACCGAGGAGCACGCGCAGGCCGTCCAGGTCATCCACCCGAACACGGTGCTGCCGCTGGATGTGGAGGATCTCCAGGGGCTCGGGAAGACCCAGCGGGAGGAGGCGGCACGGCGTCAGCTCGGGCAGGAGATGCTCAAGCCGTTCGACCTGAAGCAGGGGCCGCTGGTCCGCGCACGGCTGTGGAAGCTGGATGCGCAGGAGCACGTGCTCGTCATCACGATGCACCACATCGTGTCGGACGGCTGGTCGGTGGGCGTGCTCGTGCGAGAGGTGAGCGCGCTGTATGCGGCGTTCGCCCAGGGGCGTCCGTCGCCGCTGCCGGAGCTGCCGGTGCAATACGCGGACTACGCGACCTGGCAGCGACAGGAGTTGCAGGGCGAGACGTTGCGGCGCGAGGTGGACTACTGGAAGCAGCGGTTGGTGGGAGCGCCGCCCGTGCTGGAGCTGCCCACGGGCCGTCCGCGGCCGGCGGTGCGCGGCAATGCGGGTGGGTCCTACCGCTTCCGATGGCCTCATGCGCTGGAGCAGGGATTGCGCGGCCTGGGCCAGCGCGAGGGTGCGTCGCTGTACATGGTGCTGCTGGCGGGCTGGCAGGCCTTGATGGCGCGCTACTCGGGGCAGCCGGACGTGAGCGTGGGTTCGCCCATCGCGGGCCGGACGCGCTCGGAGGTGGAGGGACTGATCGGCTTCTTCGTCAACACGCTGGTGTTACGTGCGCAGGTGGACGGCGCCGTGTCGTTCCGGAAGTTGCTCGGACAGGTGAGGGAGACGGTGCTGGGGGCGTACGAGCACCAGGAGGTGCCGTTCGAGAAGCTGGTGGAAGCGTTGCAGCCCGAGCGCAGCCTGAGCCACACGCCGCTCTTCCAGACAATGCTCGCGGTGCAGAACATGCCCATGGAGGAGGCGAGGCTCCCGGGGCTGGTGCTGAAGCCGGTGGAGCTGAGCGCGGGCACGTCGAAGTTCGATGTGAGTGTCTTCTTCACGGAGACGCCGCAGGGGCTGAGCGGCGCGGTGGAGTACAGCACCGAGCTGTTCGAGGCCGGGACGATCCGCCGGATGGTGGAGCACCTGCGCGTGTTGATGGAAGGCGCGCTCGCGAAGCCGGAAGAGGCGGTGGGCCGGCTGCCGATGCTGACGGAAGCGGAACGGCACCAGGTATTGGTGACGTGGAACCAGACGCAGGCGGAGTACCCGCGTGACGCGACGATTCCCCAGCTCTTCGAGTCGCAGGCACGAAAGACGCCGGAAGCCATCGCGGTCATCAGCGGGAAGCAAAGGCTGACGTACCGGGAGGTGGAGGCGAAGGCGAACCAGTTGGCGCACCGGCTGCGCAAGCTGGGGGTGGGCCCGGAGTCACGCGTGGGTCTGTGCGTGGAGCGCACGGCGGACGTGGTGGTGGGAACGCTGGGCATCCTCAAGGCCGGTGGCGCGTATGTGCCGCTCGACCCGAGCTATCCGAAGGAGCGTCTGGGCTGGCTGCTGGAGGACGCGCAGGGCCCGGCGTTGGTGGCGCACTCGCACCTGCTGGAATCCCTGCCGGCCTTCACCGCGCAGGCGGTGTGCTTGGACACAGACGCGACGTTGGCGACGGAGTCGGACAGGTCGCCGGACATGCAGGTGCAGCCGGAGAACGTGGCGTACTTCATCTACACCTCGGGCAGCACGGGCCGGCCCAAGGGCGTGGCGGTGACGCACCGGAACGCGGTGGCCTTCCTGACGTGGGCACAGGAGACATTCGAGGAAGAAGAGACAAAGGCCGTCCTGGCGGCAACGTCCCTCAACTTCGACCTCTCCGTGTTCGAGCTGTTCGCGCCGCTGGTGCGAGGCGGCAGCGTGGTGGTGGTGCGCAATGCCTTGCACCTGGCGGAAGAGAAGGTAGAGGCCGAAGTCACGCTCATCAACACGGTGCCATCGGCGATGGCGCAGTTGGTGCGGTTGGGAGCGGTGCCCCCGTCGGTGCGCGTGGTGAACCTCGCGGGCGAAGCGCTGCCGGAGACGCTGGCGAAGCAGGTGTACGGCGTCCCCACGGTGCGCAAGCTGTACAACCTCTACGGCCCCTCTGAAGACACGACGTACTCGACGTGGTCGCTGGTCGGCCGCGAGGAAGTGCCGAACATCGGCCGGCCGCTCAGCAATACACGCGCGTACGTGCTGGACGCGTACCTGCAACCGGTACCGGTAGGCGTGGCGGGAGAGCTGTACCTCGCGGGCGAAGGCCAGGCGCGCGGCTACCTGCTGCGGCCAGAACTCACGGCGGAGAAGTTCCTGCCAGAAGTGCACGGTCCCTCGGGCAGTCGCATGTATCGCACGGGAGACCGGGTGCGGTTCCGGGCGGACGGCGTGCTGGAGTACCTGGGCCGGGTGGACTTCCAGGTGAAGGTGCGTGGGTTCCGCATCGAGCTGGGCGAAGTCGAAGCCGCCCTGCGCCAGCAGGACACGGTGAAGGACGCGGTGGTGGTGGCGAAGGGGGAGGGCGCGGAGAAGCGGCTCGTCGCGTACGTCGCGGCGAAGGCCGGAGCCACGTTGGAAGCGGAAGCGCTGAAGACCAACCTGCGCCAGCGGTTGCCGGAGTACATGGTCCCCGGCACGGTGGTGGTGCTGGAGGCCCTGCCGCTCAATGCCAACGGGAAGGTGGACCGCAAGGCCCTTCCGGAGCCGGAGGCGCCGCAGTCCGGCAGCACCTACGAAGCCCCGCGCACGGAGCTGGAGGCGAAGCTGGCGGCCATCTGGGCCGAAGTGCTGCGACTCCCGCAAGTGGGCGTGAAGGACAACTTCTTCGCACTGGGCGGCCACTCACTGATGGCCACCCAGGTGGTGTCGCGGGTGCGTTCGGAGACGGGCGCGGAGTTGCCCCTGCGCGCACTCTTCGAAGCCCCGACGGTGGAGGCCCTCGCCAAGCGCCTGGAGAAGGCGTCTCGCGCGAGCACGATGGCCATGGAGTCGGCGGCAGGAGCTGCCTCCCGGCCGTTGTCATTCGCGCAGCAGCGGCTGTGGTTCATCGACCAGTTGGAGCCGGGTACGCCCCTCTACAACGTCCCGATGGCGGTGCGCCTGGAAGGCGAGCTCCGCCAGGAGGTGCTGGAGAAGGCACTGGACGAAGTGATGCGACGCCACGAGGCGTTGCGGACGACCTTCGCGGAGGAGAACGGTCAGCCCACCCAGGTCATCCATCCAGAGATGAAGCTACCGTTGGAGACGGTGGATCTCCACGCAGCGGATGCCCGGTCGCGAGACGAGGAAGCGCGGCATCGGATTGAGCGGGAGGTGTTGAAGCCATTCGACCTGAAGCAAGGTCCGCTGGCCCGGGCGCTGCTGCTGAAGCTGGATGCGCGAGAGCACGTGCTCATCGTCACGATGCACCACATCGTGTCGGACGGCTGGTCAATGGGCGTGCTCGTGCGCGAGGTGGGCGCGCTCTACGCGGCGTTCGCGGAAGGGCGACCGTCGCCCCTGCCAGAGCTGCCGGTGCAGTACGCGGACTACGCGCGCTGGCAGCGGCAGGAGCTGCAGGGCGAGGCATTGCAGCGCGAGGTGGACTACTGGAAGCAGAAGCTCGCGGCGGCTCCCCCCATGTTGGAGCTGCCCACGGACCGCCCGAGGCCCTCGGTGCGCGGCAACGCTGGCGCGCTCCAGTCCTTCCTCTGGCCCCATGCCCTCGTCCAGGAGTTGAGGGGTCTGGCTCAACGTGAGGGCGCCTCGCTGTACATGGTGCTGCTGGCGGGCTGGCAAGCCCTGCTGTCGAGGTACTCGGGGCAGACAGACATCAGCGTGGGTTCGCCCATCGCGGGGCGGACGCGCTCGGAGGTGGAAGGCCTCATCGGCTTCTTCGTCAACACGCTGGTGTTGCGTGCGAACGTGGAGCCAGCCGGGTCCTTCCAGGCGCTGCTGAAGCAGGTGCGGGAGACGGTGCTGGAAGCGCAGGAGCACCAGCAGGTGCCGTTCGAGAAGCTGGTGGAGGCGCTGCAGCCGAAGCGTGACCGGAGCTACACGCCGTTGTTCCAGGTGCTCCTGGCGCTGCAGAACCTGCCCATGGGCGAGGCGCGTCTGCCCGGGGTAACCCTCAAGCCCGTGGAGCTGGAAAGCAAGACATCGAAGTTCGACCTGAGCATCGTCTTCGTGGAGACGCCGCGAGGCCTGGACGTCCTGCTGGAGTACAGCACCGAGTTGTTCGAGGCCGGGACGATCCGCCGCATGGTGGAACACCTGCGCGTGTTGATGGAAGCAGCGGTGGCGAGGCCGGAAGAGGCCGTGGGCCGGCTGCCGATGCTGACGGAAGCGGAACGGCACCAGGTATTGGTGACGTGGAACCAGACGCAAGCGGAGTACCCGCGCGACGCGACGATTCCCCAGCTCTTCGAGGCCCAGGCACGGAGGACGCCGGAAGCCATCGCGGTCATCAGCGACAAGCAAAGGCTGACGTACCGGGAGGTGGAGGCGAAGGCGAACCAGTTGGCGCACCGGCTGAGGAAGCTGGGCGTGGGGCCCGAGTCGCGGGTGGGCCTGTGCGTGGAGCGCACGGCGGACTTGGTGGTCGGAACGCTGGGCATCTTGAAGGCCGGCGGCGCGTACGTGCCGCTGGACCCCAGCTACCCGAAGGAGCGGTTGGGCTGGTTGCTGGAGGATGCGCAGGGACCGGCGCTGGTCGCGCACTCGCACCTGCTGGAGTCCCTGCCGGCCTTCACCGCGCAGGCGGTGTGCCTGGACCGTGCCGAGACCCTGGCGAAGGAGTCCAGCACGCCGGCACCGACGGAAGTGCAGCCGGAGAACGTGGCGTACTTCATCTACACCTCGGGCAGCACGGGCCGGCCCAAGGGCGTGGCTGTGACGCACCGGAACGCGGTGGCGTTCCTGACGTGGGCGCAGGAGACGTTCGAGGAGGAAGAGACGAAGGCCGTGCTGGCGGCGACTTCGCTCAACTTCGACCTTTCCGTGTTCGAGCTGTTCGCGCCGCTGGTGCGGGGCGGCAGCGTGGTGGTGGTGCGCAATGCCTTGCACCTGGCGGAAGAGAAGGTGGAGGCCGAAGTCACGCTCATCAACACGGTGCCATCCGCGATGGCGCAGTTGGTGCGGTTGGGAGCGGTGCCCCCGTCGGTGCGCGTGGTGAACCTCGCGGGCGAAGCACTGCCGGAGACGCTGGCGAAGCAGGTGTACGGCGTCCCCACGGTGCGCAAGCTGTACAACCTCTACGGCCCGTCCGAAGACACCACGTATTCGACGTGGTCACTGGTGGGTCGCGAGGAAGTGCCGAACATCGGTCGTCCCTTGGCGAACACGCGCGCGTACGTGCTGGACACGTACCTGCAACCGGTACCGGTGGGCGTGGCGGGAGAGCTGTACCTCGCGGGCGAAGGCCAGGCGCGCGGCTACCTGCTGCGGCCGGACCTCACGGCGGAGAAGTTCCTGCCGGAAGTCCACGGCCCCGCGGGCAGCCGCATGTACCGCACGGGAGACCGGGTGCGGTTCCGGGCGGACGGCGTGCTGGAGTACCTGGGCCGCGTGGACTTCCAAGTGAAGGTGCGAGGCTTCCGCATCGAGCTGGGCGAAGTCGAAGCCGCGCTGCGCCAGCAGGACACGGTGAAGGACGCGGTGGTGGTGGCGAAGGGGGAGGGCGCGGAGAAGCGGCTCGTCGCGTACGTCGCGGCGAAGGCCGGAGCGACGCTGGATGCGGAGTCGCTGAAGACCAGCCTGCGCCAGCGGTTGCCGGAGTACATGGTGCCCGGCACGGTGGTGGTGCTGGAGGCCCTGCCGCTCAATGCCAACGGGAAGGTGGACCGCAAGGCCCTGCCGGAGCCGGAGGCGCCGCAATCCGGCAGCACCTACGAAGCGCCGCGCACGGAGACGGAAGCGAAGCTCGCGGCCATCTGGGCAGAGGTGCTGCGGGTGATGCGCGTAGGCGTGAAGGACGACTTCTTCGCGCTGGGCGGGCATTCACTGCTGGCCACGCAGGTGGTGTCACGGGTGCGTACGGAGCTGGGCGCGGAGCTGCCGCTGCGCGCCTTGTTTGAAGTGCCCACGGTGGAGGGATTGGCCCAGCGTCTGGAGAAGACGTCTGGCTCGAACTCAGTGAAGCTGGAGAGGGCCACGCGGGAGGTTTCCCGGCCGCTGTCGTTCGCGCAGCAGCGGTTGTGGTTCATCGATCAGCTGGAGCCGGGCACCTCCCTGTACAACGTGCCGGTGGCGGTGCGCCTGGAAGGCGAGCTCCGCCAGGAGGTCCTGCAAAGGGCGCTGCGTGAAGTCCTTCGACGCCACGAGGCGTTGCGAACGACGTTCGCGGAGGAGAATGGCCAGCCCATCCAGGTCATCCACGCGGAGACCGACCTGCCGTTGGGTGTGGTGGAACTCCAAGGGCTGGAGGCCTCGCGGCGGGACGAAGCGGCACGGCATCATCTCGGGCAGGAGTTGCTGCGGTCGTTCAATCTCCACACCGGCCCCCTTGTCCGCGCCCAACTGCTGAGACTGGGCGAGAAGGAACACATCCTCTTGATCACGATGCATCACATCGTGTCGGACGGATGGTCGATGGGCGTGCTCGTGCGGGAGGTCAGCACGCTGTACGCAGCGTTCGCGGAAGGGCGACCGTCGCCCCTGCCGGAGCTGCCGGTGCAGTACGCGGACTACGCGACGTGGCAACGGAGCCGCCTGCAAGGCGAGACGTTGCGGCGCGAGGTGGATTACTGGAAGCAGCAGTTGGTGGGAGCGCCGCCCGTGCTGGAGCTGCCCACGGACCGTCCGCGTCCGGCGGTGCGCGGCAATGCCGGCGCGGTCGAGGTCTTCCAATGGCCGCATGCGCTGGAGCAGGGCTTGCGCGACCTGGCCCGGCGTGAGGGTGCGTCGCTGTACATGGTGCTGCTGGCGGGCTGGCAGGTGTTGCTGTCGCGCTACTCGGGACAGACGGACCTCAGCGTGGGTTCGCCCATCGCGGGGCGCACACGTTCGGAGGTGGAAGGCCTCATCGGCTTCTTCGTCAACACGTTGGTGCTCCGGGCGGACCTGTCCGGAGGGGCGGATTTCCGCGGGCTGCTCGGGCAGGTGAGGGAGACGGTGCTGGGGGCGTACGAGCACCAGGAGGTGCCGTTCGAGAAGTTGGTGGAAGCGTTGCAGCCCGAGCGCAGCCTGAGCCACACGCCGCTCTTCCAGACGATGCTCGCGGTGCAGAACATGCCCATGGAGGAGGCGAAGCTTCCGGGGCTGGTGCTGAAGCCGGTGGAGCTGAGCGCGGGTACGTCGAAGTTCGACGTGAGTGTCTTCTTCACGGAGACACCGCAGGGGCTGAGCGGCGCGGTGGAGTACAGCACCGAGCTGTTCGAGGCCGGGACGATCCGCCGGATGGTGGAGCACCTGCGCGTGTTGATGGAAAGCGCGCTGACGAAGCCGGAAGAGGCGGTGGGCCGGCTGCCGCTGCTGACGGAGGCAGAGCGTCAGCAGGTGCTGGTGACGTGGAACCAGACGCAAACGGAGTACCCGCGCGACGTGACGATCCCCCAGCTCTTCGAGGCGCAGGCTCGGAGGACGCCCGACGCGGTGGCGGTCATCAGCGGCAAGCAAAGGCTGACGTACCGGGAGGTGGAGGCGAAGGCGAACCAGCTGGCGCATCGGCTGCGCAAGCTGGGGGTGGGCCCCGAGTCGCGCGTGGGCCTGTGCGTGGAGCGCACGGCGGATGTGGTGGTGGGAACGCTGGGCATCCTGAAGGCCGGTGGCGCGTACGTGCCGCTCGACCCCAGCTACCCGAAGGAGCGGCTGGGCTGGCTGCTGGAAGACGCGCAAGGTCTGGCGTTGGTCGCGCACTCGCACCTGCTGGACTCCCTGCCAGCTTTCACCGCGCAGGCGGTGTGCCTGGACACAGACGCGACGTTGGCGACGGAGTCGGACAGGTCGCCGGACATGCAGGTGCAGCCGGAGAACGTGGCGTACTTCATCTACACCTCGGGCAGCACGGGCCGGCCCAAGGGCGTAGCGGTGACGCACCGGAACGCGGTGGCCTTCCTGACGTGGGCACAGGAGACCTTCGAGGAAGAAGAGACGAAGGCCGTGCTGGCGGCAACGTCGCTCAACTTCGACCTCTCCGTGTTCGAGCTGTTCGCGCCGCTGGTGCGAGGCGGCAGCGTGGTGGTGGTGCGCAACGCCTTGCACCTGGCGGAAGAGAAGGTGGAGGCCGAAGTCACGCTGATCAACACGGTGCCGTCAGCGATGGCGCAGTTGGTGCGGTTGGGAGCGGTGCCCCCGTCGGTGCGCGTGGTGAACCTCGCGGGCGAAGCCCTGCCGGAGACGCTGGCGAAGCAGGTGTACGGCGTCCCCACGGTGCGCAAGCTGTACAACCTCTACGGCCCGTCTGAAGACACGACGTACTCAACGTGGTCGCTGGTGGGCCGCGAGGAAGTGCCGAACATCGGCCGGCCGCTGACCAACACGCGCGCGTACGTGTTGGACACGTACCTGCAACCGGTGCCCGTGGGCGTGGCGGGTGAGCTGTACCTCGCGGGCGAAGGCCAGGCACGCGGCTACCTGCTGCGGCCAGAACTCACGGCGGAGAAGTTCCTGCCGGAAGTGCACGGGCCCGCGGGCAGCCGCATGTACCGCACGGGCGACCGGGTGCGGTACCGGGTGGACGGCGTGCTGGAATACCTGGGCCGGGTGGACTTCCAGGTGAAGGTGCGAGGCTTCCGCATCGAGCTGGGCGAAGTCGAAGCCGCCCTGCGCCAGCAGGACACGGTGAAGGACGCGGTGGTGGTGGCGAAGGGAGACGGCGCGGAGAAGCGCCTCGTCGCGTACGTCGCGGCGAAGGCCGGAGCGACGCTGGAAGCGGAGGCGCTGAAGACCAGCCTGCGTCAGCGTTTGCCCGAGTACATGGTCCCCGGCACGGTGGTGGTGCTGGAGGCCCTGCCGCTCAATGCCAACGGCAAGGTGGACCGCAAGGCCCTGCCGGAGCCGGAGGCGCCGCAATCCGGCAGCACCTACGAAGCACCGCGCACGGAGCTGGAAGCGCAGCTGGCGGCCATCTGGGCCGAAGTGCTGCGACTCCCCCAGGTGGGCGTGAAGGATGACTTCTTCGCGCTGGGCGGCCACTCGCTCCTGGCCACCCAGGTGGTGTCACGGATCCGCGCGGAGGTGGGCGCCGAGCTTCCCCTGCGCGCGCTCTTCGAAGCTCCCACGCTGCAAGCCCTCGCCCAGCGCGTGGAGAAGGCCAGCAGCTCCCGGGCTACGGCCCTGCGCCACATCCCCGAAGACATGGCGCAGCCGCTGTCGTTCGCGCAGCAGCGGCTGTGGTTCATCGACCAACTGGAGCCGGGCACGGCGCTCTACAACGTCCCCGTGGCGGTGCGCCTGGAAGGCGACCTGGACGCAGCGGCACTGGAGCGCGCCCTGCGCGAAGTCGTGCGCCGTCATGAGTCCCTGCGCACCACCTTCGAGGAGCAGTCCGGCGAGGCCATCCAGGTCATCCATGCCTCCCTGCCGCTGGAGCTGGCGCGCGTGGACCTGCGGAACCTCGACGCATCCCAGCGAGAGGCCGAGGCCCGCCGCCGGGTCGAGCAGGAGATGATGCGGCCCTTCGACCTGCTGCGCGGGCCGCTGATCCGCGCGCGGTTGTTCGCCCTCGGCGACCGTGAGCACGTGCTCGTCATCACGATGCACCACATCGTGTCGGACGGGTGGTCGCTGGGCGTGCTGGTGCGCGAGATGGGAGCGCTGTACGCGGCCTTCTCCACGGGGCGTCCCTCGCCCCTGCCGGAGCTGCCCCTGCAGTACGCGCGCTACGCGGCGTGGCAGCGCGGCTGGCTCCAGGGTGACGCGCTGGCGCGACAGGTCGGCTACTGGAAGCAGAAGCTCGGGGGGGCGCCGCCGGTGCTGGAGCTGCCCACGGACCGCCCGCGTCCGCCCGCGCAGAGCATCACGGGCGCGACGCATGCCTTCACCCTGTCCCGCCCGCTGGTGGAAGGGCTCAAGTCCCTGGCCCAGCGCGAAGGTGCGTCACTCTTCATGGTGCTGCTCGCGGGCTGGCAGGTGCTGCTGGCGCGCTACTCCGGACAGACGGACCTCAGCGTGGGGGCGCCCATCGCGGGCCGCACGCGCTCGGAGCTGGAAGGGCTCATCGGCTTCTTCGTCAACACGCTGGTGCTGCGGACGAACGTGGACGGCCGCGCGTCCTTCCGCGACCTGCTCGCCCAGGTGCGTGAGACGGTGCTGGAGGCGTACGAACACCAGGAGGTGCCGTTCGAGAAGCTGGTGGAGGCCCTCCAGCCCGAGCGCAGCCTGAGCCACACGCCGCTCTTCCAGACGATGCTGTCGCTCCAGAACGTCCCCATGGGAGAGGTGCGGTTGCCGGGCCTGGCGCTCAAGCCGGTGGACCTGGAGAGCCCCATCGCGAAGTTCGACCTGAGCGTGACGCTCATGGAGACGCCGCGAGGCCTCGCGGGCGTCCTGGAGTACAGCACCGCGCTGTTCGACGCGAGCACGCTCCACCGGATGGCCTCGCACCTGACGACGCTGCTCGAAGGCATCGTGGCCCGTCCCACCGAGCGCGTCGCCCGACTGCCGCTGCTGTCCGCCGACGAGCGCGCGCAGGTGGTCTCCACCTGGAACGACACGCGCCTGTCCGTGCCCTGGGACGGCTGCTTCCACGAGTGCGTGGAGACGCAAGCGCGCGTCGCGCCCGGCAGGCTCGCGGTGTTGGACGGCACGGTGCGGCTGGACTTCGAACAGCTCAACGCGCGCGCCAACCAACTCGCCCACTGGCTGCGCGAGCGCGGCGTGGGGCCCGAGGTGCGCGTGGCGCTCTTCATGGAGCGTTCGGTGGACCTGGTGGTGGCGGCGCTCGGCGTGATGAAGGCCGGCGGTGCCTACGTGCCGCTGGATCCGGCGTGGCCTTCCGAGCGGCTGGGTTGGCTCGCGAAGGACTGCGGCGCGCGCTGGGTGCTCACGCAGCGCATGCTCGCCGGGGCGCTCCCGGAGGGGCTGGAGACCCTGTGCCTGGACGACACGGGGCCGCGCGAGGCGCTGGCCCGGCAGTCGAGTGACAACCCGGTCCGCCTGAGCCTCCCGACGCACCTGGCGTACCTCATCTACACCTCGGGCAGCACGGGGCGCCCCAAGGGCGTGATGGTGCAGCACGCGTCGATGATGAACCTGCGCGCCGCGCACAAGGTCATGACGTTCGCGGGCATCACGGAGCCGGTCCGGGTGAGCTTCAACGCGCCCCTGGCATTCGACGCCTCGGTGCAGCAGTTGGTGCAGTTGGCGGACGGTCACGCGCTCTGCATCGTGCCGGCCGGCGTGCGCGAGGACGTGGCGCGCACGGCGGCGTGGTTGGAGGAGCAGGAGGTGGACGTCCTCGACTGCACGCCGGCGCACCTGCGCCTGCTGCTGGATGAAGGACTGGGCACGCGCCGACCGATGCGCGTCCTGGTGGGTGGCGAGGCGGTGGACGATGCGCTGTGGGCGCGGCTCGCGGCGCTCCCGGGGCTCAAGGCCTTCAACGTGTACGGGCCCACGGAGTGCACGGTGGACGTCACCGCGCGCGCCATCGCGATGGACACGGCGCGCCCGGTGCTGGGCCGGCCGATGGCCAACATGCAGGCCTACGTGCTGGACCCCGAGCTGCAACCCGTGCCGGTCGGTGTGCCGGGCGAGCTGTACGTCGGCGGTGCGGGGCTCGCGCGGGGGTACCTGGAGCGGCCAGAGCTGTCGGCGGAGCGCTTCGTGCCGGACGGTCTGGGAACGCAGCCGGGCGGACGGCTGTACCGCACGGGAGACCGCGTGCGGTGGCTGGCCTCCGGCGAGCTGGAGTACCTGGGCCGCCTGGACTTCCAGGTGAAGCTGCGGGGCTTCCGCATCGAGCTGGGCGAGGTGGAGACGGCGCTGGCGCAGCAGCCCGGCGTGAGCGAGGCCGTGGTGCTCGTGCGCGGGGACGGCGCCGACAAGCGGCTCGTCGGCTACGTCGTGGCGAAGGAGGGCCACGCGCTGGACGCGGACACGCTGCGGAGCGGCCTGCGGCAGGGCCTGCCCGAGTACATGATGCCCGCGGCGCTGGTGGTCCTGGACGCGCTGCCGTTGAACGCCAACGGGAAGGTGGACCGCAAGGCGCTGCCGGAGCCGGAGGCGCCTCGGGCGGGCAGCACCTACGAAGCGCCGCGCACGGAGGTGGAGGCGAAGCTCGCGGCCATCTGGGCGGAGGTGTTGCGGTTGGAGCGCGTGGGGGTGAAGGACAACTTCTTCGCGCTGGGTGGGCACTCGTTGCTGGCGACGCAGGTGGTGTCGCGCATCCGCACGCGGCTGGGTCGGGAGATGCCGCTGCGGCTGTTGTTCGAGGCGCCCACGGTGGAAGCGCTCGCGCTGCGGCTCTCCCAGGCCGGCAGCTCGGGTGTCCCGGCGCTGGTCGCGCGGAGCCGTCCGGTGTCGGTGCCGCTGTCGTTCGCGCAGCAGCGGTTGTGGTTCATTGATCAGCTGGAGCCGGGAAGCCCGCTCTACAACGTGCCGGTGGCGGTCCGGTTGGAGGGCGACCTGGACGCGAGGGCGCTGGAGCGCGCGCTGCACGAGGTCGTACGCCGTCACGAAGCCCTGCGCACCACGTTCGCCGAGGAGGGCGGTCAGCCCGTCCAGCGCATCCATGACACGGTGGAGCCGCCGTTGACGTCCGTGGACTTGAGCGCCCTCGGCGCTGCACGCGAGGACGAGGCCCGAAGCCGGGTGGCGCTGGAGCTGTCGCAGCCGTTCGACCTGAAGCAGGGGCCGCTGCTGAGGGCCCTGCTGCTGCGCCTGGACGCACGCGAGCACGTGCTCGTCGTCACGATGCACCACGCGGTCTCCGACGGTTGGTCCGTGAGCGTGCTGATCCGCGAAGTCGTCACGCTGTACGACGCGCTGACGCGGGGACAGCCGTGGACCCTGCCGGAGCTGCCGGTGCAGTACGCGGACTACGCGGTCTGGCAGCGCGACTGGCTGCGCGGTGAGGCGTTGCGGCGCGAGGTGGACTACTGGAAGCGGCAGCTCGTGGGAGCACCGCCCGTGCTGGAGCTGCCGACGGACCGTCCCCGGCCCGCGATGCGCGGCAACGCGGGCGCGACGCAAGGCTTCCGCCTGTCGCCGGAGCTGTCGCAGGGGTTGAAGGACCTGGCGCAGCAGGAGGGCGCGTCGCTGTTCATGGTGCTGCTGGCGGGTTGGCAGGCCTTGATGGCGAGGTACTCGGGGCAGGAGGACATCAGCGTCGGTTCGCCCATCGCGGGGCGCACGCGTTCGGAGGTGGAGGGGCTGATCGGCTTCTTCGTCAACACGCTGGTGTTGCGTGCGCAGGTGGATGGAGCCGTGTCATTCCGGAAGTTGCTCGGGCAGGTGAAGGAGACGGTGCTGGGGGCGTATGAGCACCAGGAGGTGCCGTTCGAGAAGCTGGTGGAGGCGTTGCAGCCAGGACGCAGCCTGAGCCACACGCCGCTCTTCCAGACGATGCTGTCGCTCCAGAACGTGCCCGAGGGCGAAGTGCGCCTGCCTGGGCTGACCTTGAAGCCGCTGGAGATGGAGGGCCACACGTCGAAGTTCGACGTGAGCGTCTTCTTCACGGAGACGCCGCAGGGACTGAGCGGCGCGGTGGAGTACAGCACCGAGCTGTTCGAGGCCGGGACGATCCGCCGGATGGTGGAGCACCTGCGCGTGTTGATGGAAGCGGCGGTGGCGAAGCCGGAAGAGGCGGTGGGCCGGCTGCCGATGCTGACGGAGGTGGAGCGTCAGAGAGTGCTGGTGGCGTGGAACCAGACGCAGGCGGAGTACCCGCGCGACGCGACGATTCCCCAGCTCTTCGAGGCGCAGGCACGGAAGACGCCCGAAGCCATCGCGGTCATCAGCGGCAAGCAGCGGCTGACGTACCGGGAGGTGGAGACGAAGGCGAACCAGTTGGCGCACCGGCTGAGGAAGCTGGGCGTGGGGCCCGAGTCGCGCGTGGGCCTGTGCGTGGAGCGCACGGCGGACGTGGTGGTGGGTACGCTGGGCATCCTGAAGGCCGGTGGTGCGTACGTGCCGCTCGACCCGAGCTACCCGAAGGAGCGGTTGGGCTGGTTGCTGGAGGATGCGCAGGGCCCGGCGCTGGTGGCGCATTCGCACCTGTTGGAGTCACTGCCGGCCTTCAGCGCGCAGGCGGTGTGCCTGGACACAGACGCGACGTTGGCGACGGAGTCGGACAGGTCGCCAGACATGCAGGTGCAGCCGGAGAACGTGGCCTATCTCATCTACACCTCGGGCAGCACAGGGCGGCCCAAGGGCGTAGCGGTGACGCACCGGAACGCGGTGGCCTTCCTGGCGTGGGCACAGGAGACCTTCGAGGAAGAAGAGACGAAGGCCGTGCTGGCGGCAACGTCGCTCAACTTCGACCTCTCCGTGTTCGAGCTGTTCGCGCCGCTGGTCCGTGGCGGCAGCGTGGTGGTGGTGCGCAATGCCTTGCACCTGGCGGAAGAGAAGGTGGAGGCAGAAGTCACGCTCATCAACACGGTGCCGTCAGCGATGGCGCAGTTGGTGAGGCTGGGCGCGGTGCCCCCGTCGGTGCGCGTGGTGAACCTCGCGGGCGAAGCGCTGCCGGAGACACTGGCGAAGCAGGTGTACGGCGTCCCCACGGTGCGCAAGCTCTACAACCTCTACGGCCCGTCCGAAGACACGACGTACTCAACGTGGTCGCTGGTGGGCCGAGAGGAAGTGCCGAACATCGGCCGGCCGCTCACCAACACGCGCGCGTACGTGCTGGACACGTACCTGCAACCGGTACCGGTGGGCGTGGCGGGTGAGCTGTACCTCGCGGGCGAAGGCCAGGCGCGCGGCTACCTGCTGAGGCCGGACCTCACGGCGGAGAAGTTCCTGCCAGAAGTCCACGGTCCCGCGGGCAGCCGCATGTACCGCACAGGAGACCGGGTCCGGTACCGGGCGGATGGCGTGCTGGAGTACCTGGGCCGCGTGGACTTCCAGGTGAAGGTGCGTGGGTTCCGCATCGAGCTGGGCGAAGTCGAAGCCGCCCTGCGCCAGCAGGACACGGTGAAGGACGCGGTGGTGGTGGCGAAGGGGGAGGGCGCGGAGAAGCGGCTCGTCGCGTACGTCGCGGCGAAGGCCGGAGCCACGTTGGAAGCGGAAGCGCTGAAGACCAACCTGCGCCAGCGATTGCCGGAGTACATGGTCCCCGGCACGGTGGTGGTGCTGGAGGCCCTGCCGCTCAACGCCAACGGCAAGGTGGACCGCAAGGCCCTGCCGGAGCCGGAGGCGCCGCAGTCCGGAAGCACCTACGAAGCCCCGCGCACGCAGCTGGAAGCGCAGCTGGCGGCCATCTGGGCCGAAGTGCTGCGACTCCCCCAGGTGGGCGTGAAGGATGACTTCTTCGCGCTGGGCGGACACTCGCTCCTGGCGACCCAGGTGGTGTCACGGATCCGGGCAGAGGTAGGCGTCGAGCTACCCCTGCGCGCACTCTTCGAAGCCTCCACCGTGGAAGCCCTCGCGAAGCGGCTGGAGAACGCCGAGCGCACGAGAGCACCGACGCTCACGTCCGTGTCCAGGGCCGCTCCGCTGCCGCTGTCGTTCGCGCAGCAGCGTCTGTGGTTCATCGACCAGTTGGAGCCGGGCACGGCCCTCTACAACGTGCCCGTGGCGGTGCGCCTGGAAGGCAACCTGGACACAGCCGCGCTGGAGCGCGCCCTGCGCGAAGTCGTACGTCGGCACGAAGCCCTGCGCACCACGTTCGCCGTGGGGAATCCCGAACCAGTCCAGCGGATCTCCTCCGATGGGGCCTTCTCGCTGACCACGGAGGAACTGAGCACGACGTCCGCGGGGGCGCGTGAGCAGACGGCCCAGCAGCGGGTGCGGCAGGAGGTGCTGCAGCCCTTCGATCTGGAGCATGGGCCGCTGTTTCGGGCCCTGTTGCTGAAGCTGGAGGCTCGCGAGCACGTCCTCGTCGTCACGATGCACCACATCGTGTCGGACGGTTGGTCGCTCGGCGTGCTCGTCCGGGAAGTGGGGATGCTCTATGCGGCCTTCGTGCAGGGGCAGCCGTCTCCGCTTCCGGAGCTGTCGTTGCAGTACGCGGACTACGCCGCCTGGCAGCGCGGCTGGTTGCAGGGAGCGACGCTCCAGCGGGAAGTGGACTACTGGAAGCGGAAGCTCTCCGGAGCGCCGCCGGTGCTCGAACTGCCCACGGACCGTCCGCGTCCGGCGGTGCGTGGCAATGCGGGCGCGACGCTCGGCTTCACCGTTCCGCGCGAGCTGACCGGGAAGTTGCGGAGCCTGGCCCAGCGCGAGGGTGCCTCGCTGTACATGGTGCTGCTCGCGGGCTGGCAGGTGTTGCTGTCGAAGTACTCCGGGCAGGACGACATCAGCGTCGGTTCCCCCATCGCGGGCCGTACTCGCAAGGAAGTGGAGAGCCTCATCGGCTTCTTCGTCAACACGCTGGTGCTGCGGGCGGACCTGTCCGGAGCCCCCAGCTTCCGGAGCCTGCTTCAGCAGGTGCGCGAGACGGTGTTGGAGGCGCAGGAGCACCAGGACGTGCCGTTCGAAAAGCTGGTGGAAGCGCTCCAGCCCGAGCGCAGCCGGGGCCACACGCCGCTCTTCCAGTCGCTGCTGGCGCTCCAGAACCTGCCCGTGGGCGAAGCGCGGCTGCCGGGCATGACGCTCAAACCCCTGGAGCTGGAAGGCGGCACGTCGAAGTTCGACCTGAGCGTCTTCTTCATGGAGACCGCGGACGGGCTCAGCGCGGTGTTGGAATACAGCACCGAGCTGTTCGAAGCCGCGACGGTGCGCCGCATGGTGGACCACCTGAACGTGCTCCTGGAGTCCGTGCTGCAACACCCCGAAGCCCCGGTGACCCGGCTGTCGATGCTGGATGCCACCGAGCGCCGTCAGGTCGTGGAGGACCGGAACCGCACGGCGGCGGAGTACCCACGCGCCACGTCGGTGCACGCGCGGTTCGAGGCCCAGGCCCGGAAGACGCCCGACGCGGTGGCGCTGAAGCTCGCGGAAGGGGAGGGGACGCTGACGTACGCGGCACTGGACGCGAAGGCGAACCAGCTCGCGCATCACCTGCGCGGCCTGGGCGTGGCGCGTGGCACGCGGGTCGGTGTCTACGTGGAGCGCTCGTTCGACATGGTGGTGGGCCTGCTGGCCATCCTCAAGGCGGGCGGCGCGTACGTGCCGGTGGACCGCAACTACCCGGCCGAGCGCATCGCGCTGCTGCTGGAGGATGCGGGCGTCGGAGTGACGCTGACGCAGCAGTCGCTCCTGGAGAAGCTGCCTGCCAGCGCGGGCACACCGCTCTGCGTGGACACGGCGTGGGCCGACGTCCGCCGCCATCCGGAGACAGCACCCGACGTGGAAGTCAGCGGAGACGACCTGGCCTACGTGATGTTCACGTCTGGCAGCACGGGCCGTCCGAAGGGCGTGTGCATCCCGCACCAGGGCATCACGCGTCTGGTGTTGGGCAATGACTTCATGCGCTTCGGCGCGGAGGAGGTCTGGCTGCAACTGGCGCCCGTGGCCTTCGACGCGGCGACGCTCGAACTCTGGGGCGCGCTGCTGCACGGCTCGAAGCTGGTCCTCGCACCGCCGCATGCCCTGACGCTGGACGAAGTGGGCGCGCTGCTGACGAAGGAGCGCATCAGCGCGCTGTGGCTGACGGCGGCGCTGTACGAGCAGATGGCGCTGCATCAGGGCGAAGCGCTGTCGGGAGTGAAGCAGGTGCTGGCGGGCGGCGACGTGCTGCCCGCGCAGCGCGTGCGTGAGCACGTGGCCCGGCTCACCGAGGGCTCCGTGCTGGTGAATGGATACGGCCCCACGGAGAACACCACGTTCTCCACCACGCACACGCTGACGAAGCACAGCGCGGTGGAGTCCGCGGTGCCCATCGGCAGGCCCATCGGGAACTCGACGGCGTACGTGCTGGACACGCATGGCGACGCGGTGGGCGTGGGCGTGCCCGGTGAGCTGTACGTGGGCGGAGATGGCCTCGCCTGGGGCTACCTCCACCGTCCGGACCTGACGGCGGAGCGCTTCGTGCCGCACGGCTTCAGCACGGAGCCGGGCGCACGGCTGTACCGCACGGGCGACAAGGCCCGCTGGAAGGAGGACGGCACGTTGGAGTTCCTGGGCCGCACCGACTTCCAGGTGAAGGTGCGCGGCTTCCGCATCGAGCCCGGAGAGATCGAAGCCGCGCTCTTGCGGCACGCCAGCGTGGCGGAGGCCTCGGTGGTGGTGCGGGACATCGGCGGGGACAAGCGGCTCGTGGCCTACGTGGTGGCGAAGCCCGGACAGGACCTGGATCCGAAGGCGGTGGAAGCAGCACTGCGGCAGCAACTGCCCGAGTACATGGTCCCGTCGGCCCTCGGCGTGCTGGACGCGCTGCCCTTGAGCGCCAACGGCAAGGTGGACCGCAAGGCCCTGCCCGCGCTGGAGGTCTCCGCCACCCAGGCCGAGGACTTCCTCGCCCCCCGGGACGCGCTCGAGTCGCAGCTCGCGACAGTGTGGGAAGAGGTCCTCGGCGTGCAGCCCGTCGGGGTGCGCACCAGCTTCTTCGCGCTCGGCGGCCACTCGCTGCTCGCGGTCCGCATGGTGGCCGTGCTGCGCGAACGCCTGGGCCGACACGTGCCCCTGGCCGCGCTCTTCCAACACCCCACGGTGGAAGCGCTGGCGAAGCTGCTGCGCGATGAAGCGGGAGCGTGGTCGCCGCTCGTCCCGCTGGAGAAGGGAGACGCGGGTCGCCGGCCCCTGTTCCTCGTGCACCCGGGTGGCGGCAACGTGCTCGCGTACCCGGAGCTGGCGCGGCGAATGGGCCCGGGCCAGCCCGTCATCGGCATCCAGGCGCGAGGCCTCCAGGCCGGCCAGCCCGTGGTGGAGACCGTGGAGGAGATGGCCGCCCTGTACCTGGGCGCCGTCCGCGCGGAACAGCCCGAGGGCCCGTACCTCCTCGCTGGCTGGTCGCTCGGTGGCGTCATCGCCTATGAGATGGCCCGGCAGCTCCGCGCGCAGGGACAGGCCGTGGGGCTGCTGGCGCTCGTGGATGCCTTCGTGCCCGGGGTGCAGGCGCCCTCCGGTGATGCGCAGGACGCCGACGGCCGCGTGCGCGTCGCCTTCGCCCAGACCGTGGCCCAGGCCTTCTCGCTGACGCTGCCGGTGTCGGACGAGTCCCTGGAGCGCATGGACGACGAAGCCATGCTGGGGACGCTGCTGACCCTGGGCGTCCAGGCCCGCCTCCTGGAGGAAGCCACGGGCCGCGAGCAATTGCGCGCCCTGTTCCGCGTCTACCAGGCCAACCTTCGCGCCATGGACCGCTACGTGCCCGGACCCTACGAGGGCCCCGCGCTGTTGCTCGCCGCCACCGAAGCCACTCCCACGCCGGGTGTGCCCCGTCACCGGGGCTGGGCGCCCTTGGTG